>DATHLN010000249.1:0-2653 GCA_035488115.1 Candidatus Limnocylindrales bacterium | reverse complement strand
TCGCGCTGAACTTCACCATGGCGATGCGCTCGAAGCTCCTCGAGGCCTACACCGAAATCTCCAGAATGCAGGTTTAAGCCCGAGCGGGAATGCTCCGTCCGATGGGGACGGAGGAGGCTCTGCTCGGTGGCCGGTACCGGCTGGACCACGTCGCCGGGCACGGCGGGATGGCAACGGTGTTCTCCGCCTACGACACGGTGCTGGACCGGCGCGTCGCGATCAAGCTGCTGCAGCACCGCCGCGACGGCCGCGGCATCCTGGAGGAGCGGTTCGAGCGCGAGGCGCGCGCCGAGGCGAAGATCGTCCACCCCAACGTCGTCTCGGTGCACGACATCGGCGAGAGTGAGGACGGGCGGCCGTTCATCGTCATGGACTACGTCGCCGGCCGTTCGCTGCAGGAGATCATCGCCGAGGACGGCCCGCTGTCCTCGGAACGCGTCGCCATCGTGGGGATGGGGCTCGCGCGGGCGCTCGCCGCCGCGCATGCGCTCAACATCGTCCACCGCGACGTGAAGCCCGCCAACGTGATCGTCGACGAGCAGGGCGTCCCGCATTTGATGGACTTCGGGCTCGCGCGTGACATCGTAGAGGACGATCCCGGCATCACGGCGCCCGGCGTCCTCGTCGGCACGCCGTTCTACGTCGCGCCCGAACAGGCGCAGTACGGGACCGCGAGCCCGGCCGCCGACATGTACTCGCTGGGCGCGGTGCTGTACCACGCGCTGACCGGCGAGCCGCCGTTCACCGGCGAGAACGCCTTCGACGTCGCGCTGCGGCGCTTTCAGGAAGATCCCGCCGACCTGCGCGACGTCGTCCCGGCCGCAGATCCCGATCTCGCCACGCTGATCCACGCGCTGCTCGAGCGCGATCCCGTCAAACGCCCATGGGACGCCACCGCCGTCGCGGAACGCCTCGCCGACATCGGCGCCCGCCTCCGCGCCACCCGCACCGCCGGCGAGACGCAAGCACCGCTCTAGCGTGCGCGACTAAAGTCCAATGGCTCGCGCGCCGAACAACCATGGGAAGCGGCCGGACAACCCTCGCACGGTTGGGGCCGCTGCGAGTCCCGATCGATTGACGGACTCGCGTTCAGCCGCACTGTCATCCTGAGCCTGTCGAAGGATGAGCCAAGGCGGTGCCGTCCGTGCGGAGGGTTTTTCACTTTGGTCCGTGGCATGTACACGGCGGTCTCCGGAGCGCTGGTCGCGCAATCGGCGGTGGACACGATCGCGAACAACCTCGCGAACGTCAACACCGCCGGCTTCAAGCGCCAAGTGCTGATCGCGCAAGCGCAGCCGCGCCGTGAGCTGTACCGCTTCCAGACCGACCCGTCCGGGAAGACCGGCGCGCCCGGCGTCCCCGCGCAGGCCGCGATCGGCGCGCTCGGAACCGGCGCGCAGATCTACGACACCCCCGCCGACTACGCGCAAGGGACGATCGCCGCGACCGGCAACGACCTCGACGTCGCGCTCTCCGGCCCGGGCTTCCTCGCGATCCGCGGCGGCAACGGCGCGCTGCGCTACACCCGCGACGGCGCGTTCGTGCGCGACCGCAACGGCTATCTGACCGCGCAGAACGGCGATCGCGTCCTCGGGCAGAACGGCGCGCCGATCCTGCTGCCGCAGAGCGGGAAGGTCGGGATCGCGACCGACGGCACGATCAGCATCGACGGGCAGCGCTACGACAAGCTGCGGGTCGTCGAGTTCGCGAACCTCGCGAACCTGCGCCCCGAAGGCTCGAACCGCTTCGTCGACGCCGGCGCCGGCGCGCGCGCGGCAACCAACACCAGCACGCTGCAGGGCTCGCTCGAGAAGAGCAACGCCGACGTCGTCCGCTCGATGGTCGACCTGATCTCGATGCAGCGCTGGTTCGACGCGAACCAGAAATCGATCCAAACCCAAGACGACGCGGTCGCGCAGGCGGTGCAGACCGTCGGCCGCACCAACGCATAGGAGCGACCTCGGCCATGATGAGAGCACTGTACACCGCGGCGACCGGGATGATCGCTCAGCAGTACAACATCGACACGATCAGCAACAACCTCGCGAACGTCAACACGAGCGGCTTCCGCAAGAACGTCGCGCACTTCCAGGACCTGATCTACCAGAACTTGCGCGCGCCGGGCACGCCCGTCGGCCCGTCGGTGATCCCGACCGGACAGGACGTCGGTCTCGGCGTGAAGGTCGGCTCCTCGGAGAAGACGTTCACCCAAGGGCTCTTGCAGCAGACCAGCAACCCGCTCGACATCGCGATCCAGGGCGAAGGGTTCTTCCAGGTCACGATGCCGGACGGCAGCTCGGCGTACACGCGCGACGGCTCGTTCAAGCGCGACGCGAACGGCTCGATCGTCACCGCCGACGGCTACTTCCTCAGCCCGCAGATCACGGTGCCGCCGAACGCGACGGGCGTGCAGATCGGCGCCGACGGGACGGTCACCGCGCTGATCCCCGGACAGCAGCAGCCGCAGCAGCTCGGCCAGATCCAGCTCGTGCGCTTCACGAACGCTGCCGGCTTGGCGCCGAAGGGCGAGAACCTCTTCACGCAAACCGGCGCGTCGGGCGCGCCGACGCTCTCGCAGCCCGGCCTCAACGGCACCGGGACGCTGCAAGGCGGCTACCTCGAGGCCAGCAACGTCTCGGTAGTCGAGGAGATC
>DATHLN010000248.1:0-1558 GCA_035488115.1 Candidatus Limnocylindrales bacterium | reverse complement strand
AGATCGAGACCGGTCACCGTGTTCCCGGCGCGCACGAGCGGGAGCGTGATCCGCCCCGTCCCGCAGCCGAGCTCGAGCACCGGCCCGCCGGCGCCGGCGCAGCGCTGGGCGTAGAAAGCGACGTCCTCGTCGCCGACGTTGCGCCCCATGTCGTCGTCGTAGATCTCGGCGATCAGATCGTACGAGAACGCCGCGTCCGCGTCCGCGCGCTCAGCCACCGGGCGCGCCGTACCGCCGGTACACCTCGAGCAATCGGTCCCCCGACGACGCCCACGAGGTCGCCTCGCGCATCGCGGCGTCGGGCTTCTCGAGCGCGAGGCGGTACGGCTCGTCGAGCAGCAGGCGTTCGAGCGGCGGGACGAAATCGGCGATCAGGTCGACGACGACGAGCGCGGGGTAGCCCGCGTCGAGAAAACCGCGCGCCCCGTCGCGCGTCGAGACGCAGACGCGCCCGGCGGCGACCGACTCGATCAGCTTGATGCTCGAGCCGCGGATCCCGTACTGCGGGTTGATCGTCAGCGCGCAGCGTTCGAGGAGCGGCGCGACGTCGGCGACGTAGTCGCGGACCTCGACGCCGGGCTGGTCGAAGCAGCCGATCCCGCGCGCGATCTCCGGCGCGCCGTCGCCGCCGAGCACCGTCACGCGAACGTCGGGGACGGCCCGCTTCAGCACCGGGTAGACGGTCTCGAGGAACTCGCGGATCCCCTCGAGGTTCTGCACGTAGCGGAACGGCCCGGCGAAGAGGATCTCGGTGTTTCCGCGCGACGGGACGTACGGCACGGTCGCGAGCCGCGTCCCGTTCG
Source organism: Candidatus Limnocylindrales bacterium (assembly GCA_035488115.1). GTDB lineage: Bacteria > Vulcanimicrobiota > Vulcanimicrobiia > Vulcanimicrobiales > Vulcanimicrobiaceae > Vulcanimicrobium. Next base: position 755 of record DATHLN010000248.1, on the reverse strand, counting down.
GGACGACTTCGGCCGGGACGCCGCGCACCAGCGCCCCGTCTTCCGGCGAGCAGACGATCGCGGCGTCGTAGCGCTCGAGCAGCGCGCGCTCGAAGCGGTCGTCCTCGCTCGTCCCGTCGGCGCTGAAGAGCGCGTCGTGCAGCGTGAGGAACCACGCCGCGCCGTCGCGCCGCTCTTCGACCGCGGCGGCGAGCTCCACGTACTCGATCTGCACGATTGCCGGCTCGTACGAAAGGAGCAGACGGCGCAGCTCCGCGCGGAACGCCGCGTGCGTATGGTTCAGGATGCGCGGGATCCGGCGCCCGACGTCCGACGGCCGCTCCGCCGGCCGGCCGCCGACGAGATGCACGGCGTCGAGGCCCGCGAAGTGCGCGGCGCTCTGCTGCGAGTACAGCCGCTCCTCGTCGCTGAGCACGACCACGCGGTAGCGCGCCGCGAGCGAGCGCAGCAGCTCGGCGATGCGGATCGCACCGCCGTGAGCGGGCGGGTAGACCGCGTACGGCGAGGCGACGACGAGCACGGGCTTCGCGGCCGCCTCGGGATCCCGCGCCGGGTAGAACTTCCGGCGCAGGTTGCGCAGCGGCGCGTCGGCGCACGGCGCGCGCCCGCGCTGCCATTGCGCGGCGGCGATGGCGAGCGCGTTGGGGATGCTCGTCAGTTCGCTCAGGGTGCGATCGGGACAACGCTGCGGATCGCGCGCGCGCGCGAGGAAGTCTCCCATGTCGGCCGTGTCGAGCAGGTTGCGCAGCAAGAAC
>DATHLN010000247.1:0-8188 GCA_035488115.1 Candidatus Limnocylindrales bacterium | reverse complement strand
CGCTGCGCGTCCTGCGGTCGCGTCACGACCCAGGCTTGGCCGCCGCTGCAGATCGTCGCGACGAATCCCGCGTTGTTCTTGATGTCGCGGACCGGCGGGGCGGTGTAGAAGATCAGGCCATTCCCGCCGCTCGCGCCGCCGATCGCGACGGTGTCGGTCGCGGCGCGGTTCGCGTCGATCGTGCGCGCGATGGGCGGGATTGGTTTGAGCGGCTCGGCGGCCGGCTCCGCGATCAGCGCGATGAACAGCACGAGCCCGCCGCTCGTGAGCGCCAGCACGTACGGCGACCATTCCGCGGTGCCGCGCCGCGCGATCGCGACGACGGTCAGCACCGAGCCGATCAGCATCGCGGCGCCGAGGAACACCAGCTGCTGGTTCAGCGCCGCGAGATCGACGTCGAGCCGGTTGCTGCGCGAAAACGCTCCGATCGCAAACGCGACGGCGCCGACGAAGACGGGGATCGTCGCCGCCGAGATCACCGCGGCGCGGCGGTCGGCGCCGTTGCGCACGCGCTCGAACCACAAAGCGACCAGGATCGCGAGCGCGGGCAGAATCATCGCGATGTAATTCGGGAGCTTTGTGTTCGCGAAGCTGAAGAACACGAACGGCACCACGGTCCACACGATCGCTAGGCGCGCGAAGCCGCCGTCAGGCGCGCGCGCTTCGCGCAGCGCCGCGGAGAACGCGACCGGAACGAACGCGATCCACGGGAAGAAGCCGAGGATCACCACCGGGATGTAGTACCAGAACGGCCCGGTCTGGTTCTCGATCACGCCGGTGTAGCGGCCGAACGTGTAGTGCCCGATCAACTCCACGATCGCGCCGGGACCGACGCGCGCGGCGAGCGCGACGAACCACGGCAGCGTCACCGCGACGTACGCGAGCGCCGCCATCGCCACGGCACGGCGGCGCGGCGCGGCAAGCCGCCCTGCGCGCCGTTCCCACAGTAGCCACACGCCGGTCACCAGCGCGGTGATCACCGGCGCGACCGGGCCTTTCGCCAGCGTTCCGATCGCGAGCGCGAGGGCGCCGCAGACGAACGCCGTGTCGCGCCGGCGCGGGCTTCCCGACGGCTCGAACGCGCGGTACCACCACAACACGGCCGCGGCGATCGCGAAGTCGAGCAGCGCGTCCATGATCGCGAGCCGTCCCACGATCGCCTGCATCAGGCTGGTCGACAGCACGATCGCTGCGATCATTCCCGCGCGCCCGCCGGCGATCCGCGCCGTCGCGTAGCCGACCGCACCGCCCATCGCGATCGTCGCGAGCGCCGACGGCAGCCGCAGCGCGAGCGCGCTGACGCCGAGCAGCTTCGCGAACAGCGCGGCGATCCAGAAGTACAGCGGCGGCTGCACGAACCACGGCTGCGCGTTGAGGTGCATCACGACCCAGTCGTGCGTGAGCAGGATCTCGCGCGCGACCTCTCCGTACGCGGTCTCGCTGTTGTCCCACAGCGTGCCGATGCCGAGCCCCGGCAGGGTGACCAGCGCGGCGAAGAGCGCGCCCAGGAGCGCCGCGCGTGCGGGGACGGATCGCATCTGCTGGAAGATAGGGCTTGTGTACCCCGTCGCCCTCTCGGTTCGCGGCCGGCGCGCCGTCGTCGTCGGCGGCGGCGCCGTCGCGGCGCGCAAGGTCCGCGGCCTCCTCGACGCGCGTGCCGAGGTGACCGTCGTCGCGCCGCAGCTCGTCCCCGCGCTCGCGGCGCTCGCCGAGGCGGGCGAGATCGGCTGGAAACGGCGGCGGTACGAGGCCGGCGACCTGGCGGGCGCGTTCCTCGCTTTCGCCGCGACCGGCGACCGGGAGGCCGACGCGGCGGTGGTGTCCGAGGCCCGCGCGGCGGGAACGCTGGTGAACGATGCCACCGATTCCGAGCGCGGCGATTTCGCCACGCCCGCAGTCCACCGGGCCGGCTCGTTGACCGTCACGGTCGACTCGGGCGGGCTCTCGCCCTCGTTCACCAAGCGCGTCCGCGACGAGCTCGCGCTGCAGTTCGACGCGCGCTACGCCCGCGCGGCCGCGACGCTCGGCGCGCTCCGCGAGCGGGTGAAGGCCGTCGTCCCGGCCGAACAGCGGGCCGCGGTGATGGCGCACTTCGCCGAGCGCGATCTCGAGGAGCTCGCCGCGATGCCGCCCGGCGCCGTGGAGCACGAGGTCGAGCGCGCCGCCGAGACGCTCGCCGGCGTCGTTCCCTCGGAGACCGCGGCGCTGCGTTGCGCGACGCGCGCCAGCAAGCTCGCGCTCGTGCAGGCACGCGCCGTCATGGCGGTGCTCGCGCAGGCCGGGCTGCCGTCGACGGTCCTCGAGGTGACGACGCGCGGCGACGCCGTGCAGGACCGCTCGATCGCCGCGATCGGGACCGACAACGTCTTCGTCAAGGAGCTCGAGCTCGCGCTGCGCGAGCGGCGCGCCGACTACGCGGTCCACTCGTGCAAGGATCTCCCGAGCACGCTCCCCGACGACATGACACTCGCCGCCGTCACCGCGCGGGAAGACGCGCGCGACGCGTTCTGCTCGGAACGGTACGCCTCGTTCGCCGAGCTGGCGCCGGGCGCGCGCGTCGGAACGTCGTCGCCGCGGCGGCGCGCGCAGCTCCGCGCGTTGCGGCCTGATCTCGTCTACGACGACGTGCGCGGCAACGTCGACACGCGGTTGCGCAAGCTGCGCGAAGGGCACTACGACGCGATCGTCCTCGCGTGCGCAGGGCTCCACCGGCTCGGCGCGCGCGCGGCCCACACCGTGCCCTTCGAGCCCGGCGAGGTGACGCCGGCGGTCGGCCAGGGCGCGCTCGGGATCGAGACGCGCGACGGCGAGCCGCTCGCCGCGCGGCTGAAGGCGCTACTGGAAGACCCGGCCGCCTCGATCGCGGTCCGCGCCGAGCGCGCGTTTCTGCGGACCTGCCGCGGCGGCTGCCAGGCGCCGATCGGGTGCCACGCGACCTGGAACGGCGGCCGCTTCGTGATCACCGGCGCGATCGCCGCGCCGGACGGCGCACGCGTGCTGCGCTCCTCGGCCGAAGCGGCGCTCGCCGTGAACGAGGTCACCTCGGCCGAAGCGCTCGCCGTCGCCCTCGCGCGGGATCTGCTGCGCGACGGCGGCGCCGAGCTGCTGGGCGACGGCGCGGCCAGGCCGCTGGCCGGCCACGTCTTCTTGCTGCCGCGGACGCAGGACCGGCCGAGCCGGATCGCGCCCGCGCTGCGCGACGCCGGGGCCGAGGTGGTCGAAGCGCCGGACAGCGCCGCGGCGGCAGCCGCTCTCGGAGGGCGGGTCCCGACCGCGATCCTGTTCCCGTCCTCCGGGTCGGTCGGCGCGATCGGCGAATACCTCGGGACGCTCCGTGACGGCGGGCACCGGCCGGTGGTCGCCGCGATGGGGCCGTCCTCGTCCGAGGCCGCCGGCGCGCAGGGCTGGCCGCCGGACGTCACCGCACCCTCGGCCGAGATCGGAGCGTTCGTACAAACCGTGACCCGTTTCGTCTTGGAGAACGGCTCGTGAACATCGCCGACCTGCGCGAAGCCCGCGCCGCCAACGCCCGTCTCGTCGCCCGGCCCCGCCGCCTGCGCGCGAGCGCGAGCCTGCGCGCGATGGTGCGCGAGACGCGCGTCAATCCCGACGGCCTCGTGCAGCCGCTCTTCGTCGTCGCCGGAAGCGGCGTCGTGCAGCCGCTCACCTCGATGCCCGGCGTCTCGCGGTACTCGGTCGACACGGTCGTCCGCGAATGCCGGGAGCTCGACGCCGCCGGCGTTCGCGCTGTGCTGCTGTTCGGAATCCCCGAAACGGCGGAGAAGGACGCGTTCGCGACGGTCAACTACGATCCGAACGGGATCGTGCAGCGCGCGGCGCGCGCGATCAAGGAAGCGCTCCCGCAGATGCTCGTGATCGCGGACCTGTGCAACTGCGAGTACACCGACCACGGCCACTGCGGGATCCTCGACGCGTCGGGCGACGTCGACAACGACCGCACGCTCGAGATCCTGGCGAAGACCGCGCTGACGTACGCGCACGCCGGCGTCGACGTCGTCGCGCCGTCCGACATGATGGACGGCCGCGTCGGCGCGATCCGGCGCGCGCTCGACGACGACGGGTTCACCAAGACCGCGATCATGTCGTACGCGGCGAAGTACGCCTCGGCGTTCTACGGCCCGTTCCGCGAAGCGGCCGAGTCGACGCCGGCATTCGGCGACCGCCGCACCTACCAGATGGATCCCGCCAACGTGCGCGAGGCGCTCAAAGAGGTGCGGCTCGACGTCGAGGAAGGCGCCGACGTCGTGATGGTCAAGCCGGCGATGGCGTATCTCGACGTCGTGCGCGCGGTGCGCGAGATGACCGATCTCCCGGTCGCGGTCTACCACGTGAGCGGCGAGTACGCGATGCTCAAAGCCGCCGCCGAGCGCGGCTGGATCGACGAAGAGCGCGCGGTCGACGAGACGCTCACCGCGATGGCGCGCGCCGGCGCCGACGTGATCATCACCTACTTCGCGAAAGATTATTTGCGGAGGCTGCGCGCGTGAGCGAACGGCGTGCGGCCGTGTGCATCCTCGCCGGCGGCGAAGCGACGCGGTTGCCCGGGAAGCTCGCGCTCGAGGTCGGTGACGTGCCGATGCTCGTGCGCGTCTTCAACAACGTCTCGCCCGGGCGCGAGACGTGGCTCTCGACGAAGGGCCCGCTCCCGGAGACGATCGCGGCGCACATCGGGCAGCCGCCGCAGGTCGTGGACCGCTGGCCGTTGCGCGGGCCGCTCTCGGGGCTCATCTCGACGCTCAACGAGATGCGCGCGGAATGGGTGTTCGCGGTCGCGGGCGACTCGCCGTTCGTCGGCGCCGCGTTCGTCGACGAGCTCGAAGCGTGCGCCGGCGCCGACTACGACGCCGTGATCCCGATGCACGACGCGAAACGGAAGAGCATCGAGCCGCTCGCCGCGCTGTACCGGCGCGAGGCGTTCGTGCGCGAAGGTCTCCCGGTGCTGCTCGGCGGCGAGGGTACGCTGCGGCTCGTGATCGACCGGTTGCGCGTGCGCTGGTATCCGGTGCGCGACGAGCGCGCGTTCGCGAACGTCAACACGCCCGACGACTACGCGAAGGTCCGCGAGGCGCTCGCGTGAACCGTTCGCGCTCCGAGAAGGCGTTCGCCGCGGCGAAGCGCGTGATCCCCGGCGGGGTGAACTCGACCGTGCGCGCGTTCAAGGCGGTCGGCGGGACGCCGGTCTTCGTGCGCGAGGCGCGCGGTGCGTACCTCGTCGACGTGGACGGGAACCGCTATCTCGACTACGTGCTCTCGTGGGGTCCGATGATCGCCGGGCACGCGCACCCGGCGGTCGTGGAAGCGCTGCAGCGCGCGGCGGAGCGCGGCAGCTCGTACGGCACGCCGACCGAGTACGAGACCGAGCTCGCGGAACTGATCGTCGCGGCGGTCCCGTCGGTCGAGAAGGTGCGGTTCTGCTCGTCGGGCACCGAGGCGACGGCGAACGCGGTGCGGCTCGCGCGCGGCTTCACCGGGCGCGACAAGTTCGTCAAGTTCGAGGGCTGTTACCACGGCTCGGCCGACCCGTTCCTGATCGCCGCCGGCTCGAGCGCGCTCACGATGGGCGTGCCGAACTCGAAAGGCGTCCCGGCCGCGACCGCGCGCGACACGATCATCGTCCCGTACAACGACGCGGCCGCGGTCCGCGCGGCGTTCGAGGCGAATCCGGGTCAGATCGCGGCCGTGATCGTCGAGCCTTACGTCGGCAACATGGGCCTGGTGCTGCCGCGGCCCGGGTTCTTGCAGGCGCTGCGCGTGCTGACGCGCGAGTTCGGCGCGCTGCTGATCTTCGACGAGGTGATGACCGGCTTCCGGGTCGCGCGCGGGGGCGTGCAGGCGCGCGAAGGCGTCCTCCCCGACCTCACGACGCTCGGCAAGGTGATCGGAGGCGGGCTTCCGGTCGGCGCCTTCGGCGGCGCCGCCGCGATCATGGACCGGCTGACGCCGGACGGCGACGTCTTCCAGGCCGGCACGCTCTCGGGGAACCCACTCGCGATGGCGGCCGGGATCGCGACCCTGCGGCTGCTGAGCGACGACTCTTTCGTGCATGTGGAATCGCTCGCGAGTCGTATGATGGACGGGATGGCGGAGGTCTTCCGCCGGCACGGCGTCCCGCACACGGTCGCCACCGCCGGTTCGATGGTGGGGTTCTTCTTCGCGGACGGTCCGGTGACCGATCTGGCGTCGGCGAAGCGCGCCGACACGGAGCTCTACGCGAGGTTCTTCCACGCGATGCTGGACCGCGGATTCTACTTCGCGCCCTCGCAGTTCGAGGCCGGGTTCCTCTCGCTCGCGCACACCGAGGCGGAGATCGGGCGCACGGTCGACGCGGCGGACGATGCGCTGACGAGCATCCTTCGACAGGCTCAGGATGACATTGTGGCGGCTCAGGATGACGTTGGGGCAGGCGGCGGTCTTTTAGGACGGGGTGCGGCGTGCCGTTAGTTTGTCTCGGCCTTTCGCACCATACGGCGCCGGTCGAGGTGCGGGAGCGGCATGCGTTTCCGGTGCACCGGATGGGCGAGGCGCTGATCGCGCTGCGCGACTACGAGGCCGTTCGCGAGGCGCTGATGCTGCAGACCTGCGGGCGGCTCGAGATCTACGCCGAGCTGGACGACTACGAGACCGGCGTCGGTCAGCTCAAGTCGTTCCTCGGGAACTTCCGGCACGGCGACGTCTCGGACATGGACTCGTACATGTACACGCTGCTCGGGACGCAGGCGATCGAGCACATCTTCCGCGTGAGCACCGGGCTCGACTCGATGCTGATCGGCGAAGCCGAGATCCTCGGCCAAGTGAAGGACGCGTACGTGCAGGCGCAGCGCGCGCGCTCGCTCGGCAAGACGCTGCACACGCTCTTCCGCGCGGCGCTCGAGGCGGGTAAGGCGGCGCGCACGCACACCACGATCTCCAACGATTCCGTCTCGCTCGCGACCGCCGCGATCGAGTACGCGAAGCAGCACCTCGGCGATCTGAGCGGCAAGAGCGTGCTGGTCGTCGGCGCCGGCAAGATGGGTGCGCTCGCGGCGCGCCGGCTCAAAGCCGTCGGCGCCGCGGACATCGTCGTGCTGAACCGTACGCACAAGCGCGCGCAAGCGGTCGCGAGCGAGCTCGGCGGGATCGCGCGCGCGGCCGAGATGCCGGGACTCGTCAACGCGCTCAAAGACGCCGACGTCGTGGTGACCTCGACCGGCGCGTCGCACTTCGTGCTGACGCCCGGGAACCTCGCCGAAGCGATGCTCGCGCGCCCGGAGCGGCCGATCTTCATCGTCGACATCGCGGTCCCGCGCGACGTCGATCCGGAGGCCGCACGGATCCCGGGCGTCGGCATCGTCGACGTCGACGCGCTCAAGGACGTGGTCGACGTCACGCTGGAGAAGCGCCGCGAGGCGATCCCGCTGGTCGAGGAGATCATCGCCGGCCACGTCGAGCGGTTCCAGCAGTGGTACCAATCGCGCGTCGCCGTCCCGGTGATCGCGTCGCTGACGCAGAAAGCCGAGTCGATACGCGAGGCCGAGCTCGAGAAGCTCTTCGCGCGCATCCCCGATCTCACCGAGCGCGAGCGCAGCCTGATCACCGGGATGTCGCTGACGATCGTCTCGAAGCTGCTGCACAGCGTGATCGTCCGCATCCGCGACAAAGCCGTCGAGAACCGCGCCGAGGCGCTGACGCACGCGAAGATCCTCGAGGAGCTCTTCGAGCTGCAAGCGCTCGCGAACGACCCGACGTTCGCGCCGGGCTCGCTCCCGCTCGACTCGCTCGACTCGCTCGAAGAGCTCGCAGAGTGATGCGCACCTGTCATGCTGAGCTCAGCCTGTCCTGAGCATGTCGAAGGATCGAAGCATGAGAGAAGATCCGGAAGGTCGAGACCGGTCTCTCACCCTTCGACAAGCTCAGGGTGACAACGGGACCGGGAAAGTGTGGCTGGTCGGTGCGGGCCCCGGTGATCCGGGGCTTTTGACGCTCAAGGGGGCGCGCGCTCTCGCGCAGTGCGACACGCTGGTGTACGACTATCTGGCCTCGCAGGCGATCGTCAGCCTCGCGCCGCCGGATTGCGAGAAGATCTATGCCGGCAAGCAAGCCGGCGCGCACACGCTCGCGCAAGACGAAATCACCGCGCTGCTGGTGCGCTTCGGCCGCGCCGGCAAACGCGTGGTGCGTCTCAAGGGCG
>DATHLN010000246.1:0-17641 GCA_035488115.1 Candidatus Limnocylindrales bacterium | reverse complement strand
TTCGTCGACGCCCAGCACGACCACGCGTCCCGCATTCTCCTGCGCGAAGCGCTCCAACGCGGGCATCTCCGCCTGACACGGCGGGCACCACGTCGCCCACAGGTTCATCAGCACGACCTGCCCGCGATGGCGCGCGAGCGAGTCGGTCGTGCCGTCGGTGCGGCGGAGGTCGAACGACTGCGCGGGCGCGCCGGCGAGCGTCCCCGGGCCGCCGCCGGCCGACGTCCGGCTCGCGTCGGGGGCGTTGTAGCACGCCGTCAGGAACACCATCGTACCGATGGTCAGGAGCAACCTCCGCACGCGAGACCCTTCGTGGTGAGCGCAGCCGTTCCGTCCGCGTGGCGCGCGCGCCGCATCGTCGCAGCCGGCGTGACGGTGGCGGCGTACGAGACGGGGAGCGAGGCGAGCGATGCGCGCGCCGTGCTGCTGCTGCACGGCCTCGGCCACTGGACCGACGCCGCGTGGGGACGTCTGGTCGCCGAGCTCGACCCGGCGCTGCGCTACGCCGCGTTCGATCTCCCCGGCTTCGGCGCGAGCGACAAGCCCGGCGTGCGCTACGACCGCGCGTACTTCCGGCGCATCGTGGACGACGTGGTCTCCGCGCTCGGGCTCGACCGGTTCGCGCTGGCGGGACACTCGCTCGGCGGGTTCATCGCGGCCGACTGGGCGGGCGCGAATCCCGAGCGCGTGTCGCATCTCGCGCTAATCGCGCCCGCGGCGTTCGCGCGCACGCCCCACCACGTGCTCTACGCGCTGCTCGCGCACGCCGCGGCACGCCGCCTCTCGATCATCTCGCCGCCGAAGCGCTTCGTCGCGCGGATGCTGCACCGCGCGGTGCTGGATCCCTCGTCGATCGACGAAGCCCACCTCGAGCGCGCCTACGAGCTCGCGCAAGACCTCGCGGTTCGTCGCGCCTTCGCCGGCGTCTATGCATCCGCGATCGAAGCCTTCGCCGGCACGCATTCGCTGCGCGCGCACTTCGCGCGCTACACCGGCCCCGTCTTCTGCGCCTGGGGCAAGCATGACCGGTACATCCCGGTTTCCTCACTCCGCGAAGTCTGTCGCGTCTACCCACACGCAACCACGCTGGTCCTCCAGAACAGCGGCCACTTGCCGATGATCGAAGACGCCCGAGCCGTCGGCGAGGCGCTTCGCGAATTCATGGTCAGCTCCAAGTCTTCTCAGTGAACCATTGCGGCGGACTGCGCGATCAGAAATCCGACAGCCACGATTGCCGTGAGCACGACCGACACGTCGAGGCGAGCGGCCCTCATCTCATTGAGCTCCGCGTTCGTACGCCAAGTTCGTGTCATCGCGGTAACCGATTCGCGCAGCGTCCGAACCGGATACTCGGGATAAAAAGTCGCGAGCGACTCCGGCGTCGGTGCAAGGCGTCCGCGCTTCACCATCAATGCACCGAACAAGCAGCCCAGCGGAACGATCCCGAAGACCGCGGCCACCGAACTCCACGGCGAGAGCGCCGAGTGCAAGGCAAACCCGATGAGCGCGGTGACACCTGCGATCAGCGTTGTGAGTTTCGCGTCGAGCGCCTTTCCGCGGTCTTCTTCGCGATCGCAGCAATCCCGCACGAGAGCGTACAGGTGCCGATAATCGATCACTCCGTCCGGCGGAAGCGGCTCGTCCGCGAGGCGGTATCGCGCGGGATCTCCGTCCGCGGCGAGATACGAAACCGTCGGAGCGGATCCGAGTCCGAAAGGTCTCGGATGAAGTCTTCGGGCGTCGGTGGCCGCGTGCACTGACGCTGCGGCATATCCCCCGGGAGCTTTCGGTCCGGATCGTTCATGGGTCTCTCCTTGAATCGCCACCCGATCATGGTACGCAACGCGTGTGTCCACATGATGTCCGAACCGTTACCGACAACGTGCTCGCCTCACCAGTCACCCATTCGGTTTTCGTCGACTTCTCCTTCGAAGACGATCGTGCCGGGGGCGAGGATGGCCGAAACGGCCGGGACGCCGCCGTAGCGGAGGTCGCGGTGGAGCGCGTCGTCGGCGGAGCGCGCGGTCAGCGCGGCGAGGCGGACCAGGACGTCGGGCGCGCAGAGGACGCACGCGGGCGCGACGTTGTAGAGCCGGCGGAATCCGGCGAACGCCGCGTCGAGCGCCGGTTCGTCGAAGGACGCGCCGAGCGCGACGGTCCACCGCACGCGTTCCAGGGCTCGCTCCTCACCCGCCCGAACGGCAGGCGCGATGGCGGCTCGGATCCTCGACGGGCGCGCGCTCGCGAGCGAGCTGCGCGAGGAGATCGCGACGCGCGCGAAGCGGCTGCGCGCGCGGGGCGTCGCGCCGTGCCTCGTCGTCGCAATCGTCGGCGAGGACGCCGCCAGCGTCGCTTACGTGCGCAGCATCGAGCGGGAAGGCGCGCGGGCCGGCGTCGACGTGCGCGTCGATACGCTCCACGCGGATGCCGACGAGGAGACGCTGCGCGAACGGCTGCGCGCGCTCGGCGCGGATGCGGCAGTGCACGGGATCATCCTGCAACAGCCGCTCCCGCCGCACCTGGGGATCCGCCGCGTCGCCGAGGCGATGCCGGCGCAGAAGGACGTCGACGGCGCCAACCCGGTGAACCTCGGGCGGCTCGCGTTCGCCAGCGGAACCGAGTTCGTCCCCGCGACGCCGCAGGCGTGCATGCTGCTGCTCGAGCGCAGCCGCCGCTGGCCGCTGCGCGGCGTCCGCGCGTGCGTCGTCGGCCGCTCGAACGTCGTCGGCCTCCCGGTCTCGCTGCTGCTGATGGCGCGCGACGCGACCGTCACCGTCACGCACCAGGAGACGCGCGACCTCGCGCACCACACGCGCGACGCGGAGATCGTCGTCGTCGCGACCGGCGTCCCGGGGCTGATCACGCGCGACATGATCGCACCCGGCGCGACGGTGATCGACGTCGGCACGACGTTCGTGGACGGCAAGCTCGTCGGCGACGTGGCCTATGCGGAGGTCGCCGAGATCGCGGGCGAGATCACGCCGGTCCCCGGCGGCGTCGGCCCCGTCACCAACGTCGCGCTGATGCGGAACGTCGTCCTCGCAGCCGAACGGCTCGCCCCGCCATCGTCACCCTGAGCTTAGCCTGTCCTGAGCTCGTCGAAGGATCGAAGGGTGAGAGCGCATCGGCGCGGTCGGCGCTCATCCTTCGACAAGCTCAGGATGACATCGTGTCAATTCAGGCTGAAGTACTTGCCGAAGAACTGCTCTTGGTGGGCGCGGAACTCGCCGCCGGGCGCGTCGTCGCGGACGACGTCCTCCTGCTTCTTCTTGCGCTCGATCAGCGCGCGCAGCTGCGGGAGCAGCCGGCGCAGGAAGCCGAGCTCCGCCGCGAGGCGCGCCTCCGCGGTGCGCAGCTCGAGCAGCCGCTGCTTGAGCGCGTCGGCGACTTGCAGCGCGTCGCCGACCACGTAGCTCGCGTCGACCGGATCGTGCGGAAGGTCGACGTCGCTCGCGTTCCCGCTGAACGCGACGAGCAGCTTCACGTACTCGCGGAACTCCCGCAGCACGCGGTGCGTCAGCTCGGACGCGCGTGCGTCGGCGTCGTCGTCGGCGTCCTCGAGGTACCGCACCTCGGCGGTGAGGTACGGTTCGCGGCTCACGATCCGCTCGATGCGGAAGCGCCGCCCGCCGGTCGTGCTGATGTAGTACCTGCCCGCCGGCAGCGGCGTCACCTCCGAGATCTCGGCGGTCGTGCCGACCTCGTGCGGGGTCACGTCGGGGTCGCCGGCCTCACGGCCGTCGCGGATCAGGACGACGCCGAAGGCCTCGTTGGCATCGAGGCATTCGGCGATCATCCGGCGGTAGCGCTCCTCGAAGACGTGCAGGTGCAACACCGCGCCCGGGAAGAGCACGGTGTTGAGCGGGAACAACCGGAGAACAGCCGTCATGTCAGCGTTCGAGGGCGGACCGCAGCGCAGCGAGGACCGCGAAGGGTTCGCCTACGGCGAACCCACTTTTGCCGCGTCGAGCCGCTGCTGCACCACGTTCCAGTCGACGTTGGCGAAGAACGCCTCGATGTACTTCGAGCGTTCGGCCGGCTTGTAGTCGAGCAGGAACGCGTGCTCCCAGACGTCCATGACGAGCAGCGGGACGAAGCCCGCGACGTTGCCGTCCTCGTGCAGCGTGATCCAGTGATTCGAGACCTTCTGCGCGCGCGGGTCGTAGTACGCGATCGCCCAGCCGACGCCGCGCATCCCGCCGACCGCGCTGAAGTCTTTCTTCCAGGTCTCGAAGTCGCCGTACGTACCGGCCAGCGCTTCCGAGACGCCCGAAGCGGGCTGGCCGCCCGCGTTCTTGGTCATGTTCCCGAAGTAGTATTCGTGCAGGACCATGCCGTTGTACTCGAAGCCGAGGCGGCGGGTGAGCTCCGCGAAGCCGGGATTCGCACCGGCGGCGTTCCCGTTCTTGATCTGCTCGGAGATCTGCTCGTTGAGCAGGTTCGTGTTCTTGACGTAGCCCTCGTAGAGCCCGAAGTGGACCTGCAGCGTGTTGTCCGAGATGCCTTGCAATCCGGCGAGGTCGAACTTCTTCGGCGTGTACGGTTGTTGGGCGAGCGTTGCCAACGGAAGCCTCCTAGGATGTCGTTTGGGGTGGACGCGGGGGCTTCGACGAGGCCCTCGTCGCACCCGGCAGGTTCCCGCTCGCGGCGGGCGGCAAACAAGCGCATCGTGCGCGACCTCTCGTACCTCACGCGGCTCCATCGGGAGCCGTCGCCGTTGCTCCTGGAGCTCGAACAGCACGGGCTGCGGGAAGGTATCCCGATCGTCGACCGCGCGGCCGGGCGTTTCCTCTCGGTCCTCGTCCATTGCATGCAAGCGAACCGCATCTTGGAGCTCGGCACCGCGTACGGCTACTCGACGCTCTGGATGGCACTCGCGCTGCCGCCGGCCGGGCGCATCTGGACGATCGACCCCGACATGGAGCGGACCGAGATCGCGGTCTCGTACTTCCGCCGCGCCGGCGTCGAGGAGCGCATCGAGATCATCAACCAGCCGGCGCTCGAGGTGCTCGGAACGTTCCCGCAGCGCAACCTCGACATCGTTTTCATCGACGCGCTCAAGCACGAGTACGCGGAGTACCTCGAAGCGACGATCCCCATGCTGAAGCGCTCGGGGATCGTCGTGATCGACAACCTGCTGTGGAGCGGGCGCGCCGCGGCGCCGCCGAAAGCATCGGACGACGAGAGCACCAAGGCGATCCGCGCGTTCAACAAGATCTTCCTCAACCATCCGGCGCTCGACGCGACGATCGTACCGATCGGTGACGGAGTCGGGATCGGTGCCCGTCTCGACTGATGCGTTCCGTTCGGCGATGCGGCGCTTCGCGACCGGGGTCGCGATCGTCACCACCTCGCTCGACGGCCGCATCCACGGCTTCACGGTGAACGCGTTCGCGAGCGTCTCGGCGGAGCCGCCGACCGTGCTCATCTGCGTGAACCGCGTCGCCACCGCGCACGGCCTGATCTCCGCCTCGCAGCGCTTCTGCGCGAACATCCTCGCGCTCGAGCAGCGCGCGCTCGCCGAGCGCTTCGCCGGCGGCGAGCCGCGCTCGCGCTTCGAGGGCGTCGCGTACCGGATCGGGCCGAGCGGCTCGCCGATCATCGAAGGCACGGTCGCGCACGTCGACTGCCGCCTCACCGAGGAGCTCACCTCGTCGACGCACACGATCTTTCTCGGCGAGGTGCTCGACGCGGGCTGGCGCGACGGCGCCCCGCTCGGCTACTTCAACCGCCAATACCGTGACTTCGGGATACGGAGCTGACGCATGATCGTCGAGACGTTTCCGGTCGGGATGCTCGCGTGCAACTGCACGATCCTCGCCGACCCCGCGAGCGGCGAGGCGATCGTGATCGACGGCGGCGACGACGCCCCGGAGATCGCGCGCCGGCTCGCGGCGCACGGCGTGCGCCCGCGCTGGCTCGTCCACACGCACGCGCACGTCGACCACATCGCGGCGCTCGGCCCGCTGCGCGAGCGCGCCGGCGGCGAAGGGCTGCTGCACCACGCCGATCTGCCGCTGTACCGCCGCCTCGCGCAGCAGGCGCGCTTTCTCGGGATGGCCGGCGTGCCCGAGGTCGTCGCGGTCGACGGCGACCTCACCGACGGCGACGAGCTGCGCGCGGGTGCGATCGCGCTGCGCTGCGCGCATACGCCTGGCCACACCCCCGGCTCGACGTCGTTCGTCCTGGAGCACGAAGGCCGCACGACGCTCTTCACCGGCGACACGCTCTTCCGCGGCTCGGTCGGCCGCTGGGACCTGGGCGGAACCTCGCTCGAGGACATCGTCGCCTCGATCCGGCGCAAGCTGCTCGTCCACGACGACGCCAGCGTGGTCGTCCCCGGCCACGGCCCCGCCACAACGATCGGTACCGAACGCCGGGAGAACCCCTATTTGAGCTAGCCTTCGCAGGGGAAGCGGCCCGAACGCCCGTACGCCGCACCGATGCTCTCCCGGATCCCGCCCGCCACCGCCGCCCTCGCCGCCGCCGCGCTCGCGAGCTCGCTGGTCCTCGGCGGCTGCTCGACCAACACCGCCGGTGTCGTGACCCACACCCCTGCGCTCCAGACGGTCGGCGGGCGGAACACCGCTCGCAGCGCCGTCCAGTCGGCGATCATCATCGCCGAGACGACGAACGGGATCTCGCTCCCCGGCGGGCCGACGCCGGCCGGCGCGCTGCGCCGGTTCGCCGCGCTCGTGCACGCGCGCCGCGCGGCCGGAACGGGGCGCGGGCCGTCGGCGACCGGGACCTCGACCGGCGCTTGCACCAACGGCGTGAAGCAGAGCCAGACGACGGACGGGAGCACCGGCGCGCAGACGACGGTGACCGACTACTACTACGACGCCGCGTGCACGAATCTCGAGGCGGAGCTCTCGATCACGATCACCAGCCCGTCGACGCCGACGAACACCAACGGCACCGGGACGATCACGGTGTACGACGCGACCACCGGAAACGTGCGCGTCGTCGAGAAGCTGACGATGACCGTCACGTCGACGACCGCGACGTCGACGACGCCTTCGACGGAGACCTACACCCTGACCGACGATGCCGCCGCGACCGCGACCGGGACGACGACCGCGAGGGTCGGGGCGACGTGTACGGGTCAGCCGGGCTCGGCGGCGCTGAACTGCACGATGGCGCACTTCGGCAGCTCCGCCGGCACGTCGTTCGGCGAATCGCTCGCGACCGCGGCCACCGCCGGCTCGTCCGGAAGCAACAATACGGCGACGACCAACATCGCCTTCTACGCATCGCCGACGATCGGGATCTCGCAGAGCGGGACGACCTGGGGGACCACCGGCGCGACCGCCTACAACTCGGGGACGACGACCTTCACGTACAGCTCCAGCGGGCTCACCGGGAACGGGACGATGACGATGAAGGACTCGCTCTACACCTACGTCGCCACGTCGACGCTCTCGTCGACCGGATTGACGACCTCGATCGTCGAGAACCCGAACGAGGCGGTCACCGTCACGACGAACATCGCGACCGCTTCGACCGACCAGACCGGGACCGGGACGTTGAACTACGCCGACGGGACCAAGGAGCCGATCGCGGGCGGGCTGGTCGGGTACTGACGTCGTCCGGGACTTTGGTCCCGCATGGTTACGCGACGTTCGCAACGTAGGGCTGCCCGTTTCCGCGGGTAGCCCTTCTCCACAGTGACCGAACGCGGATCAGGAGGACCACGCTCGATGGCCCATCGTGCATTCTCGGCTCTCGCAGCCGTCGCGCTCGCCGTCTCCCTCGCCGCCTGCGGCGGCGGGAGCAGCGGCGGCGGCTCCGTCGGACCGCCGGTCCCGACGCCGCCCGGGCCGGGATCGATCTCGATCTCGCCCAGCTCGCTCGCGTTCAGCGGGCCCGGCGCCCCGTCCCAGACGTTCACCGTCTCGAGCACGGTCGGCAACGTCGCGGCGCCGCAGTTCGACGCGTTCGGCTGCGGCCCGGTGGTGACGATCTCCGGCTCGTCGCCGACGCTCCCCGCGACCTACACCGTCACGCCGGTCGGCAACGGCAACTGCTCGCTGGTCGCGAACCTCGGGCGCGCCTCGGCGTCGATCGGGATCACCGTCGGCGGCGGCGGTCCGTCGTCCAACGTGAGCGCGAGCACCGTCACGCTGTTCGTCGGCGGCACCTCGGGGAGCGTGCTCGTCGGCTCGAGCAGCGGCCAGTTCACTGCCGACACCACGCCCTGCAACGGGATCGCGAGCGTCACCTCCGGTCCGTTCACCGGCTCGTCGACGTACAACCAGCAGTTCTCGATCACACCGGTCTCGACCGGCTCGTGCCAGCTGACGCTGGTGAACGGCTCGGCCTCGGTCGTCGTCAATGTGGTGGTGAACCCGGGACCGGGCGGGCCGAACGCGCTCGTCCTCTCCTCGACGACGATGGACTTCGCGTCGACGGCCGCGCCGCCGCAGCAAGACACGTTGAACTTCACCGGCAACGTCGGACAGGTGACGATCGACGAGAACGACTGCATCGGGAACACCGGGAAGCCGAAGATCGCGTACCTCACGCTCAACGGCGTCCCGCCGGGCTCACCGGTCTCCCTGCCGCAGTCGTTCACCGTCACGCTGTACGGCAGCGCTTCGGGGACCTGTCAGATCAACTTCGTCCCGCAGACCGGCAGCCCCGCGACGCTGACGATCACCGTCCACTAGTCGGGCAAAATCTTCCCGTCGTCGTCCGCTCCGAGGAGGAGCGGACGGAGCAGCGGGATCGCCGGATCGCCGTACTGCAGCAGGTCATGGTGGAAGCGCGCGAGGGTGTACGCGCTTCCCATCTTTTTCTTGTAGTCCGCGCGCAGCTTGAGGATCTCCATCTTCCCGAGCGTGTAGTAGCCGTAGGTCGCGTCCTGCGTGCCGCGCTTGGCCTCGGCGCGCGCGCTCGCCGGATCGAGGAACGCGCCCTCGCGGAAGAACTTCTCGGCCTGCGCGCCCGTCATCCCCTGCGTGTGCATCTTCACGCCCGCGACGAAGCGCGCGTTGCGCCAGATCGCCTCGCGCAGCTGCATCAGCCGCACGCGCGGGTCGCCGTTCCCCCAGCCTTCGTCGACCATCATCTGCTCGTCGTAGTGCGCCCAGCCCTCGACGAACGAGGTCGCGGTCAGCAGCTTCTCGCTCAGTGTGAGCGGCAAATGCTTGTCGATCGTGAAGTTCACGAAGTGGCCCGGATAGACTTCGTGCGCCGAGATGATCGGGCGCTCGTAGTCGTTGAACGCTTCCAGGTACTGCGCTTGGATCTTCGGCGGATCGTGCGGGTCGACCGGCGTCACGTTGTAGTACGCCTGCGTCGCGACGCGCTCGAGCGGACCGGGCGCGTCCATCGACGCCTCGGTCGTCGCGCGCAGGAACTCCGGCGTCGCGGTCACCTTGATGTCGGCGTCCGGCGGCAGATCGATGATGTGGTGCGCCACGATGAACGAGCGCAGCTTGACCAGATCGCCCTGGGCCGCGCCGAGCAGGTGCGCCGAGTCGGGATGGACTTTGTAGAGCCGCGCGAGGACCTGCTCGGTGGTCGCGTGCGAATCGATCCGCTTCGCCGTCGCGACCATCGCGGCGTGCGTCTCGTCGAACGCCTTCTGCCCGATCGCGAGATAGCGGTCGAGCGGGATGTCGATCCCCTCTTCGTACTTGAGCCGCGCGCTGTAGTTCGCCGCGCCGATCGCGAACGTGCCCTTCGGGTGCGCGACCCAGCGCGTCTTGAGATACGACGCGAACGAAGTCAGCGCGGCGGCGGCCGTCGCGGTCGAGCGCCGGAAGCGCGCGCGGGTCGCCGGATCGCCGGTGCCGCTGAACGCCTGCGGAACCGTCTTGGTGAGCAGGTCGACGCCGCCGGCGGCGTCCTGGGCGGCGATCGTCGCGGTGTCCTTGTCGACGGCGGTCAGGTTCGCGCGCGCCTGCGCGAGCAGCCGCGGGATCTGCTCCTCGCGCGCGATCGCGGCGCGCAGCCGCACCTCCGGCGGCGCGAACTTGCGCGAGATCAGGACGAAGACTCCCCCGCTCGCCGTCTGCACGTAGCCGTCGGGCTGGTGCTTCCAGACCTGCATCGACTCGTTCAGCAGCAGGTCGTCGTGCAGCGCGTTCTCGAGCATCTGGCGGTCGAGCGCGATCCGCGGCGAGAGCGAGCCCGGGTCGATCCCGTCGAGCCGGCCCAGGTAGCGGTGGTCGCGCGCGATCTGTGCCGCGTAGTCGGCGGCGCCGTACGAGCCGAGCTGCGCGTCGTAGTCGTGGATCCCGGTCGCCGTCGCGTTGACCGGCGCGGCCCGGAAGGATTCGTCGAAGTACGCTTTCGCGAGGGCGCCGTAGGCGCCGTCGCCGCTCCCCTGCGGCGGGGCGGTGTTGGGCCCGGCGGGCGCGGCGGCGGTCGGCCCCGCCGACGGAGCGGGCGAGGCGCCCAGCAGCGCGGCGAGCGCAACGACGGCGGTTAAACGTGCGTTGAACAGCATCACACGGCGCTTTTCGCGGACGGGCCTGCCCTCCTCGCGTGCCGCCCGGGTCAGAGTTTTCTCATGGTCGCCGCGTAGCATGGCGCGGCGCTCGCTCTCGAAGGAGGCTTCATTGCTCCGTCCGTTTCTCGCCGCCGCGTTCGTCGCGGCGCTCGCCGCGCCGGCGCTCGCCGCCGACTACGCGGTCGACCCGAACCACACGCAGGCGACCTTCACCGTGACGCACCTCGCGATCTCGCGGGTCAGCGGCAAAGTCCCGGTCAGCGGCGGCACCGTCGCCGTCGGCGCGAACGGCCTGCCGACTGCGATCAGCGTGACGTTCAGCGCGAAGGACATCGACACGCAGAGCGCCGACCGCGACCGGGATCTGCGCGGCTCGGACTGGTTCGAGGTCGACAAGTACCCGACGATGACGTTCGTCTCGAAGAGCGTGAGCGGGACGCCGCAGGCGTTCACCGTTCAGGGCGAGCTGACGATGCACGGTGTCACCAAGCCGGTGACGCTGAGCGCGAAAGAGCTCGGCAAGATGACCGACGCGCGCAACCGCACGCACATCGGCTACAACGCGACCGCGACGCTCGACCGGCGCGACTGGGCGCTGAACTGGGGCAAGACGACGCCCGGCGGCTCGCTGATCGCCGGCAACGACGTGACGATCGACGTCAACGTGGAGGTCGTCTCGAAGTAATGTCATGCTGAGCCTGTCGAAGCATGAGCCATGGGCACCACGGTGCCTTGCGGCTCATCCTTCGACAGGCTCAGGATGACATTTCGGGCGGCTCAGGATGACATTCAGGCCGCGCTCAGCGCGACACTGAGACGCAGTCGCTGCTGATCCAATAGTGCGCGTCGCGCGCGTAGCCGGGCTCGGCGACCGGGATGTCGGTCTCGTAGTACTGGAAGCTTTCTAGCGTCGTGCGCGGGCCGCTCACGACGCCGAAGCGCTGCCCTTGCGTGGCCGAAAACGTGCGCGCGCGGACCGGCCGATCGGTTCCACTGAGAAACACGTAGAGCGGCGTGCGCGCGCAGGTCACGGTCAGCGTCCGCGCGGCGGGCGACGCGCTCGGTGACGGGGCCGGGCTCGGTGCCGCGCCGAGCAGCGCGAGCGCGACGAGCGGGGCGGCGAAGCGAAGGATCATGGTGATCTCTTCAACGCTCCTCAGTGGAGCTTGATCGTCACCATGCCGGCGTCTTCGAGCACTTTCGGGCCGGCCTTCGCGTCCTCTTCGGTCGTGCCGTTGCCGCGCTGGTTCGCGGCGGCCGCGGCCGCGGCGACGGTCGCACGCGCCTCCTCGAGCATCGCGTCGGTGATCGCGCCGGAGGCGCGCTTCGCGCGGTAGTCCTCGATCGCGGCCTGCAGCGCGAAGCGCGAGCGCTCGGGATAGTCTTTCTTCTTCTCGGGATAACCGTCGAGCGCGGCCTCGATGTCGGCGTCGGTGATCGCGAGGGCTTCATCGATCGTCTTGCCCTTCGCCAGCTCGACGAGCAGCGAGCAAGTCGCCGTCCCGAATCCGCAGCCCGTCGTGAAGTACGAGACGTCCTCGATCACGTCGCCCGGGCCGACCTTCAGGAAGAACGTGTACAGGTCGCCGCACGAGTCGCTGAAGTACTCGCCGCTCGCGGTCGGGTTCTCCATCGTGCGGAATCCCGTGCGGTGCTCGACGAGCTGTTGAAATTTCGCGAAATTCATGCGGTTGCGGCGGTCCCCGTGGGCGTGGTGGCGACTTCGATCTCGAACCGGCATTCGGTGCCGCCGGTTGCGAGGCTTTCCACCTGCGCCGACTTCCCGGGCGCGACGCGGTCGAGGATCGTGTGGATCGCGCTGCAGCACTCCGGGTTCTCGGCGACGACCGCGGCGTACGGGCAGCTGTGCTCGTGCAACACCAGCTTGCCGGGCTCGGCGCGCTGGAGCTCCGCGGTCACGCCCGACGCCTTGAGCGCCGAAACGACCTTCTCGAGCCGCTCCTCGGCGGGATGGTCACCGGTGACGTCGCCGAGACGGTCGGCGGCGCGCTTGCCGATGCGCTCGAAGACCGCCTTCACGGCGTCATCGCCGCCCGCGGTGCGGATCTCGCGCAGCACGGCGTTCAGCATCTTGTCGTAGCGCTGCGGGAAGTACCGGTTCGCGTCCGGGGTCAGCGAGTACTCGACGGTGGGCTTCGTGCGGCCGCGGCGGACGCTGCGGCCGGCGATCAGGCCGTCACGCTCGAGGATCACCAGCTGCTGGCGAATCGCGTTCGGCGAGAGCCCGAACTGCTCGGCGAGATCGAACGCGGAAGCTGAACGCCGCTCGCGGAGGGCGCCGACGATCTTCCCTCGGGTCGAGTCGAAGAAACGGTCGTGCATATCCAGCTTCCACCCTACCACGGAAGTCGCAGATAGTCCAGAGTTTCCTTGACTTTCTCACCCTGCGGCTTTACGATAGCGAAGCATGTCTAGCGCGCGCGGGCTCGTGGCGCGCGACCTCCGGGTCGCCGTCGAGAACAAAGAGATCCTCAAGGGCATCGACCTGACGGTCGAGCCGGGCAAAGTCCACGCCCTCATGGGCCCCAACGGGAGCGGCAAGTCGACGCTCGCGTTCACGCTGGCCGGCCACCCCGGCTACCAGGTCCTCGGCGGCTCGGCGAGCCTCGACGGCGAGTCGCTGCTCGAGCTCTCGCCGGACAAGCGCGCGAAGGCCGGGCTCTTCCTCTCCTTCCAGTACCCCGCCGCGATCCCGGGCGTGAGCGTCGCGAACTTCATCCGAACCGCACGCCAAGCGGTGCGGCCCGACGACCTCACGCCGGCGAAGTTCCGCAAGCTCGTCTTCGAAAAGCTCGACACGCTCGACATGGATCCGGCGTTCCTCGGCCGCTACGTGAACGACGGCTTCTCGGGCGGCGAGAAAAAGCGCCTCGAGATGCTGCAGCTCGCGATCCTCGCGCCGAAGTACGCGGTGCTCGACGAGACCGACTCCGGTCTGGACGTCGACGCGCTGCAGTCCGTCGGGAAGAGCGTGAACGCGCTGCGCGCGAGCGACGAAGGCAAAGAGATCGGCTTCCTCGTCATCACGCACTACCCGCGCATCCTGCGCCACATCCCGGCCGACGTCGTCCACGTGCTGATCGACGGCCGCATCGTGAAGACCGGCGGCCCCGAGCTCGCGGAAGAGATCGAGCGCGACGGCTACGACGGCGTGCGGGATGCTTCGGCGAGCGCGGCGCAGGCGGAGGCCGCGGCGGCCCGTGTCTAGCGGCGTCGGCGAGACGCTCGCCGCGCTCGCGTTCGCGCCCGACGGCGAGACGCTCGAATCCGCGGTCGCGTTGCTCGCAAGCAATCCGGACGCGGGCGGCGCGAACGACGCGGCGCTGCGCCGCGAGGCGCTCGCGCGCTACGCCGAGCTCCCGGCGCCGGGGATGCGGCCCGGCCGCAACTGGAAGCACGACTACGACAAGCTGCGCTTCGAGGAGCTCGTCTGGACGTCCGACCGGCGCACGGTCGAGACGGTACCGTTCGGTGCGCCCGCGCACGACGCCGATCCCGAGGCGGACCGTCCCGCATTGGCGACCGAGAACGCAGGCGGGCTCGTCCACCTCGGCGCAACGCTGCTCGAGCCGGAAGATGCTGCGCGCGGCAGCATCGCGGCCGGCGCCGGCCGCCGCGGCGTCGTCGTTGCGACGCTCGCCGACTCGGTGCGCGATCGTGCGCAGTTGCTCGACGGCGTGAAGAACGCGATCGTCGACTGGCGCGCCGACCGTTTCGCCGCGCTCGCCGCCGCGTTCCAGAACTGCGGTGCGTTCGTCTACGTCCCCGACGGCGTGCAGCTCGACGCGCCGATCCAGCTGATCTTCGCGAGCTCCGCCGCGCAGGACGAAGCGGTCTTTCCGCACGTCGTCGTCGTGCTCGGCGCGAACGCGCGCGCGACGGTGCTCGAGCGGCACGTCGGCGAGGGTGACCCGTTCGTGTGCGGGATCGTGGAAGCACACGTCGGCGAAGGCGCACAGCTCGACTACGCCGTCGTGCAGCAGGCGAGCGAAGCCGCCCGCATCATCTTCTCGCGCGGCGCCCGCTGCGAGCGGGACGCGCAGGTGCGCTGGCATCTCGCCGAGCTCGGCGGCGCGCTCGCGCGCACCGTCCTCGACGCGCACCTCGACGCGCCGGGCGCGCGCGCCGAGACCTCGGCGCTCTTCTTCAACACCGCGATGCAGCACGTCGACCTCGCCTCCGGCGCCGATCACGCGGTCGGCCCGACGACCTCTGACACCGTCGTGCGCAGCGCGGCGACCGACCGCGGTCAAGGGCGCTACGTCGGCAACATCGTGATCCGCCCGAAGGCGCACGGCAGCGACGCCTCGCTGCGCGACGACGCGCTCATCCTTGGAACTCGCGCGCACGTCGACTCGATCCCCGCGCTCGAGATCGCGGCCAACGACGTGAAGGCGTTCCACGGCGCGACCGTCGGCTCGCTCGACGAGGAGGCGCTGTTCTACGCCGGCAGCCGCGGGATCGCGCGCGCGCAGGCGCTGCGGCTCATCACGCTCGGGTTCTTCGAGCCGGTCGTCGCGCGCTTCCCGAGCGAAGCGCTCCGCGACGAGATCCGCACCGCGCTCGACCGCAAGATCGACGACGCCACGGAGATCGACGGATGATCGCCACTCAGGATCCCAAGCAGCGGCGGATCATCGCGGACTTTCCGATCCTCGCGAAACCGACCTCGCGCGGGAAGCGGCTGGTGTACCTCGACTCGGCGGCGTCCTCGCAGAAACCGCACGCCGTGATCGACGCGCTCGTGCATTACTACGAGAACGACAACGCGAACATCCACCGCGGCGTCTACGAGCTCGCCGCGCGCGCGACCGACCAGTTCGAGGCGGCGCGGGCGAAGGTCGCGCGGTTCGTGAACGCCGCGCACACCGAGGAGATCGTCTGGACGCGGAACACGACCGAGGCGATCAACCTCGTCTCGTTCTCGTGGGGCCTCGCGAACCTCGGCCCCGGCGACGCGATCCTCACCACGCAGCTCGAGCACCACTCGAACCTCGTTCCGTGGCAGCTCCTCGCCGCGAAGACCGGCGCCGAGCTCCGCTTCATCCCCGCCGACGCGAACGGCGTGCTCGTCACCGACCGGCTCGACGACCTGCTCGACGGCGTGAAGCTGGTCGCGATGACGCACGTCTCGAACACGATCGGCTCGATCGCGCCGCTCGAGACGATCGTGCCGCGCGCACACGCCGCGGGCGCCGTCGTGCTGGTCGACGCGGCGCAATCCGTGCCGCACATGCCCGTCGACGTGCAGGCGCTCGACGTGGATTTCCTCGCGGCGAGCGGACACAAGATGTGCGGCCCGACCGGGATCGGCTTCCTCTACGGGAAGCGCGCGCTGCTCGACGCGATGCCGCCGTTCCTGACCGGCGGCGACATGATCAAGCGCGTCTCCTACGAGTCGACCACGTTCAACGAGCTGCCGTGGAAGTTCGAGGCCGGCACGTCGAACATCGCCGACGCGATCGCGCTCGGCGCAGCGGTCGACTACCTGAACGAGATCGGGATGGACTGGATCCGCGCGCACGAGCTGCGCGTGACGTCGTACGCGCTCGAGCGCATGCGCGCGCTGGAGCCGCGCGGCTTGGCGATCTACGGGCCGGAGCGCGCCGAGGAGCGGGCCGGCGTGATCTCGTTCAACCTAGGCGACATCCACGCGCACGACCTCGCCTCGATCCTCGACGTCGAGGGCGTCTGCGTGCGCGCCGGCCACCACTGCACGATGCCGCTCATGGAAAAGATGGGCTGGCCCGCCACCTCGCGCGCCTCGTTCTACTTGTACAACACGGAAGACGACGTCGACGCGCTCGTCGCCGCCCTCGAAAAAGCCGCGGAGATCTTCAAACTGTCATGCTGAGCCTGTCGAAGCATGAGCCGCAAGGCACGAAAGCGACCGTGGCGCATCCTTCGACCCTTCGACAAGCTCAGGGCAGGCTGAGCTCAGGATGACATTGTAGCCAATGGACGACTTCTACAAAGAGTACATCCTCGACCATTACCGGAACCCGCGCAACTTCGGGCATCTCGAGCGCGCCGACGCGACCGCCGAGGACCTGAACCCGCTGTGCGGCGACACGATCCGGATGGAGCTGGCCGTCGACGGCGGCGGACGGGTCGAGGACGTGCGGTTCAGCGGGCGGGGCTGCGCGATCTCGCAGGCATCCGCCTCGATGCTGACGGAGACGGTGCGCGGAATGACGCTCGAAGAGGTCGCGAAGCTGCCGCAGGACGCGGTGCTCGAGAACGTCGGGATCGGGATCAGCCCGACGCGGATGAAGTGCGCGATGCTCGGTCTCAAAGTCCTCAAGAGCGCCGCGCTCGGCGAGATCGCGTCCTGGCCGGACGCCGAGTAGCCCGCGCTTCGTGACCGGCGCGCTCGTCGTGCGGTTCGCGCTCGCGATCGGCTTCGACGCGCTCGCGTTCGTAATCTGGGACGTCGGGACGCGCCCGCCGCTCCAGCTCGCGCGGGACATCGCGCGCGGCACGCGCGTCCCGGCGAAGCTCGTGCGCGGGCTGCTGCGGTTCCTGATCGGCTGCGGCCTGCTCTATCTCGCGGCGGTCGTGGCGCGCCCCGGGATGCCGACACTGCGCGCGTTCACGCTGATCGAGACCGGGATGCTGATCGCCGCGCTGGTCGTCGAGAGCCTGGTCGGGCCGGATCTCCGGCGGCGCGTGCGCGCCGCCGGCTGACGTTCGACTCGCTAGGCGAGCTTTCCGGAGCTGCGCTCGAGCAGCGACCACGCCTGCGCGCCGAACTTGTCGCGCCACTTGGTGTAGAAGCCCGAGCTCGCGAGCTTGCTGCGGAAGCCGCTCGTGTCGGCGCGGTTGATCGTCATCCCGCGGCGCACCAGCTTCTCGGCCAGCGAGTCGTTGCGCCGCGCGGTGTCGCCGCGCTGGAGCAGCGCGTACTTGGTGAGGTTCCGCTCGACGACCGACTGCACGTCGCGCGGCAGTGCGTTCCACGCTTCCTGGTTGCCGAGGAAATGGTAGGCCGACCACATGTGGTTCGTGACGCTGATGTACTTCTGCACCTCGTAGAGCCGCCCGACGTCGATGATCGCGTACGGGTTCTCCTGGCCGTCGAAGACGTGGGTCTGCAGCGCGGTGTAGAGCTCGCTGAAGTTCAGCGGCGCGGGCGCGGCCCCGAGCGACTTGAACAGGTCG
>DATHLN010000245.1:0-5744 GCA_035488115.1 Candidatus Limnocylindrales bacterium | reverse complement strand
AGCTCGATGTGGCCCATCCGCTCGCGGCGCACTTTGGCGCGCGTGATCTCGACGCCGCAGCGGTCGCAGATCATCCCCTTGAAGCGGATGCGCTTGTACTTGCCGCAGTGGCATTCCCAGTCTTTGGTCGGCCCGAAGATCTTCTCGCAGAAGAGGCCGTCGCGTTCCGGCTTGAGGGTCCGGTAATTGATGGTCTCGGGCTTTTTGACTTCGCCGAAAGACCATGCGCGAATTTGTTCGGGCGAGGCGAGCCCGATCCGCATCGCGTCGAAGTTGTTGACGTCGAGGAGGTTCATCGATTCCTTTGCTCAGCGCGTCGGCGAGACAGAGGCGGCCGAGGTGACGTCGAGAGCTCGGTGCGGCTGGGACTCAGTTGTTCACCCGGAGGTGTGACACAACAGAAAGAGACCCCAGGAGGCGCCGGTCCGACGTTCCTTGGGTCCGCGTTATCGGCCGAAGGGCATAGGAAGGTATTGTAGCAGAGAGGGCGCCGGAACTCAAGGCGGTAGGTAGGGAGTGTCGATGCTCGCTCGCTTCGTCCGCCGCGCGCTGCTCGCCGTGCTCGGCCTCCTCGCGGTCGTCGCCTTGCTCGCCCTGCTGTATATCGGGCACGTCGCGTGGACGACCCGGACGGCGGTCGCCGCCACGGACGGGTCGCGGGCCGGGATCCCGGTCGACGGCCCGGTGACGATCGCCCGCGACGCGCGCGACGTCCCGCACATCCGGGCCGACTCGGTGCACGACCTCTTCGTCGCCGAGGGCTACGCGATGGGGTCGGACCGCCTCTTCCAGATGGACGCCACCCGGCGGTTCGTCTACGGGCGGCTGGCGGAGCTGCTCGGGAACCCCGTCGTGCGAGTCGACCGCCGGATGCGGCGGTACCGGATCGCCGAGGCCGCCGCGCGGGTGTATGCGGCGACGTCGCCGCGCGAGCGTTCGCTGCTGCAGGCGTTCGCCGACGGGATCAACGCCGCCGCGACGCGCGAGCCGGTGCCGCCGGAATACCGCGCGTTGTTCGCCGGCTTCGAGCCCTGGAAGCCGGAGGACTCGTTGGCCGTCGGCTTCGCGACGGTGCTCGACCTCGACGACCGGCCGGATGACGTGATCGTGCGCGACCAGGTGCGGAAGCTGCTCGGCTCCGCGGGGACCGACGCGCTCTACCCGGCGACGGATCCACGCTACGACGTGCCGACGGACGGTACCGCACCGGGCACGATCGCGCGGCTGCCCGATCTCCCGCCGCCTGCGTCGACCCGAGATGTCACCCTGAGCTCGTCGAAGGGTGAGAGCGCATCCCGAACGCCAGGAGATTCTCTCACCCTTCGACAGGCTCAGGGTGACCTCGAGCGTCCGCCGGTCGGGAGCAACGCCTGGATCGCCGGCGCGGCGCGCACCGCGAACGGGCGCGCGATGCTGGCGAACGACCCGCACCTCGATCTTGCGATTCCGGGGATTTGGTATCTCGTCGAGGCGAGCGCGCCCGGCATGCACGTCGCGGGCGCCGCGTTGGCGGGGACGCCCGGCGTGACCCTCGGCCACAACGAGCATCTCGCCTGGGGCGTGACCGCCGGAGAAGCGGCGGCGATGCAAGTCACGCGCGTCCCCGCGCGCGGCGATGACGAATTCTTCGTGCGCGGAGCGTGGACGCGAGCGCGGCATCGCACCGACGCGATCCGCGTGCGGTTCGGAGGGACGGTGGACGCCGTGCTGCTCGAGACCGACGACGGCGTCGTGATCGCGCGCCGGGGCGGCGACGCGTACCTGCTGCGCTGGCGCTGGTACGACGACACCGCATCGCCGCTCGCGCCGTTCCTCGCGCTGCTGACGGCGAAGAGCGCGGCCGACGGCGTCGCCGCGATGCGCGGACTCCCCGAACCCTCGCTCAACGTCGTGTTCGCCGACGACGGCGGCCGCGTCGCGTACCACTTCGCGGGCGGAGTCCCGCTCGACGCTTCGTTCGGGCGCTGGGCCGACCCGCAGCCGCCCGCGCGCGACGCGCTCTTGGGATACGATGCCGCGCCGCACGTCGATCCCTCGCGCGACGCGCTCGTCGTGACGTCGAACAACCGCCCCGACGGCGCCGGTCCGCGGCTCGCACCGTTCTGGCCGCCGCCGTACCGTGCGTACGAGATCCACCGCGCGCTCGGCGCGTCCGGCGCGCACGGTAAGCTCACCGAGGACGAGTTCGCCGCGCCGCAGCGCGACCTGCGTTCGCCGGCGGAACGCGAGTTCGCCACGATCGTGCTCGCCGCCGCCGCGCGCCGGCATGCGGAGCGCGACACCTCGCTGGCGCGGGTGCTCGCGGCCCTGCGTGCGTTCGACGGGACGATGTCGCCGGAGTCGCGCGGCGCGACCGCAGTCGTCGCCTTGCGGCTCGACATGCTGGGCGCGCTCGCCGCGGCGCACCTGCCGAGTGAGCTCGCGCGCGCGTATCCGCCTTCGAGCCCCGGGTTCGAGGTGGTCTTGCGCGCGCTCCGCGAACGCCCGCGCGGCTGGGTCGCCGGCGACGATTACGATGCGTTCGTGATGCGCTCGCTCGAGCAAGTCGCACAGCAGTTCGGGGCCGAGGTTCCGTCGTTCGGCACGTACGCCGCGCAGCCGGACGCGCACGCGCTCGCGCCGTTCGGCTTCAAGTCGTGGAACGGCCCCACATTCCCCGGCCACGGGGGAAGCTTCGCGCCCGCTGTGCAGTGGAACGGACACTCGCAGTCGTTCCGCGCGGTGTGGATCGCGGGCGATTGGGACCGCGGCACGATCGACATCCCGGCCGGTGAGTCGGGCGAGCCCGGCTCACCGCACTATGCCGACCTCGCGGACAACTGGACGAAGTTCGGCCGGACACCGTTGCCGTTCTCCGACGCCGCCGTCCGCGCCGCAACCCGCTCGACGCTCACGCTGACCCGGTAGTCCGAGGCAGGATGCGAGATCGGAGACAACGCGCCCGACCACAATGTCATCCTGAGCCTGTCGAAGGATGCGCCGGAGCCGCGGATCGCGACCGCCGGCCGTACGTATAGCCCCACGGGTCCAATCCGTCCTGGTGTTCGGCGATGGGCGTTTCCAAACGCGACGTGACGCCGACGAAATAGTGTCCGTCGGCGCACTGGAGCATGTCGACTTCGGCGCATCCTTCGACAAGCTCAGGATGACATTGTGGCCAGGCCGCTCAGGACGACATCGTGGCAAGGCGGCGCTTTGGTGACAATCGTGGGGCACAAATTCGGGCCGCTCGCGTCTACCGGTGGGCGGCTACGTAGGCGTCGGCTGCCGGGACGAGACGGTCGCGGAGCGCGAGCGCGAAGCGCGCGCTCTCCATCCCTCGCGCGACGAACGGCGCGGGCGCCGAGGCGTCGTGCGCGGCGACGAACGACTGCAGCTCGTCGAGCGGCGCGGCGTCCCAGAACGTCCCGGGCGAGCTCGCGACCGAAAGGGCGCGCTCGAACTCGGAGCGGCTCGCGTTCAGCTCGTCGAGATGCTGCTTGTAGAAGGCCCAGACCTGGGCGGGATCGTTCGGCTCCATCGCGGTGATCAGCCGCATCCGCACGCCGGCGGCCTGCGGAGGAATCTCCGGCGACATCACCGCCGCGAGCGCCTGGCGCACCAGATTCGGGTCGCGCACCGCGCCGAGCGCACCGTAGTAGCGCCGTACTTCGGTCTCGTTCGCCGAGCTCTTCGCGATCGCGTGCAGCTTGTCGAACGCCGCCTGGTCGGCGTGCTCCGCGACGATCGTCAGCACGACAGCCTGCTGCTCCGCGTCGAGCGAACTGCGGTTCACGACGAAGGCGTCGAACCGCCGCCGCGCCTCGCTCACGACCGCCGGATCGTCCCAGGCGCCGAGATGCCCGATCAGCTCGCGCCGCAATGCCTGACGCTCCGGCGGTTCACCGGCCTTCCGATCCCAACCGAGCACGCCGAACGCCGGCCGCGCGACCGAACGCGCGAACGCGGTGAACACAGCGTGTCCGGGGCGGCCGCGCTCGTCCCGCTCGATCGTCTGGAGTGCGGCGAGGACCTGCTGCCATGCGCGCAAGTCGAGATCGGTGCGCAGCGCCGAGGCCAGCTGTAGATACGACGCGAGCGGCGCCTGATTCGCTTCGGCCAGCGCCCACTGATCGTCGAGGAGCCCGATCTTGTCGGCATTCGGCAGCGTCGCGAACGCGCGCTGGTTCGCGGCGAACGCCGGTGCGTCGTACGCGACGCGATAGAATCCAACCGTTCCGGCGTTCGCGCTGAGCGGCTCGCCGCAGCGCCCGGCGGCGAAACGCTGTCCGTCAGTCGTGAAAAGGACGCGCCGCGGCGTCCCCTGCGCGCCCGAGCGAACGTCCATGGGGATCGTCCAGCGCTCGTGGTTCGCGTCGGTTCCCGAGTACAGGAAACGCTTCTGCGTCAGTGCGATCGTGCGCGCGCCGCGGGCATCGCACGACGACCGCACGCCGACGACCGGAAAACCGGGTTGCGTCGTCCAGCTCGACGCGAGCTTCTCGACGTCGCGCCCGCTCGCCGCGGAGAGCGCTTTCCACAGATCGCCGCTGGTCGCGTTCGAGTATGCGCGCGCTTTGACGTAGCGGCGGATCCCGTCGCGGAACGTCGTCTCGCCGAGATACGCCTCGAGCATCCGCAGGAACGCCTCACCCTTGTCGTAGGTGATCGCCGAGTCGAACGACGCCTGGGCCTCCGCTTCGCCGGTGACGTGCTGCTCGATCGCGTGCGAGTTCTGCTTCGCGTCGGCATTCATCGCCGTCTCTTTCGCGCCGTCCTGACGCTCCGTCCAATTCCAGGACGGGTTCCGCAACGCCGTCTCCTTGGCCGCCATCCACGAAGCGAAGCTCTCGTTCAGCCAGATGTCGTCCCACCAGCTCATCGTCACGAGATCGCCGTTCCACTGGTGCGCCATCTCGTGCGCCTGGATGCTGAAGACCCGCTGCTTCTGCTCGAGCGTCGCGTTCGGACCGAGCAGCAGCGCTTGATCGTTGTACGTGATCGCGCCCCAGTTCTCCATCGCACCTTGGAAGCCGCCGGGAACGGCGATCGAGTCCAGCTTCGGGAGCGGGTACGGATAGCCGAAGTACGCGTCGTAGTCGGCGAGGATCACCTGCGCGTTCGCGAGCGCCTGCGCGCCGTTCATCTCCTGGCCGCGGACTGCCCACACGCCGAAGCCGCGGCCGCCGTTGCGCGCCTCGAGATGCGCCAGATCGCCGGCCGAGAACTCGACCAGATACGACGGCATCTTCGGCGAGCGGCGGAACGTGATCGTGGCGTTCGCGCCGTTCACGGTGCGGTTCGCGACCGGCATGTTCGAGACGGCGTTCCACGCCGCCGGGATCGTGGCGCTGAGCTGGAACGTCGCGCGGAACGCGGGCTCGTCCCAGCACGGAAACATGCGGCGCGCGTCCGTCGCCTCGAACTGCGTCGAGAGCATCGTCCCGTTCGTCGCTCGCGTCCGGTACGGCTGCACGAACAACCCTTGCGGCGCCGTCTCGAGCTGCCCGGCGTACGCGAACGCCAGCGTGTGCCGTCCCGCGGCGGCCGGGCTCGCCAGCGTCAGCGTCGTCATCTGCTTCGCGTCGTCGCTCTGCACGCTGGCGACAGGTGCGCCGTCGAGCTTCACGTCGCTCAGCCGCTCGTGCAGCGAGTTGAACGCGATCGTGCCGACCGGTTTGCGCATCTCGAGCACGATCGTCTCGGTGCCGGTGAGCGTGCGCGCCGCGCTGGCGCTCGCTCTCTTCGCGTCGATCGGAGCGATC
>DATHLN010000244.1:0-3529 GCA_035488115.1 Candidatus Limnocylindrales bacterium | reverse complement strand
CCAGCGCCCGCCGCCCGAGTACGTCGCCGGCCGCAAAAACGCCAGGATTCGAGACGCTGCGTAACGCGCCGTCGACGACGATCCCGCGCACGTCATCGCCTTCGATCCCGGCTGCCGCGAGATCGAGCCCGCCGACGCGCGGCCGGCGATTCGTCGCGAGCATCACGACGTCGCAGCGCGCGCCGTGCGCACCGTTCGCGGTGTCGGCGACGACGACCGCCTCACCGCCGTCGCGCCGCACGCTTCGCACGTCTGCGTCGAGGACGACCTCGACGCCGTCGCGCCCGAGCGCGGCCCGCACTGCCGTGCCGACGTCGGGATCGTCGTTGCGCAGTAGCTCCGGTGCGTCCTGGAACAGCGTCACGTGCGCGCCGAGCCGGGCGAAGAACTGCGCGAACGCGCAGCCGATCGGCCCGCCGCCCAGGATCGCGACCGCGCGCGGGACGCGTTCCATCTCGAGCACGTCGGTGCTCGTGATCGTCTCCACGCCGGCGAGGCCGTCGATACGCGGCGGAATCACCGCCGCGCCCGTCGCGATAACGAAACGCTCCGCCTCAATGCGGCGCCCGTCGACGGCGATCGCGTCCGGCGCGACGAACCTCGCGTCGCCGCGCACGAGCGGATAGTCCTCGAGCTCGTGGACGCGGTCGGCCGCGAAGTAGTCGACCAGCGCGCGCTTCCGCCGCACGATCGCCGGGAGATCGATGTGCGCGGGCGCGGTCTCGACCCCGACCTCGCGTGCCTTCTCGACCTCACCCTCGTACTGCGAAGCGGCCAGCACCGCTTTCGCCGGCATGCAGCCGCGCAGGATGCACGTGCCGCCGAGCTCCTCGGCACCGGTGACCAGGACGACGTCCCGCCCCGCCGCGCGTCCGGCCTCGGCCGCGGCAAAGCCGGCGGTCCCGGCGCCGATCACACACAGCTCGTGCCGCTCGGAAGTCACCAGGGCAGCGTACCCACTGTATGCCGAAGGATCAGGAAGGGTACAGAGGTACTATAATCGAACAGGTGTTCGATAGTCCTGGTGTCGAATGGGGTGCGTCCGATGGAACCGAGAGACCGTTTTCGTCCCGTGGCGGGACCCGAGCCGCCCAACCTCCACGAGGTCCAGCGCCAGATCGAGCGCCTCGACCGGGAGGACCGCGCGATGCTGCGCCCCTGGATCCTGGCCCGGTACGACGTCCGCGGCTACCGCACGACCGGAGCCGTCCGCGCCGACGCGACGACGGCCGGGCCGTGAGCGCGGTCGCCGTCCGCATGCGGGTCGAAAGCTTCGGCGAGCGGCTGCGGCGGCTGCGCCTCGACCGGGGCGTCAGCTGCGCGCAGCTCGCGAACCGCGTCGGCGTGACCGAAGGCGCGATCCGCCAGATGGAGAGCGGTCAGACGAAGATGGCGAGCTTCGTGATCGGGCTGCGGCTCGCCAAAGAGCTCGGCACCGACCCGTGGTACCTCGCCAACGGCATCGCCGACGACGAGGCGGCGAAGATCGGCGCCGACGCGCTCGCGCTGCGCGTCGCCGCGCTCGAGCAGCGGCTCTCGACGATCGACGTCGACGAGAAGCGCCCGCGTGGGTCCGGCTGAGGCCGGACCCACGCGGGTCAGCGGGGCGTCATCCCGTCGAAGGCGACCGCGACGACCGCGTGCGCGATCGCCTCGCGCGTGAGCGAGCCGGCGCGGTACCACTCGACGACCGAGTTCGACATCCCGAAGATCAGCCGCGCGACCAGCCGCGGATCGAGGTCGGCGCGGACGTCGCCGTCGCGCTGCGCCTGCACGATGATCTCGGTGACGAGGCGGTCGAACGTGCGGCGGCGGTCGACGGCGCCGCGCTCGCTCCGCGAGTGGCCGTGCACGCGCGTGAGCACCGTCAGCTCGGGGAGCAGGTGCAGCGTCGTGTCGGCGACGCGCCCGACGATGTGGCGCAGCCGGTCGATCGCGCGGCCGTCGCGCGCGGCCGGCTCGTCGAGGATCGCGAAGAGCGCGTCGAGCGCGCGGCCGAGCCCGCGCTCGAGCAATGCCTCCTTGCCGCTGACGTGGTGGTAGATCGAGGCTTTGGTGATCCCGGCCGCGCGCGCGACGTCATCCATCGACGCGCCGTCGTAGCCGCGCTCCGCGAACACGCGCAGCGCCACGTCGGTCAGCGAGTCGATGTCGTACGGCTTGCGCGGTTCCACCGGATCACGGCGACGGCGAAGGCTTCGGCGCGGTGATGATCGCGTTCGCCGGCGGCGTGAACGCCGCCGGAACGGTCTTCTCGAACGCCGGGCCGCCGAGCACGGCGTTGATGTGCGCGAACGCGGTCCCGACGTCCGGTCGCAGCGCGCTCATCGCGGCGAGGTGCTGCTCGAACGGCGGCTGCAGCGAGCCGAACAGCGGGTTCGTGAGCGCGAAGACGCGCTCGCGGATGTGGTCGGGGATCGCGATCGAGTCCTCGTCGTACTTCGCGTTCGAGCTTAGCTCCGCGCGCAGCGCGAGCAGCTTCGCGCGGTCCGCCGCGGACGGCGAGCGCTTCAGCCGCGCGTCGATCTCGTTGAGCGCCTTGTTGATGTAGTCGAGCCAGTCGTAGACCTGCGCGAGGTAGCGATGCCGCAGCGAGCGGTCTTCCGCCGTCCACGGGCTGCGCGGATCGTCGGCGAGCGCGAACGTCTGGTCGTAGGTCCGGCCGTCGCGGTGCAGCCGCGCGGTATAGCGGCCGGGCAGCGCCTCGGCGCCGCTGGTGGGACCGGCGTTCGGGAACGAGGTGCCGAGCCAGCGCGTCGGGCCGTTCTCCGCGCCGTCCCACGTGATGCGGTTCAGGCCGGCGTCGTTGCTGACGTACCAGCGCGCGCGCTCTTCCTTCGGCGGATCGCTGCGGTCGAACGGCACCTGCCCGCGCAGCGTGCGCACGACCTTGCCGTTCGCGTCGAGGATCTCGAACCACGGGCGCTCTTTCGCCTTCGTGCGCTGGTAGAAGGTGAGCACCGCGCCGCCCGGCGCGTTGCCGCCGACGAACTCGTTCACCGGCAGCGCGTTCGCATCGCCGGTCTCGATCGACGGCCAGCCCGCCCACAGCGTCGCGTCCCGGACCGGGAAGAACCGCACGCCTTCGCGGCGCGCGGCCGCGAGCTGCTGCAGCGCCGCGAGATCGTCCATCACGTAGAAGCCGCGCCCGTGCGTCGCGATCAGCAGATCGTTCGCCGACTGCTGCACGCGCACGTCGTAGACCGGCACGACCGGGAACCCCGCGCGCAGCCGCTCCCAGCGGCCGCCGCGGTCGTACGAGATCCACACGCCGTTCTCGGTGCCCGCGTAGAGCAGGTTCGGCTCGCGCGGATCTTGCCGCACGACGCGCACCGGCGCATCGGCGGGAAGGTTCGCCGCGATCGAGCGCCACGTCGCGCCGAAGTCGTCGGTGACGAATGCGTACGGACGCCGGTCGCCGAGGTCGTGGCGGTCGAGCAGCGTGAACGCCGTCCCTGCCGCGTACGGGCTCGCATCGACGACCTCGACGCGCCCGTAGCGCGGCCAGCTCGGCGGCGTGACGTTCGTC
>DATHLN010000243.1:0-3432 GCA_035488115.1 Candidatus Limnocylindrales bacterium | reverse complement strand
CTCCGGCGGCACCGGCCGCGACCTCGCAGCGACCGCTCCGGCGGCGCGCGCGGCCGACGACGCGCTGCCGCCCGCCACCTCGAACGCGACCACGACGACGGTGCCGTTCGCGATCCCGATCGCGCACGACGCGGCTCCGGTCGCACCGCCCGCTCCCGCGCCGCCGCTGCCGCAAGCGCAGCACGTCGACGCGAACGCGGTCGTCGACCAGATCCTGCGCGGCGTGGCGATCCGCACCACCGACGGCCAGTCGGAGGTGCGGCTGCGGCTCGTCCCCGAGAACCTCGGCGACGTCAGCGTCAAGCTGGTCGTCTCCGGCGGCTCGGTCGACGCGTCGCTCGTCGCGCACACCGCCGAGGCGCAGAACGCGCTCGCCGGCGGCGCCGCGCAGCTCGCGAAGACGCTCGCCGACGCCGGCCTGAAGCTGCAGAGCTTCACCGTCGGTCTCGCCGGCGGATTCGCAGACGCACGCGACCAGTCGCGCTCGCACGACTCCGGGAATCGCTCGGGCACGCGCCGTTTCGGCGGCGTGCGCGCGATCGAGACCGACGAGCCGGACGAAGCGTCGCTGCTCGCCGCTCCCGGAATCGGTCCGTCGATCTACTCGCCGCACCGCATGCCGTGGGCGCTCGAGTATCTCGCGTAACCCATCACTCTCCCGAGGAATCACTCCATGTCCACCATCCCGACCACCGGCGGTCTTCCGATCGACCAGCTGGTCACGAAAAACCAGAACGCGCCGCCGCAGGCGTCCGCGCTCGGGTCTCAGCTCGGGGAAGACGCGTTCTTGAAGCTGCTCACCACGCAGCTTCGCAACCAAGACCCGCTCAACCCGATGGACGACACGCAGTCGGTCGCGCAGCTCGCGCAGTTCTCCGCGCTGCAGGCGTCCACCGATCTGAAAAACGCGTTCAGCTCGTTCGAGTCCAACTTCTCCGTGATGCAGTCGGCCGGGCTTCTCGGCAAGACGGTCTCGGCGCAGGCCACCGACGCGAACGGGCAGGTCACGACCGTCACCGGGACGGTGAAAACCGTGTCCGTGATCAACGGTCAGCCTGAGCTCACGCTCGCGGACGCGAGCGGGAAGATCATGACCGACGCGAACGGCAACGCGCTGCAGATCCCCACCTCGGCGATCCTGAGCATCGGCACGACGAGCACCACGAAACCGGACACCGGTCCGCAGCTCTGATGGCCGACCCCAAGATCACCGCGGTCAACATACCGCCGCAGATCACACCGGCCGCGCGCCCGCAGGGCGTGCCGGTGCAGATCCCGCCGACCGGCGGGACGTTCCGCGACGTGCTGCGCACCGCGCAGGCGCCCGCGGTTGCGCAGCCGCTCAAGTTCTCGGCTCACGCGCAGCAGCGCCTGGAGTCGCGCAACATTCGCCTCACCACCGACGACGTCGCGAAGATGAACGCGATGGCCGACAAGGCGGCGGCGAAGGGCGCGAAGCAGTCGCTCTTCATGATGCGCGACGTCGCGATGGTCGTGTCGATCACCAATCGCACCGTCATCACCGCCGTCGACCAAAGCAGCATGAAAGAGAACGTCTTCACCAACATCGACAGCGCCGCGGTCATCGACTGAAGCGATGAAGCGAAGCTGCCGAAACCATAATCACCACCCGAGAGCGGACCACGTCGTGGGGCTCTCGCGCGGGGCGGAACGAACGATGCCTCGCGGTTCGACGACACGAAAGGTCACCTAATGGCTTTCGATTCGTTGTTCATCGGCGTCACCGGCCTGGAAGCATACCAGAGCCAGATCGACACGATCTCGAACAACATCGCCAACGTCGGGACGACCGGCTTCAAAGGCCAGAGCGTCAACTTCCAAGACATGATCTACCAGTCGCAGGGCTATGCGACGGCGCCGACCCAGACGACGGGCGGCGTGAACGGCAAGGACGCCGGCCTCGGCGTGAAGATCGGCTCGATCGACACCAACTTCTCGCAGGGCGGTCTGACCACGACCGGCGTCAACACGAACCTCGCGATGAACGGCGACGGCTTCTTCATCCTGCGCAAGCCGAACGGTAACGGCTCGCCCGTCTACACCCGCGACGGCAACTTCTCGCTGAACTCGAACGGCCTGCTCTACGACGGCTCGAACGGGATGGCGGTCCAGGGGTACGTCGCCGACAAGAACGGCAACATCACGCAGACCGGGACGCCGGGCGACATCACGATCCCGCTCGGCCTCACCTCGCAGGCCGTCGGCACGGGGCTGAACTCGAAGCTGAAGTTCGGCCCGAGCGGCGACAACGTCTTCGACGTCTCGCTGGGCGGCAACGTCGATCAGACGCAGTGGCTCAAAGAGGCGCAAGGCGTGCAGGCCGGTACGCCCAACACCGGCGCGCCGTACACGATCTCGACCACGATCTACGACTCGCTCGGCAACGCGCACCTCGCGCAGCTCACCTATACGCCGGACGCGGCCGGCGCCGCGGCCGGACCGCCGGCGGTGAACGGCCTTCCGGGCCAGGTCGCCGACTCCAACGGCGCGCTGCACACCGCGGCGTCGCGCTGGAAAGTCTCGGTCTCGTTCGCGGACGGCACGACGTTCGACGCGATCCAGACGCCGGGCTCGATCGCCGCGGGCGGCGCCGTGACGGCGGCGACCACGACGGCGGCGCCGGTCTCCGCGGGGACCGTCGGCTACGCGTACTTCGACCAGAACGGGCAGTACATCAACACCTCGTCGATCGAAGGCGTCGCGAACGGCCAGAACATCACCGGCGCGAACGTGCACGCGGCGAACACCGCGGCCTCGCTCGCGAACGGCAACCAGCTGAACATCCGCGGCTGGGGAACCGGGAACGTCAACGCCTCGGTCGCGCCGACCGCCGGCGGCCCCGCGCCGCAGACGGGGCCGATCGGCCTCGACTTCAGCAACTCGACCTCGCTCTCGGGGACCAGCACCGCAAACGTGCTCGCGCAGAACGGTTACGCCGCGGGGATCCTCTCGAACCTCACCGTCGGTGCGGACGGGACGATCAACGGCGCGTTCTCGAACGGTCAGACGACGGTGCTCGGGCGCGTCGCGGTCGCGACGTTCCAGAACGAGCAGGGTCTTCAGCGCATCGGCGGCTCGGACTTCGCCGCAACGGCGAACTCGGGTCTCGCGCAAGTCGGCACCGCCGGCACCGGGCGCTTCGGCTCGATGGTCGCGGGCTCGCTCGAAAGCTCGAACGTGTCGATCGCCGATGAGTTCACCAAGATGATCGCGGCGCAAAACGCGTATCAGGCGAACTCGAAATCGATCACGGTCGCCGACGAAAACATGCAGACCCTGACCAACCTGATCCGGTAAATCGTCCTCTCACCTCGCTTCGGGTGAGCGGGTGAGCGAGGAAGGGGGGCCGCCACGGAGGGCGGCCTTTTTCTTTCGTGCGATTCGTCCGATATGTAAGGTAACGTATGATCG
>DATHLN010000242.1:0-14700 GCA_035488115.1 Candidatus Limnocylindrales bacterium | reverse complement strand
CGAAGCGTTGCGAATCGGCGTCCGTCTGCCCTTCGCGCCGGCATACCATATGCTGAACGCTTCGTGCGACTCCGTGACGGCGACTCGTCCGACGTTAGAACGGCCGCGCGCCCGCGCCGGATTGCGCCCGTCTTGTCACGTACACCGCGCGGACCCGCTCCGGGCGGAGCGTGACGTGTCAGGGTTCGGTTCGCGTCGGCTGAGCCAGGTTTTCCCGGAGGAACGTCAACACTTGCTCGACCGCCAGTTTCGTCGGGTGGTCGGGCGGCGCGTCCTGGTTGTGCTGCGTGAGCACCGAGTGCGCGGAAGCCTTGATCCCGAACGCCGGGTCGGGCGAGCGGATCTCGATCCGGTGCGGCGCGAACCGCGGTCCGAGCAGATCGGCGTACGCGTCGAAGCGCGCCTTCGGACAGAGCGAGTCGCTCGTGAACCGCAAGCCCATGACGGGCGGTGCGGCGGCCGCATGGATTTCGTCCCGCTCCGCCGGCGTCAGATGGAGATCGGCGCCGTGTGAGAACCCCGGCATGCCGAACGGCAAGGACGGTTCGCTCATCACCGGGGCGCGGACGACGCCGTCCGTGCCGACGGTCAGCGAGAGCGCGAACCCGCCGGTGATGCAGAGCCCGATCGCGCCGACCGGTCCGCCAGTCTCAGCCGCGACGTCTTTGCACAGCTCGCGCAACCAGTCGACGACGGGGCTGGACCCGTTCCCCGCCCACACGTTGAACTCGGCGTTGATGCACATCCGAAGAACCTGCGCGACCTCGGCGATCGGTCCGGGCGCAGCACCGTCCGTGCCGAAGAGGCTCGGGATCGCCACGCGGAACCCCGCATCGGAGATCACCTTGCCGAGGCCGAGCAGCTTCGGCGTGATCCCCGGGATCTCGTGCATCAGCAGCACACCCGGCCCCGTGTCGCCGCGGCGATAGACCGTCTTGGTCTTCCCGCCGAAGGTCTTCTCCGCCCGGACGTACTCGTCGAGCGTTGCTTCGATCATCTCGCGCTCGCCGCGGTGATCTCCTGAACGATCCGGTCGGCGTGGTAGACCTTGCTCATCGCCTCGAGCATGGCGCGGCTGTCGACCGCGATCGCGCGGTTGCGCACCGGATCGTAGCCGTAGTCGCCGCCGAGCGAGTAGATGTTGCCGTCGAACATGAGGCCCACGATGTCACCCTGCCGGTCGATCAGCGGGCTCCCCGAGTTGCCGCCGATGATGTCGTTCGTCGTCGTGAGGTTCATCGGCGTCGACAGGTTCAGCGCGGACTTGGCGTCGAGCCAGCTCTTCGGCAGCACGTACGGATCCGCGCCCGTCGCGCGCCCGAACAATCCGCCGATCGTCGTGTACGGCGGAACCTGCGCGTTCGACTCGTTCGGGAATCCCTTCACCGTTCCGTAGCTCAGCCGCAGCGTGAACGTCGCGTCGGGATCGATGTGTGTACCGTACACCGCGAAGCGCGCTTTCGCGATCCGCTCCGACGCGGCGCGCGAGGGCGCCGCGATCCGGTCCTCGACGTCCTTGCGCAGCGCGCGCAGCTGCGGATCGAGATTCCGCGCCATGACGATCATCGGATCGGTCGACGCGGCGATCGCCGTCTTCCCGCCGTCGTAGAGCGCCTTCCGCACCGCCGGATCGCCGAGCTTCGTCTCGGTGACGAGCCGGTGCGCGAGCTGGTCGGGCGACTCCGGGCCGAGGAACGCCTTCGTCAGCGGATCGTCGGTGCCGAGCGTCTCGCGCAGCTTCGAGAGCGCGAAGGCGAGGTTCACCTCGTCGAGATCGGGGAAGCGCGGGGTCTGCACCGTGAGCACGCGCTGGAGCCGCGTGAGGTTCTGATCGGTGTACTCGGGCAGCCGCTGCGCGTTCGGCTTCGTCCGCTCGTCGGCGGCGCGGACGAGCGTGAGCGCGGTACCGAGCAGACCCGGCATCGCGCCCGTCGCGGCGGCGGCGCGGCGTCCGATGCTCTGGCGCAGCGGCTGCAGGCGCTCGATCTCCGTCCACGCCGAGGCGTACTGCCGAAGCGCGGGCTTCGCGGCGACCGCGGCGCGCAGCTTCTTCTCTTGGCTTACCTTCGAGGCGAAGAACGCGGGATCGACGAGCGAGAGCCGGCGCCCGCCGACGACCTTGATCCCGTTCTCGAGATAGAACAGCTCCTCGTTCGCCTCGCGCCGCTGCTCGGGGCCGCGCCGCATGAACTCTTCCAGGATCCCGCGCTGCTCTTCGCTGTGCGCCAGCGCCTCGGGCAGCGAGTAGTCGCGCTCGTACGCGAGCTCCGCGACGGTGAGCTCGCGCGACGTCCCGCCGGGGTTCCCCGGGACGAACACGAGCTCGCCGGCGGTCGAGCCGTTCGGGCTCCACGCGAGGTACTGCGGCGTCGTGACCGGCTTGCCGTTCTCGTATGCACGCACCAGCGAGATGTCGTAGTCGAAGCGCGGGAAGTTGAAGTTGTCGGGATCGCCGCCGAACTGCGCGACGGAGAACTCGGGCGCGAAGACGAGCCGCACGTCGTCGTAGTGCTTGTAGCGATAGAGATCATAGACGCCGCCGTGGTAGAGACCGACGACGTCGCACCGGATCGTCGGATCGTTCCCGCACGACTGCTGTTCGCGCAACGACACCTCGCGCAGCGCCGCATTGGCGGCGGCGCCCGTCTTCCCGGCGAGCGCGGTCTCGATCGTCTTCGTGACGTCGGTGATCCCGATCAGCTGGTTCACCTCGAAGTTCGGGCAGCGCACCTCGTCCTCGGGGCGTTGCGCGTAGAACCCGTTCTCGGAGTAGTTCTTCTGCGTGGTCGAGATCTGCGCGACGCAGTTCGCCACGCAGTGGTGGTTCGTCATCACGAGCCCCTGGCCGGAGATGAACGAACCGCTGCAGCCGGGCAAGCGCAACGACGCCAGCCGGACGTGATCGAGCCACTGCCGCGAGGGCGCGAAACCGTACGCCTGCTTGACCTTCGCGGACGGGAAGTTGTCGAAGGTCCACATCCCCTCGTCCGCCGACGCGGACGAAGCGAGCGAACAGAAGCTCACGCTGAGGAGAGCGACGAGGGAAAGCAAACGGCGCATCGCGCGTGGAGTTATCGTTCGGCGTTCGCAGCCCTTCGCGCGGGCGCGGCATCGTAGCGGCGGCGGATCACGCCGATCCCGAAAGCAAGCGAGACCGCGATCGCCGGAACGATGCCGACGAGGTGGGGATCGAGGTCGATCGCCTCGCCACCCAGCACGGGAGCGACGATCAGCGCGATGTTGTTCGCCGCGTCGTTGAAGCCCATGATGGCGCCGCGCTCCTGCGGCGGCGCGCGCTTCGAGAGCACCGCGGTCAGCGTCGGCTCGACGCTCGCCGCGCCGATCGCCCATACGCCGAGCGCCGCGCCGAACACCCACAGCTGGTGCACGTACGCGAGCGCGACGTACGCCAGCAGCAGCAGCACGAACCCGCCCTGCGCGACCGCCGCGTCGCCGAACCGTTTCACCAGCGGGCCGACCAGCGCGACCAGCGAGATCCCGCCGATCGCGCCCGCGCCGGCGAGCAGCCAGCTCGACACGTCCGGTCCCACGTTCAGCTGGCGTTTCAGGAAGAGCGAGAACACCGTGAAGAAATACGTCACCGAGAAGATGAACAGCAGGTGGCGGACGACGACGCTGCGCACGCTCGGGTCGCGCACGACGACGGACGCGGCCTCGCGCAGGCTGGCCTTGCGCGTCCCGGGCGAGACGTTCGGCAGGAAGCGCAGCGTCAGCGCGATGGTGACGCACTCGATCAGCGCCGCGACGGCGAACGGCACGGCGAATCCGAAGCGGATCAGCGAGCCGCCGAGCACCGGGCCGAGCACGATCCCCAGGCCGAACACCGCGCCGAACAGCGCGTAGGCGCGGTCGCGGTCCTTCTCCTCGGTGACGTCCGCGATGTACGACTGCGTCACGCCGATCCCGCCGCTGCCGAAGCCCGCGATCGCGCGCGCGACGAAGATCAGCGCGAGCGAGTGCGAGAGCGCGAGCAGAACGTAGCCGATCAGCGAGACGCACTGCGCGATGATCACGATCCGCTTGCGGCCGAGCTTGTCGCTGACGCTGCCCCAGAGCGGCGCGGCGATCACGCCGGCGAGCGCGGAGGTCGTGAGAAGCGTCCCGACCGTCAGGCCGCTGGCGCCGAAGTGCTGCGCCACGTACGGGAGCAGCGGGACCATGATCATCGTCCCGAGGACGTCGATCAGCGTGACGCCGTAGATCGGGACGAGGGCCGCCGCCTTGGTTCGCACGCCTACCGTTTCCGACACGAGCGGCTCGGGTACCTCATACCGTCGCCCGCTCGCCAGCCGCCGGAGGACGTTTGGCCGTCAACGCCGCGCAGAAGATCACCACGGACATCCCGTTCCGCCTCGACCGCCTGCCGTGGGCGAAATGGCACTGGATGGTCGTGATCGCCCTCGGAATCACGTGGATCCTCGACGGTCTCGAGGTCACGATCGTCGGCTCGATCAACCCGACGCTGGCGTCCAAGCAGGGTCTGAACTTCACCGACGTCCAGACCGGTTTCGCGGCGACCGCGTATCTCATCGGCGCGGTAATCGGTGCGCTGGGATTCGGCTATCTGACCGACAGGTTCGGGCGCAAGCGGCTGTTCCTCGTCACGCTGGTCTGGTATCTGGTCTGCACGGCGCTGACCGCGTTCTCGTGGGACTTCGCGAGCTTCGCGGTGTTCCGGATGCTGGCCGGGATGGGGATCGGCGGGGAGTACAGCGCGGTGAACTCGGCGATCGACGAGCTGATCCCCTCGCACCGCCGCGGCACGGCCGACATCGCGATCAACGGTTCGTGGTGGATCGGGACGCTGATCGGTGCGCTCGTCTCGATCCCGCTGCTGAAC
This sequence comes from Candidatus Limnocylindrales bacterium, assembly GCA_035488115.1. GTDB lineage: Bacteria > Vulcanimicrobiota > Vulcanimicrobiia > Vulcanimicrobiales > Vulcanimicrobiaceae > Vulcanimicrobium. The sequence continues at coordinate 9,839 of DATHLN010000242.1, read as the reverse complement.
GGACGCTTCTTCCCGCCCTCGCTCGGCTGGCGGCTGGCGTTCGCGTTCGGCGCGGTCCTGGCGATCATGGTCCTGTTCCTGCGCAAGAGCCTGCCGGAGAGCCCGCGCTGGCTCCTCACCCACGGCCGCCACGACGAGGCGGAGACGATCGTCGCCGCGATCGAAGACGAAGTCCGCGCGGAGACCGGCGGCGAGCTTCCGCCGGTGAAGCACAAGCACATCACGTTCGACGTCTCGCGCAAAACCGGCTTCGTGGCAACGATCGAGACCCTGATCCGGACCTATCCGCGGCGCACGGTCCTCGTGATGGTGCTGATGATCACCCAGGCATTCCTGTACAATGCGGTCTTCTTCAACCAGGGCTTGCAGCTCACGACGTTCTTCGGCGTGAGGCCGGGCGACGTCGGGCTCTACATCGTCCCGTTCGCGATCGGCAACTTCCTCGGGGCGCTGGTGCTCGGCCACTTCTTCGACGCGCTCGGCCGCAAGACGATGATCGCGGGCTGCTACATCGTGAGCGGCGCGCTGATGGTGCTGAGCGTCGTGCTGTTCCTGAACCACGCGCTCACTGCGCTGACGCTCACGATCCTGTGGTGCGTGATGTTCTTCTTCGCCAGCGCCGGGGCGAGCGCGGCGTACCTCACCGTCAGCGAGATCTTCCCGCTCGAGACGCGCGCGACGGCGATCGCGTTCGTCTACGCGGTCGGGACGCTGATCGGCGGTGCGGTCGCGCCGCCGGTCTTCGGCGCGCTGATCGGGACGAAGCAGCCGCAGATGCTGGCGCTCGCCTGGGGGATCGGCGCGGCGCTGATGATCGCCGGCGGGCTGACCGAGATCGTCCTCGGGATCGACGCCGAGCGCAAGTCGCTCGAGGAGATCGCGGCGCCGCTCACCGCAGGCCGCCTCGCCGAAGCGGCGTAAACGCCGGTCGTGGAATCGGACCGGCTCTGGTACCGCGACGCGGTCGTCTACCAGACGCACGTCAAGGCCTACCAGGACTCGAACGGCGACGGGATCGGCGACCTGCGCGGGCTGACGTCGCGGTTGGACTATCTCGCCGACCTCGGCGTGACCGCGCTCTGGCTGCTGCCGTTCTTCCCCTCGCCGCTGCGTGACGACGGCTACGACATCGCCGACTACACCGGCGTCCACCCTTCGTACGGGACGCTCGAGGACGTGCAGCGCTTCATCGCCGAGGCGCACGCGCGCGGGATCCGCGTCATCGCCGAGCTGGTCGTCAACCACACCTCGGACCAGCACCCGTGGTTCCAGCGCGCGCGCCGCGCGCCGCGCGGCTCCGAGGAGCGCGACTGGTACGTCTGGTCCGACGACGACCGCAAGTACCAAGGAACGCGCATCATCTTCACCGACACCGAGGTCTCGAACTGGGCCTGGGATCCTGTCGCCGGACAGTACTACTGGCACCGCTTCTTCTCGCACCAGCCCGATCTCAATTTCCAGAACCACGCCGTCACCGGCGCCATCGTGGAGGTGATGCGCTTCTGGGCGAACGCCGGCGTCGACGGGTTCCGGCTCGACGCCGTGCCGTACCTGTGCGAGCGCGAAGGGACGAACAACGAGAACCTCCCCGAGACGCACGGCGTCATCAAGGTCCTCCGCCGCGTGATCGAGGAAGAGTATCCCGACCTCATCTTCCTCGCCGAGGCGAACCAGTGGCCCGAAGATCTCTCGTCGTACTTCGGCGAGGGCGACGAGTGCCACATGTGCTTCCACTTCCCGCTCATGCCGCGGCTGTTCATGGCGGTCGCCGACGAGGACCGCTATCCCGTCCACGACATCCTGCGCCAGACGCCGCCGATCCCCGAGAACTGCCAGTGGGCGGTGTTCCTGCGAAACCACGACGAGCTGACGCTCGAGATGGTCAGCGAGCGCGAGCGCGCGCGGATGCACGAGGTTTACGCGATCGAGCCGAAGATGCGGATCAACGTCGGGATCCGCCGCCGCCTCGCGCCGCTGCTCGAGAACGACCGCCGCCGCATCGAGCTGATGAACGGGCTGCTGATGTCGATGCCGGGGACGCCGGTGATCTACTACGGCGACGAGATCGGGATGGGCGACAACCTCTTCCTCAAGGACCGCGACGGCGTGCGCACGCCGATGCAGTGGTCGCCCGACCGCAACGGCGGCTTCTCGTCGGCCGAGCAAGTCCGGCTCTACGCGCCGGTCGTGATGGATCCTACCTACGGCTACGAGGCCGTGAACGTCGAGACGCAGCACCGCAGCGCGAGCTCGCTGCTCAACTGGATGCGCCGCATCATCGCGGTGCGCAAGGCGGCGAAGGCGTTCGGCCGCGGGACGCTCACGCTGCTCTATCCGTCGAACCGGCGCGTCCTCGCGTACCTGCGCGAATACGAGGGCGAGACGGTCCTCGTCGTCGCGAACCTCGCGCACAGCGCGCAGGCCGTGCAGCTCGACCTCGCGCAGTTCGCCGGCCGCACGCCGTTCGAGATGCTCGGCTCGACGGCGTTCCCGCCGATCACGACGACGCCATACGCGATCACGCTGGCGCCGTTCGGATTCTTCTGGTTCTCGCTGGTCCGCGATCCGCGCGGCGCCGCCGCGCCGGCGCGCGCCGGCGCGATTCCCGAGCTGCCGACGATCGTCGTCCCGCGCGAGGGGCCGCTGGCGCTGGACCGCTGGGCACGCGCGATCGTTGCCAGCGACATCGTGCCGCGCGCGCTCGGCGGCGCGGAGCACGGCCCCGTGCGTGACGTGTTCGCGACGCGCGATCCGTCCGTGGTGCTGGTCGTCACCGGCGATGGCGAGCGCCGCAGCGCGCTGCCGCTGCGGTTCATGTGGGACGCGCCGCTCCGCGAGAACGCGATCGCCCGGGCGCGCAGCGGTGCGCGTGAAGGCTGGGTCGTCGACGCAGGCGCCGATGCGAACACCGCGCCGCTGGTCGAACGCGCGATGCGCGACGGCCTCGAGCTGCACGACCAAGGCCGGCTCGTGTTCGCCTGGGAAGGCCCGCCGGTAGCGGACGCAACGAGCTCGCAGCGCCTCAGCTCCGCCTCCGGCGCACAGCGCTGGATCCTGGACGACTCACGGCTGCTCACGCTCCACCGCCGGATGCGGCGCGTCGAGGACAGCGCCGTCGCGTTCATGCGCCATCTCGCCGAGCGCCGGTTCGCGCGCGCGCCCGAGCTGCTCGGCACGGCGCTCGTCCACGACGCCGGCGGGACGGTCTGGGTCGGCGCGACCGACCAGCAGCTGATCCCTCACTCGACCGACCTCGAGGCCGCGCTGCGCGAGATCCTGCGCACCGCTTCCGCCGACGAGCGGATGATCCGCACCGCGCAGAACGTCGCCGACGCGCTGGCCGCGCTGCATCAGGCGCTCGCGACGCCGGGCGGCGATCCGACCTTCACCACCGCGCCGCTCACGCCGGACGATCTCGCGGCATGGCGCGCCGCGGCCCACGCGGACCTGCGAACGATCGTGAACGCCGGGGTGGAGAACGTCATGGCGGCGCGCGAACGTATCGAAGAGCTGATCGCCACGGTGCCCGAGCACGTCGAGGCGGCGTCGTCGCGCGCGCACGGCCGGCTCACGCTTCGGCGCGTGCTGCTGATCGAGGGCGAGCCCGTGTTCGTCGGCTTCGGCGAAGCGGTCGCGGACCGCTCGTCGCCGCTCAAGGACGTCGCCTCGCTGGCGCGCTCGTTCGACGCCGTCACCCGCGAAGCGATCGCGGCCAGCGCCCACGACCCGACCGCCGACCACGGCGAGCGCAGCACGGCGATGCGCGACGTCACCGCCCGGACGCTCGCGGCGTTCGTCGACCGCTACGCGGCGAGCGCGAGCGCTCTTCCGGCGGTGCCGCGCGATCGGGCAGACCGCGACGCGCTGATCCGGTTCTTCCGGCTGCGCGCGGCGCTGCACGACGTGCGCGACGGGCTCGCCCGGCATCCGGCCGCGCTCGCCGGCGCGGTCGACGCGCTGCAAGCCGAGATCCGGTGAGCGCCGCCGCCGTGCGGCACGCGCACGAGATGCCGTTCGGCGCGGAGCTGCGCGAGGACGGCGTCGCGTTCCGCTTGTGGGCACCTTCGCGCGAGCGCGGGTCGGTCGTCGTCGACGGGATCGAGCACGCGCTCGAGCCGCGTCCGGACGGCTGGTTCGAGCGAACCGTCGCCGGCGCTCGCGCGGGTGCGCGCTACGCGTTCGCGTTCCCGGGGTTCGGCGTGCGCGTCCCCGATCCGGCGTCGCGCTTTCAGCCGGAGGGCGTCCACGCGCCGAGCACGGTCGTCGACCCGCGCGCGTATTCGTGGCGCGAGACGGCGTGGCGCGGGCGGCCGTGGCACGAGATCGTGCTCTACGAGCTGCACGTCGGCACGTTCACCGAAGGCGGGACGTACGCGAGCGCGGCGGAGCGGCTCGGCGAGGTCGCGCGGCTCGGCGTGACCGCGGTCGAGCTGATGCCGCTCGCGCAGCCGGCGGGGACGCGAAACTGGGGCTACGACGGCGTGCTGCCGTTCGCGCCGCAGCACGCGTACGGGACGCCGGACGAGCTCAAGGCGTTCGTCGACGCGGCGCACGCGCACCGACTGTGCGTTTTCCTCGACGTCGTCTACAACCACTTCGGTCCCGAAGGAAACTACCTGCACGCGTTCGCGGCCGACGTCTTCACCGACCGCCATCACACGCCGTGGGGCTCCGCGATCAACGTCGACGGCGAGCGCTCGCAGACCGTGCGCGAGCTGTTCGTCCAGAACGCGCTGTACTGGCTGCGCGAGTACCGCTTCGACGGGCTGCGGCTCGACGCGGTGCACGAGATCCGCGACGACTCGCCGCGCCCGTTCCTGGACGAGCTCGCCGCGCGCGTGCGCGCCGCCGTCGAGCGCGACCGGCACGTCCACCTGGTGCTCGAGAACGACGCCAACCAGGCGCGTCTGCTCTCGGCGTACGACGCGCAGTGGAACGACGACACGCACCACGCGCTGCACGTCCTCGCGACCGGCGAGGCCGACGGATACTACCGCGATTACGCGCGCGAGCCGGCGCGCCACCTCGCGCGCGCGCTCGCCGAGGGGTTCGCGTATCAGGGCGAGCCCTCGGAACACCGCGGCGGCGCGCCGCGCGGCGAGCCGAGCGGAGCGCTGCCCTCGACCGCGTTCGTGAGCTTCCTGCAGAACCACGACCAGATCGGGAACCGCGCCTTCGGCGAGCGGATCACCGCGCTCGCGCCAGCGGAAGCCGTGCGCGCGGCGACCGCCGTCGTGGTGCTCGCGCCGCAGATCCCCCTGCTGTTCATGGGTGAGGAGTGGGCCGCGTCGACGCCGTTCCTGTTCTTCGCGGAGTTCGGGCCGGAACTGGCGGCAGCGGTGACGGAAGGGCGGCGCCGCGAGTTCGCCGCATGGCCGGCGTTCGCCGATCCCACCTCGCGCGAACGCATCCCCGACCCGCAAGCCGTCGCGACGATGCGCGCGTCGGCGCTCCGCTGGGACGAGCGCGCGCGGCCGCCGCACGCGGAGATGCTGCGCTTCCACGAGGAGCTGCTGGCGTTGCGCGCGCGGGAGATCGTGCCGCGGTTGGCGAGCGGGGTCTACGGGGATGGATACGAGCTGCTTGCAGAACGGACGATCTGCGTGCGATGGCGGTTCGGCGACGGCTCGCGGCTGATCCTCGTCGCGAACTTGGGCGATGGGCCGGCGGCGGTGTCCGTCGCAGCGGACGGAGAGCTCGTGTACGCACTGGGCGAGATCTCCCTGGATTCTGACCGGACGGAAATGGCTCCGTGGAGCGTTGGCTGGATGCTCTCTCACCCTTCGATCCTTCGACAAGCTCAGGACAGGCTGAGCTCAGGGTGACAACGGTGACGACGGCGCAACGTCACCTCCGGGGCTCAGGGTGACAACGGTGACGACGCCGCAACGTCACCCTGAGCTTGTCGAAGGGTGCGCCACCGTCTCGATACCGCGGACGACGTACCGGCTGCAGCTCCACGCCGGATTCACGTTCCGTGACGCGACCGAGCTGATCCCGTATCTCGCCTCGCTGGGGATCACGCACGTGTACGCATCCCCGTATCTGAAGGCGCGCGCCGGATCGACGCACGGTTACGACATCGTCGACCACGGCGAGCTGAACCCGGAGATCGGGACGCCCGAGGACTACCGCCGTTTCGTCGACACGCTGCACGAGCACGGCATGGGCCACATCCTCGACTTCGTCCCGAACCACATGGGCGTCGGCGGCGACGACAACGCCTGGTGGCTCGACCTGCTGACCTGGGGCGAGGACTCGCACTACGCCGATTACTTCGACGTCGACTGGTGCCCGCTGCGCGCGCAGCTGCAAGGGAAGATCCTCTTGCCGTTCCTGGGCCGCCAGTACGGTGACATCCTCGACGACGGCGAGCTGCGCTGGGAGTATGACGGCGGCGGCTTCGCGCTGCGCTACTACGAGCACCGCTTCCCGCTCGCGCCGCCGACGTACGCGCTCGTCCTGGACGGCGCCCACCCGGCCTCGCTGGCGTCGTTCGCACCGCTGTTCCAGGCGCTCGACACGATGCCCGATCACGTCGCCCGCCGCGACGCCGGCGCCTCGCTCCGCCGGCTGCTCGCCGAGACGGAGTCCGCCAACGCGCGCGCGCTCGCCGAACGGCTCGACGCCGCGCGCGAGACGCCGGAGGGGAAGGCGCTGATCGAGCGCGTCGTCGACGCGCAGCGCTGGCGCCCCTCGTCGTGGAAGGTGGCCGCCGAGGAGATCAACTACCGGCGGTTCTTCGACATCAACGCGCTGGCCGCGCTGCGGATGGAGAACGCCAACTGTTTCGGCGACGCGCACCGGCTCGTCTTCGAGCTGCTGGCGCGCGGCGACGTCGACGGCCTGCGCCTCGACCACGTCGACGGCCTGTTCGACCCGATCGGCTACTGCGATCTGCTGCGCTCGCGCGCCGAGCTGCTCGGGACGCCGATGTACCTGGTGATCGAGAAGATCCTCGCACCCGACCAGGAGCTGCTCGAGCGGTGGAACGTCGACGGGACGACCGGTTACGAGTTCATGAACGCGGTGACCGGGCTCGCCGTGGAGACGCGGAACGAGCGCGCGTTCGACCGCGTCTACCGCCGCTTCACGCACGACGCCCACAGCTTCGAAGAGGTGGCGTACGCCGCGAAGAAGTTCGTGCTCGAGAACGCGCTCTCGGGCGAGCTCAACGTGCTCGCGCTGCGGCTCGACCGCATCGCGCAGCGCGATCCGCGCACGCGCGACTTCACGCTCGGCGTGCTGCGGCGCGCGCTATTCGAGACGATCGCGGCCTTCCCGGTCTACCGCACCTACGTCACCGGCGCGCCGGTGGAGCGGACCGACCGGGAGTTCATCGAGCGCGCGATCGCGTCGGCGCGCGAGAACGATCCGGCGAGCGAAGGCTCGGTCTACGGTTTCCTGCGGCGGGTGCTGCTGCACGAGCACGACGACGACGCGGAGCGCGAGCGCTACGTCGAGTTCGCGATGCGCTTCCAGCAGCTGACCGCGCCGGTCACCGCGAAAGGCGTCGAGGACACGGCCTTCTACCGCTCGGTGCGGCTGGTCGCACTGAACGAGGTCGGCGGCGATCCCGCGCGCTTCGGCACATCGGTCGAAGCGTTCCACCGCCAGAACCTGCGCCGTGCGGCCGAGCACCCGCACGGACTCCTCGCGACCGCGACGCACGACATGAAGCGCGGCGAAGACGTGCGCGCACGCCTGGCCGCGATCTCCGAGGTCCCCGACCCGTGGCGGCGCGCGCTCGCGCGCTGGTCGCGGCTGAACCGCAAGCACCGCGGCGTCGTGACGGCGCTCGACGAGTACCTCGTCTACCAGACGCTGCTCGGCGCGTGGCCCGTCGAGCTGCTCTCCGCCGAGCTGGACGAAGCGGCGCTCGCGGAGTTCGCGCACCGCGTGAGTCTCTACGCGATCAAGGCGGCACGCGAGGCGAAGCTGCGGACGAGCTGGACGAACGCCGATCCCGAGTACGAGCCCGCGCTCGACGAGTTCGTGCACGCGATCCTCGATCCGCAGCGCTCGCCGGCGTTTCTCGAGAGCCTGCGCACCGGCGCGCGCAGCCTCGCCGCGACCGGGATGACGAACGCTCTGGCGCAAGCGGTGCTCAAGGCGACGGCGCCGGGGGTCCCCGACACGTACCAAGGCACCGAGCTGTGGGACCTGAGCCTGGTCGATCCCGACAACCGGCGCCCGGTGAACTACGCGGTGCGCGTCTCAGGGCTGCGCGCGCTCGACGATGCGATCGCCTCGGGGATTCCGCGCGAAGCGATCGCGCGCGATCTGCTCGCGGCGTGGCCCGACGGGCGCATCAAGCAGTACGTCCTCGCGACGCTGCTGCGCCGCCGCGCGGCCGGCGACTGGCCGGCGGATGCCTACGCGCCGCTCTTCGCGAGCGGCGCGCGCGCCGAGCACGTCGTCGCATACGCGCGCGGTGACGCGATCGTCGTGGTGCCGCGCCTGCCGCGCACGCTCTCGGGCGAAGCGCCGCCGCTCGGCGACGTGTGGGCCGACACCGTGGTCGAGCTCCCGAAGGGCGCGCGAGCGGCATCGTATCGCGACCTCTTGACCGGTCGGGTCGTGAACCGCGCGCACCGCGCCGTGCTCGCGCTCGCGGACGTGCTCGCGGTTCTTCCCGTCGCCGTCCTCGAATCCGTTTAAGCCTCTCCGAGCAGCTTGCGCTTGAGCGTCTCGAACTCGGCGTCGCCGATCGTTCCGCTCGCGTGCATCTGGTCGAGCTGGGCGAGCAGCTTTACCGTCTCAGCCGCATCGGACCGCGCGCCGCCGGCGGTGACCGAGGACGACGTGATCGTCCGGCTGCCGTCGGGGTTGATCGTCTCCGGCGCGCCGCCGTTCGCGCTCGCCGTGCCGTCGACGATCCCCGCGCGCCGCAGCGCGTCGAGCACGGCGTTGCCGACCTCCGTGCCGCGCGCGTCGATGACCGTTGCGCCGGGCGGCGCCGTCACCGGCCAGTCGGGCTTGATCCCGGCGAGCGTACTGCGAACGGGCGGCGCGTCGTCGGCGTCGCTCGCCAGCACGACATGCTGCTTCTTCTGCGGGTCGACGCGCACGGCGAAGCTGGCGCCGTTCGCGGGCGGGTTGAACGTCGTGAGCTTCATCGTCGTCTCGTAGGACGGTCCGGCGCCGTCGATGCGCAGCTTCAGCGCCCACTGCGGGACGTTATTGATCATCCAGCCGGTCGCGTTCGCGGAGACGAGCGTCGCGGTCGCCCGCAACCCGTCGCGGCGGAGCCGCTCGTCATCCCGGCGGCTCGCCAGCGCGCGCATCGAGAAAAACACGAATCCGAAGCCCATCAGCAGCCAGACCACGGCGACGAAGTGCCCCGAGACCGGGACGAACAGCCAGAACGGCACCGCTCCCGCGGCGAACCCGATCCCCATCACGATCAGCATGACGTAGACCCAGCGCGGGGTGGTCAAAATGCGCATCGGCAAGCCTCCCGAGCGAGCGGTTCCCGGCCCGCGCCGAGGGCTCCCGCGGGTGTGGCCGAACAGCGGGGTCATGGCTTCGTACACCGTCGACGCGCTCGTCATCGGCGCCGGCCCGGGCGGCTATCACGCCGCGATCCGGCTCGGCCAACTCGGCAAGAAGGTCGTGTGCTTCGACCGCGACGAGGTCGGGGGCGTCTGCCTGAACTGGGGCTGCATTCCGACGAAGGCGCTGCTGCACGTCGCGGAGATCACACGCCAGATCGACCACGCCGCCGACCTCGGTCTGAAGGTACCGAAGGCGGAGATCGATCGCGAGGGCGTGGCCGCGTTCGCCGACAAGGTCGTCAAGGCCAACGTCGGCGGCGTCAACCAGCTCTTCAAGGCCAA
>DATHLN010000241.1:0-17383 GCA_035488115.1 Candidatus Limnocylindrales bacterium | reverse complement strand
CGCGAAGCACGGCGCGCGTGCGACGCTGAGCATCAACTCGTCGATGTGCCGCGAGTATCCGGCGATCGTCGAGCGTGCCGTCGCCGACGGCTGGGAGATGATGGCGCACGGTGTTGTGCAGCGCACGATGACGACCGTCGACGACGAGCGCGCCGTGATCGCCGAAGCGTTGGACGAGATCGAAGCCGCCGCCGGAAAGCGCCCGCGCGGCTGGCTCGGCCCGGCCCTGGTCGAGACCGCGCAGACGCTCGATCTCCTCGCGGAAGCCGGACTCGAGTACTGCTGCGACTGGGGTCCGGCCGACGATCTCCCGTTCGACCTCGACGTCGCGACCGGCCGGATGATCGCGATCCCGTACCCGGTCGACACCAACGACATCGTCGTCTTCGCCGTCGACAAGCACTCGACCGAGGAGCTCTTCACGCGCTGCGCGTCGGCGCTCGAGACGCTGCACGCCGAGAGCGTCGGCCAGCCGCGCATCCTGCCGATCGCGCTCCATCCGTATCTGACCGGAACCGCCCACCGCATCGCGGTCCTCGATCGCATCCTCCAGCTGGCGCGCGAACGCTACGGCGCCGTCGCGCTCACCGCGGCCCAGCTCACCGACTGGTACACCGCGCAGACGCCGCGCTGACCGCACAATATCGGTCGCGTGGCGGAGTGGGTACATGCGCGTCACGATGGCAGCATCACGCAAGCGCTCCAAGAAAGCCACCAGCGGGACCGCGGGCAAGAAAAAGACCGCGCAGCGCAAGAGCCCGGCCACCAAGGCGCGCACGAAGACGACCGGCCGCGTCAAAGGCGCGCGCGGCGGCCCGGCGACCCGCGAACACCCGCAGAGCGAGCCGACAAAGCGCGCCTCCTCGCGCCGCCGCGCCGCCGAAGCCGGCGACACGCTCTCCAACAAACGCGCTCAGGCCGCGCGCCACGAGACGGACGTCACCGAAGCCGACGTGCAGAAGATCCCCAGCCTCGCCCGCGCCCGCGCGAAGGACACCGGCGAGAGCACCACCTCCGGCAAACCGAGCCGCGCCGGCGCGAAGACGAAGCGCTCCTAGGGCCAGCTGGTCTCGCGGGACGGGGTGACGATGAGCTCGCGGATCTCGCAGCCCTTCGGCTGCGAGAGCGCGAACACGACCGTCTCGGCGACGTTGCGCGGATCGTTGAGCTGGTTCTTCTCGAACGCGTCGGCGGCGGGCTTGAACTGCTCGTCGCGGCCGTCGAAGAAGTGCGTGTTCATCCCGCCGGGGATCAGCAGCGTCACGCCGACACGGCCGGCGAGGTCGAGCGCGAGCCCGCGCGTCAGCCCGACGACGCCGAACTTCGAGGCGCTGTACGCGGTCGCCGCGCCGAGCACGCGCAGGCCGAGCGTCGAAGCGACGTTCACGATCCGCGGGTTCGCCGCTCGCTCGAGGTACGGCAGAGCGGCGCGCACCAGCGACGCCGTGCCGATCAGATTCACCTGGATCACGCGCTCCCACGCGTCGGCATCGACCTTGTCGAAGTCGCCGCACGCATCCATCCCGGCGTTCGCGACGATCGCGTCGAGGACGCCGCCGTTCCGCTCCGCGACATCGCGGATGGCGCGCTCCACGGCGGCGCGGTCGGCGACGTCGACGAGGTGATGGGCGAATCCGCTCAGCTCGCGCGGCTGCGCGATGTCGAACGTCACCGGCGTCCCGCCGTGGCGCGCGACCGCTTCGGCGATTGCGGCGCCGAGGCCCGACGCGCCGCCGGTGACGATCACGGTACCGAGCGTCCGCTTCGATTCGTCGGACTCGGGGACGGCCAAAGTTTGCACGCAGAGAGACTCCCGTAGCGAACGGAGCGGATGCCGACGGCTTACCCGCGGGTGCGCTCGCTCAACCGCCGCACGACGGACCGCGTGATCGCCTTGACGCGCGCGTCGCCCCAGCCGAGCGCGCGCGCCCAATCGTGGTCCCCGCGTTGAATACCGTCCCTTCGCCGCGCCGGAACGTCATGATACCCGCCGACCGAAAGGAACGCGTCGCATGGCTCTATCTCAGCGTGGTGTTTTGATCGTAGACGAACTTGAACGTGCCCTCGCGGTCGCGCTCGAAAACCAGCGAGAGCAGAAATCGTGCCGGCTCGGCCTCCGGCGTCTGGCGATACGTGACGTCGATGACGGCGAGCCCGGAGCTCGGCGTCTCACGCGTCAGGACGATCTCGTAGTCGAACGTCCAGGGATCCGGCGAGCGGAACCAGTCGGCATGCGAGCGCAGCACCGCTTCGGTTCCGCGCGTGAGCGTGCCCCCGCCGTCGATCACGACGACCTCCTCGCCGAGCGTCGCCGCGAAGCGGTCGACGTCGCGCGCCCGCAGCGCGCCGAGATGCTCGTCGAGCGCGGCACGGAAGGTGTCCATAGTCGCAGCTTTCCCGCCTCGCTGCCGCGCGGTCACGGGACGACGGCGGTCGCTTCGATCTCGACGACGGCGTCGTCTTCGAGCAGCGCGCCGACTTCGACGACCGACATCGTGGGATAGTGGCGTCCCATCACCTCGCGGTACGCTTCGCCGATCGCGCGTTGCGCGCCGAGATACTCACGCTTCGAGACCACGTACCACGTCAGGCGCGTCACGTGCTCGGGACGCGCGCCTGCTTCCGCGAGCACCGCAACGACGTTCCGCAGCGCTTGGCGCACCTGTCCGGCGATGTCGTGCGTGGGGAAGCGGCCCTGCTCGTCCCAGCCGATCTGGCCGCTCACGAAGACCGTCGTGCCGCTTGCGGCCACGCCGCAGGCGTAGCCTTTCGGGCGCGGCCAGCCGGGCGGCTGGAGGATCGTCACGCGCTCGTCTCCGCGGCGGTCCGCAGCTTGTAGCGCTGGAGCTTGCCGGTCTGCGTGCGCGGAAGCTCGGGCACGAACTCGATCGCGCGCGGATACTTGTACGGTGCGATCCGCGCCTTCACGAACTCCTGCAGCTCGGTGACGAGCGCCGCGTCGCCGCCGCCCGCATCGTCCGCCGTCTGACGCAGGACGACGAACGCCTTCACGATCGTGCCGCGCGCTTCGTCGGGCGCGCCGACGACGGCGCACTCTAGCACGCGCGGGTGCTCGAGCAGCGCGCCCTCGACCTCCGGGCCGGCGATGTTGTAGCCCGACGAGATGATCATGTCGTCGGTGCGCGCCTGGTACCAGTAGTAGCCGTCCTCGTCGAGCAGGTACGCATCGCCGGTCAAATTCCAGCCGTGCTGCACGTAGTCGCGCTGGCGCGGGTCGGCGAGATAGCGGCAACCGGTCGGACCTTTCACCGCCAGCCGCCCGACGTTTCCCGGCGGCAGCGGTTTGCCGTCGTCGTCGAGGATGCACGCGACGTAGCCGGGGACCGGCTTCCCGGTCGCGCCGGGGCGGATCTCGTCGCCGGACGCCGCGATGAAGATGTGGAGCATCTCGGTCGAGCCGATCCCGTCGATGATCCGCACGCCGCTCGCATCCTCCCAGAGCTTGCGCGTCCCGACCGGCAGCGTCTCGCCGGCCGAGACGCACGCGCGCAGCGTGCGCAGGTCGTAGTCTTTGGCGAGCGGCGCCATCGCGCGGTACGACGTCGGCGCCGTGAAGCACACCGTCGCACCGAACCGCTGGATCGCGTCGAGCAGCGCGTCGGGCGACGGCTTCTCGATCAGCGCGGTCGACGCGCCGGCGCGCAGCGGAAACAGCAACGCGCCGCCGAGTCCGTACGTGAACGCGAGCGGCGGCGTTCCGACGAAGACGTCGTCCGGAGTGGGCGCGAACGACGACGGCGGGAACGTGTCGCAGATCGCCAGGACGTCGCGGTGGAAGTGCATGGTCCCCTTGGGGCGCCCCGTCGTCCCCGAGGTGAACGCGATCATGCAGACGTCGTCCGAGGCGGTACGGACGTTGGCGAACGTCGCCGGCTTGCGCGCCGTCATCGCGGCGAGCCCGGTCTCGCGATCGTCGTGCGAGAAGATCACCGTGCCCAGCGTCGGGCACGCGGGGAGCGCGTTCTGCAGCTCGTCGCTCAAACGAAGGTCGCAGATCGCGTGCGTGATCCGCGCCGCCTGGATCACGTCGGTCAGCTCCTTCGCGCGCAGCAGCGGCATCGTCGTGACGACCACGCAGCCAGCCTTCACCACGCCGAGCCAGCACGCGGCCGTCACGTCGTTGTTGGAGCCGCGCAGCAGGACGCGGTTCCCCGGCACCAGACCGAGGTCGTCGCACAGCACGTTGGCGATGCGGTTCGCCTCGGCGAGCAGCGCGTCGTACGTCATCCGGCGCTGCGGCGTGACGATCGCGGGCCGCCCGCCGAGTCCCTTCGCGACCGCCGCGTCGAGCAGCTCGGCCGCGCAGTTCAGCCGCTCGGGATACTGCAGCTCGGGGAGCGCGAAAAGGAACTCCGGCCACTCGTCGCGCGGCGGCAGATGATCGCGGGCGAACGTGTCGGCGTGCGCGGTGGTCGTCATGCGCCCTCCTCGGCGTAGCGCGCGAGCGTCTGCCGCGCGATGATGAGCTGTTGAACTTCGCTGGCGCCCTCGTAGATGCGCAGCGCGCGAATCTCACGGTACAACCGCTCGGTGATCGCGCCGCGCGTCACGCCGAGCGCCCCGTGGAGCTGGACCGCGCGGTCGATCACGCGCTGCGCCGACTCCGTCGCGACGAGCTTCGCCATCGCGGCTTCGCGCGTCGTCGGCTCGCGCAGCACGTCGCGCACCCAGGCGGCGCGGTACGTGAGCAGCGCGCTCACGTCGATCTCGGTCGCCATCTCGGCGATCGCCGCCTGCGTGAGCTGGAGGTCCGCGAGCGGCGCGCCGAAGATCGTGCGCGTCGTCGCGCGCTCGAGCGCTTCGTCGAGCGCGCGGCGCGCGAGCCCGAGCGCGGCCGCGGCGACGCTCGCGCGGAAGATGTCGAGCGAGCGCATCGCTAGCTTGAACCCGTCGCCGCCCGCGCCGAGCCGGTGCGAGACCGGCACGCGGCACGCGCGGAACCGCAGCGTCGCAAGCGGGTGCGGTGCGATCAGCTCGATCCGCTCGGCGATCTCCAGCCCCGGCGCATCGGCGTCGACGACGAACGCCGAGAGTCCGCGGCTTCCCGGCGCCTCATCGGTGCGCGCGAAGACGACGTAGAAATCCGCGACACCGCCGTTCGAGATCCACGTCTTCTCGCCGTCAAGGACGTACGCGTCGCCGTCGCGCCGCGCGGTCGTCGCGATCGCCGCGACGTCGGAGCCCGCGTTCGTCTCGGAAAGCGCGAAGGCGGCGATCGCGCGGCCGGCGCAGACGCGCGGCAGGTACGCCGCCTGCAGCTCGGGCTCGCCGGCGAGGACGATCGGCGCGCTGCCCAGCCCCTGCATCGCGAACGCGAAGTCGGCCAGCGCGTCGTGCCGCGCGAGCGTCTCGCGCACGATGCAGACGGCGCGCGAGTCGACCTCCTCGAAGGCACCGCCGAACCGCGCCGGCACCGCATACCGCAGCCAGCCGTCACGACCCAGCGCGGCGACCAGCTCCCGGCACGCCGCGTCGACTTCACCGTGCTCGCCGTCGCCGAGGAGGTCCGCCGCCCAGCCGTCGAGCGCCGACGCCAGCGTGCGGTGCTCGTCGTCGAAGAACGGCCAGGAAAGATAGGAGGCGTCGCTCATCAGTCGCCTTCGAATACCGGCGCGCGCTTCGCGGCGAACGCTTCGTACGCGCGCCGGAAATCCCTGGTCTTCATGCAGATCGCCTGCGCCTCGGCCTCGGCCTCGATCGCCTCGTCGAGGCCCATCGACCACTCCTGATGCAGCATCGTCTTCGTCATCGCGTGCGCGAACGTCGGCCCGTTCCGCAGCGCGCGCGCGAACGCTCGCGCCTCCTCGACTTCGCCCGGCGCAGGGAACAGCGCGTTGAAGAACCCGTACCGCAGCCCTTCCTCGGCCGACATGGCGCGGCCGCTGTAGAGCAGCTCGGAGGCGCGCCCGTGGCCGATGACGCGCGGGAGCAGCGCGCAGGCGCCCATGTCCGCGCCGGCAAGCCCGACACGCGTGAACAGGAACGCGACGCGCGCGTTCGTCGTCCCGTAGCGAACGTCCGAGGCGAGCGCCAGCATCGCGCCCGCGCCGGCGCAGACGCCGTCCACCGCGGCGACGATCGGCTGCGGGCACGCGCGCATCGCCTTCACGACGTCGCCGGTCATCCGCGTGAACGCCAGCAGCTCCGGCATCGCCATGCGCGTCAGCGGCTCGATGATCTCGTGAACGTCGCCGCCCGAGCAGAAGTTTCCGCCCGCGCCGGTGAGCACGACCGCGTGCACGTCCGACGCGTAGACCAGCCCGCGGAACAGATCGCGCAGCTCCGCGTACGACTCGAACGTCAGCGGGTTCTTCTTCTCCGGCCGGTTCAGCGTCAGCGTCGCGACGCCGTCGTCGACGGCCCACAGGAAATGCCGTGGCTCGTACGTCGCGAAGGTTCGGTCTCGGTTCATCGGGCGTCGTCGCTTTCCAAGGCGTTGAGGTGGCGTTTCAGCTTGGCGAGGATCGCGTAGAGGCGATCGCGGTCGGCTGCGCCGAGACCGGCGAACATCTCGACGATCCAGCCTTCGTGCTCGCGCGCCATCTCGGCGAACGCGCGCCGTCCGGCGGCGCTCAGCTTCACGATCGCCGCGCGGCGGTCGTCGGGTGCGACGGTCCGCGTGATCAGCCCTTCGGCGAGGAGCTGGTCGGCGATCCGCGTGACGTTCCCGCCGGTGACCATCATTCGCTTCGAGACCTCGTTCATGCGCAGGCCGGCCGGATTCCGCTCGAGCTGCGAGAGAAAGTCGAAGCGCGGCAGCGTCGTCTCGAACTGCTCGCGCAGCCGGCCGGCGACGCGGCTCTCGACGAGGTTCGTGCACGCGAGCAGCCGCAGCCACACGCGCACGGAGAGATGATCGTCGTGCGTCGCGCGCGATTCGGCATCGACGACTTCGAGCATCAGTGCTGAACCTCGCCGCCGTCGATCACGATCGCCTGCCCGTTGATCGCGGCCGAGTCCGCGCGGCACAGCCACACGACCGCGCTCGCGACCTCCTCGGCGCGCACGAACCGCCCGATCGGGTTGCGCGCGAGGAGCGCCGCCGCCGCGCCCTCGCGCGTCCGCCCGGTCGCGGTCTCGATCCCGCTCAGCGTGCGTTCGAGCATCTCCGACTCGGTGAACCCGGGGCAGACGGCATTGACGGTGACGCCTTTCGGCCCCAACTCCGCGGCGAGCGCGCGCGTGAGGCCGACGACGGCGTGCTTCGCCGCGGTGTACGCGGCGATGTACTTCCCGCCGACCAGCCCCGCGGTGCTCGCGACGTTGACGATCCGCCCGTATCCCGCCGCGAGCATCGCCGGCACGACCTCGCGCGTGCAGTGAAACGTCCCGTTCAAGTTGACCGCGATCACGGCGTTCCATGCCGCCTCGTCGAGCTTGGTGAACGGCGTACCGATCGCGACGCCCGCGTTGTTCACCAGGATCTCCGGGTCGCCGTGCCGCGTGCGCGCGTGCACGAACGCCTCCGCGACCGCGGCGCCGTCGGCGACGTCGGCCACGACGATGTGCGCCTCGGCGCTCTCCGGCAGCGTGAACGCGTGCTGCGCGAGCGCGGCCCGGTTGCGGCCGAGCAGCGTGATGCGTGCGCCCTCGGCCGCGAGCGCGGTCGCGATCGCCGCGCCGATCCCGCGTCCGCCCCCGGTGACGAGCGCATGCCTCCCCGCCAGAGCCCCGTCACCCTGAGCTTGTCGAAGGGTCCGCGACGACCGCGCCTCCGACCCGCCTGCCGTCACCGCGTCACCTCGCTCGCCGCTTCGGCCGCGATCTGTGCGGCCCGGCGCAGATTGCGCAGATACTGCTCGCGGCCCGGCAGGTATTGCTCGGGCCAGTGCTGCTCGTCGTAACCGAGTTGCGCCGCGGCGTGCAGCGTGAAGTACGGATCGGAGAGATGCGGGCGCGCGAGCGCCACGAGATCGGCACGTCCCGCCGCGACGATGCTGTTCACCTGATCGGCGTCGGTGATGTTCCCGACCGCCATCGTCGCGATCCGCAGCTCGTTGCGGATCCGGTCGGAGAACGGCGTCTGGAACATCCGCCCGTAGACCGGCTGCGCGAGCCGCGACGTCTGCCCCGCCGAGACGTCGATCAGGTCCGCGCCGGCCGCGTCGAACGCGCGCGCGATCTCGACCGCATCGGCCGGCGTGATCCCGCCCTCGACCCAGTCGGTCGCCGAGATGCGCACCGAGCTCGGCTTGAACGCCGGCCACACGGCGCGAATCGCCGCGAACACCTCGAGCGGATACCGCAGCCGGTTCTCGAGCGAGCCGCCGTACTCGTCGGTCCGCCGGTTCGTCAGCGGCGTGATGAAGCTCGAGAGCAGATAGCCGTGCGCACAGTGCAGCTCGAGCATGTCGAACCCGCACCGCAGCCCCATCTCGGCCGCGCGCACGAACTCCTCGCGCACGCGCTCCATGTCGGCGCGCGTCATCGCGCGCGGGATCTGGTGCCGCTCCCCAAACGGGATCGGCGACGGCCCGATCACCGGCCAGTTGCCCTCGGGGAGCGGCTCGTCGGCCTCCTCCCAGCCGCGCTGCGTCGAGCCTTTCGGCCCCGCGTGGCCGAGCTGCAAGCCGATCTTCGCGCGCGTGTAGGTGTGCACGAACTCGACGATCCGCGTCCACGCGGCGACGTGCTCCTCGCGGTACATCCCCGCGCAGCCCGGCGAGATCCGGCCTTCGGGCGCGACGCAGGTCATCTCGGTGAAGACGAGCCCCGCGCCGCCCTGCGCGCGCGCGCCCAGGTGAACGAGATAGAAATCGTTCGGCAGTCCGTCGACGCAGCTGTACATCGCCATCGGCGAGACGACGACGCGGTTCGGCAACTCGAGCTCGCGCAGCCGGAACGGCGTGAACATCGGCGGCACCGGCTTCGCGGCACCCGCGCGCGCCGAGAGCCAGCGCTCGATGTCTTCGATGTAGGCGCGGTCGCGCAGCCGGAGGTTGTCGTGCGTGAGCCGCTGGCTGCGCGTGAGCAGGCTGTACGCGAACTGCTCCGGCTCGAGGTTCGCGTAGCGCGCGACGTTCTCGAACCACTCGGTGCTGTTGCGCGCGGCGTTCTGCAGCCGCAGCACCTCGATCCGCCGCTCGGCCTCGTACTCCTCGAACGCGCGCTCGCGCTCAGGATTCCGTTTGAGCGCCGCCGCAAGCCCGATCGCATCTTCGAGCGCGAGCTTCGTCCCCGAGCCGATCGAGAAGTGCGCGGTGTGCGCGGCGTCGCCGATCAGGACTTTGTTCTCGTCGAACCAGCGCGCGTTGTTCACCTGAACGAACGTGATCCAGGGGTTCGCCAGGTGCTTGGCGTTGCTCATCAGCCGGTGCCCGCCGAGATACGGCGCGAAGAGCCGCTCGCAGAACGCGACCGACTCCTCGGCGTTCATCCGGTCGAGCCCGGCCGCACGCCAGGTCTCCTCGCGGCACTCGACGATCACCGTTCCGGTGTCCGCGTCGAATTGGTACGCGTGGACCTGGAACCACCCGTGCGGCGTCTCCCCGAACGCGAAGGTGAACGCGTCGAACCGCCGGTGCGTCCCCAGCCAGATGTAGCGGTTCCGGCGATTCTCCAGCGTCGTTCCGAAGACGTCCGCGTACTTGCGCCGCGTTGGGCTGTTGGCACCGTCCGCGATCAGCAGCACGTCCGCGTCGGCATAATCCGCATCGTTCGCCTCGACCTCGAAGCGCAGGTCGACGCCGAGCTCGAGCGCGCGCGTCTGCAGGATGCTCAGCAGCTTCTTGCGCGCGATTCCCGCGAAGCCCTGACCGCCGGCGCGGATCGTCCGCCCGCGGTAGTGCACGTCGATGTCGTCCCAGTGGACGAAGCTCTGCGCGATCCGCTCGTACGTCGTCGGATCGGCGGCGGCGATGTTTCCGAGCGTCTGGTCCGAGAAGACGACGCCCCAGCCGAACGTGTCGTCGGGACGGTTCCGCTCGAGCACGAGGATGCGCGCGTCGGGGCGCGCCGCCTTCATGACGATCGAGAAGAACAGACCCGCCGGCCCGCCCCCGATACAGACGATGTTCACGCGATAGTTTAAGCTTGAACGATTTGCGCTGTCAATTGCCGGCAGCGCGAAGACCGGTCAGGCGGCCGCGAGCGGTACGAAGGCCTCGCTCAGCGCGTCGATCACGTCGGTGGGGAGGATCGACACGACGAGGTGGCGCGGCAGGAACCAGGTCAGCCCGGCGATCGCGCTCTCGAACTCGTCCTCGTCCTCGAAGTCGTCGCGGCCGATCCGGAAGACGAGCTGCTCGCGCGGCTCCTGATCCGGCGAGACCAGCGCCAGCACGCCGGGCTCTGCGATCCCGAGATTCCGCGTGAAATACTGGTACAGCAGCGGCCTCACGTAGCGCGGGAGCATCGCCTCGTCCGGTGCGAGGATCTCCATCCGCTGCGTCTCCTTGAGCACCGCACGAAACGTCGGCGTCTCGGCCGGGACGACGCCGATCCGCGGGAACTCGTAGCCGCCGAAGGCGCGCCGCGTCACGAGATCGCCGCAGGTGAAGACCCACGCCGCGACCTCGCCGTCGGACTCGATCGCGATCCCGAGTCCGCGCGCGGTCGCCAGATCGACGAGATCGCCGACCGAGACGTCACCCTCCTCGCCCGCGTCAGGCAGGTCGAGCGCGAAGTACGGGAAGCCGTCGGGGCCGAGGAAGATCGGCGGATCGCGCTCCTTGAGCTTCGCGGTCTCGGCCAGATCGTAGAAGCGGTGGCGCCACTTCGCGCCGCGCTCGTCCTCGGGGACCGCGAGGTGCTCGCGCAGCGCGTCCGCGTCGGTCATTCTTCGTTGTTGGCGCGTTTCGCGATCCGGTCGAGCGCGGTCAGCGGGCTCGGCGCGATCGGCGAGTGGCTCTCCTCGCCGGTGCGGCGCGTCTCCTGATCCTCCGCCGGCGGCGGCAGCAGGCGCGCGGCGAGCGCGAGCAGCGCGTTCGTCGTGCGCGGCGCGAGCGCGTTCGCCACCGGCGCGATGCGCGCGATCGGCGTGATCGTCACGAAGCTCTTGCGGCGCGCCATCGCGTGCACGATCTTCACCACCGCGTGCCGCGTCGAGCTCGAGATCAGCGGGTTGGCGTCGGAGATCGCGAACCAGGCGTACTCCGCGCGCGTGCGCCCCTTGAAGATCGCCTTGTCCGGCGACCCCGTTCGCATCAGTCCCGGGCACACCAGCGTCACGGCGATCCCGTCGTGCCTGAGTTCCGCGGCGTACGCCTGCGTGAGCCCGGTCAGCCCGAATTTTCCGGCCGAGTACGGCGCGAGATGAGGCACGCCGACCAGCCCGCCGATCGAGGAGACGTTCACGATCTGACCGCGCTCGCGCGCGCGCATCGACGGCAGCACGGCGCGCATCGTGTGCAGCGGCCCGAAGACGTGCGTCTCGACCGACTCGCGGAAATCCGCCAGCGACTGGTCCCACACCGAGCCGACCTCGATCACGCCGGCGACGTTGACCAGCACGTCGACCGGCCCGCTGCGCGCCTCGACGTGCGCGATCAGCGCGTCGGCGTCGCGCGCATCCCGGATATCGCAGCGCACGCCGTCGACGGCGAGCCCTTCGTCCGCAAGCTTCTGCCGCGCGCGCTCGACCGTCTCCGCGTCGCGCCCCGCGATCGTGACCAGCGCGCCGCCGCGCGCGAGATCCTCGGCGAGCGCGAAGCCGAGACCGCGCGATCCGCCCGGTATGACGACGACGCGGTCCCGGAAGCGCTCGCGGTCGATGACGTGCGAGCGGCGCGAGGCGAGCGCCGCGCCGGCGGCGACCGCTGCGGCGCCGAGTGCGAAGGCGGTGATCCGGCGAGCGCGTTCCATCGCCGCTATCCTACCCAGCGTTCGTGTTGCGTCCGGCGGCCTTCGCCTGATAGCACGCCGCGTCGGCCTCGGCGAGCGCGTGCGAGACGCCCGGCGTCGTCGCCTCGATCGGCGCGAGCCCGACCGAGACGCCGACCGAGAGCGCCTCGCCGTGATGCTCGATGCGGTATGCGTCGACCGCGCCGCGCAGCTTCTCCGCGACGCGGCGGGCGTCGTCGATCCGGCAGTTCGCGAGCAGCAGCGCGAACTCGTCGCCGCCGATCCGCGCCAGCACGTCGCCGCCGCGCACGACGCGCGCCATCACCTGCCCGATCTCGCGCAGCAGCCGGTCGCCGACCGCGTGGCCGAAGCGGTCGTTCACGACCTTGAACCGGTCCAGGTCGAGGAACCCGACCGCGTGGTGCTCGCCGCGCTCGCGCGCACCGGTCACGGCCTCTTCGAGGCGCTCGGCGAACGCGCGCCGGTTCTGCAGGCCGGTCAGCGGGTCGTGCGAGGCCTCGAACGAGAGCTTGCGCGCAACGCGCGTCTCGACGGTCACGTCGCGCAGCACGATGACCGTCCCGTGGGCCTCGTCGTCGATCGGTGAGGCGACGTACGCGACATCGATCGCGGTCCCGGCGTGCGTGCGCAGGTGCCCGCTGCCGCGGCGCACGCCGTCGCGTGCATCGGCGGTCAGATCGATCCGGTCGCCGTCACCGTCGACGAGCTGAATGACCTCGCCGACGTCGACGCCGTACGCGTCGACGAGCTCGATCCCCAGCATCCGTTCCGCCGCGCCGTTCACAAACTCGACGCGCCCGTCGGCGAGCACGGTCACCACCGCGTCGGCGATCGAGGCGAGCGTCGTCTGCAGCTTGCGCTTCTCGCTCGCGAGCGCGTCCTCGAACTGCTTGCGCGAGGTCACGTCGCGGTAGGTCACGAGCTGATAGCCCGGCGCGTCGCGGATCGGTGCCGAGGAGATCTCGACCCAGAGCGGCGTGCCGTCCTTGGAGTACAACATCACGGCCAGCCGAGCGGACTCGTCGAGCGCGATCCGGCTGCGCAGCCAGATCAGCCGCTCGACGTCGGTCAGCGGCCCGCGCAGCACCTGGGTCGTCTTCCCCGCGAGCTCGCCGGCGGCATAACCGAAGAGCCGGAGGCAGCCGGCGTTCGCATGGATGATGTCGGGCGGGTCCTCGTACCGCTCGCGGCCGTGCACGATCGCGATCGCCTCGCCGAGTTGCTCAATGCTCTCGGTCAGGCGGACGATGGAGGCGGGCTCGGGGCGCGGGCCGTTGGGTTGCCCCATGGCGTCAGTATAACCCGTTGACGCGGACATGACTTTGCGATACAAAGAGCTAGCGCGAGAGCTTTGCATCGGAAAGGAACCGTTCCGTGGAACTGCGTTTCCGTGTCGCGCTGACCGCGGCGATCGTGCTGGCCGCCCCGGCCGCGCTCTGTGCCGGCGCGGGGCTCGTCCACGACGTCACCGGCTGGCCCGTGGACCGGCCGTTCGAGGCGGCGTTCGCGGCGCTGGGGGTGACCAAGACGTCACCTTTGCCGCTGCGGCAAGCATGGTACCTCGGGACGTATATCGTCGCACCGCTCGGCGGCGCCGCGATCGCGATCAGTGCGGCGGTAGCGACGATGATGCTGCGCACGGCGTTCATCGGCGTCGCCTCGGCCGGCACGCTGATCGCGGTCTACTGGGTTCTCCACTCGCTGCTCGCCGACTGAGTGGGTTCACCGTTGGTGAACCCTTCGCGTTCGGGCTTCGCCCGATCCGCCGCCCTCAGTGCGCGTTACATTTGCTCGCGACGACGCTGTTGCCGTCGATCGTGCCGCCGGCTTTCGCGAGCGCCGCGAGGACGGCCTGAATCGTCGAGCTGAGATCGGGGCCCTGCGCGATCGCCGTCTTCGAGCCGTCGGTCGCGATCGCGGCGCATTTCTTGTCCGTCCCCGTCATGCGCGCGACCGGCTTGCAGCCGGGGTTGCCGTTGTTCGCCTGCGTGCACGCGGTCATCGCAGCGAAGTCCGCGTCGTCTTGCGTCTGCGCGTCTGCCGAGACGCCGTACGCCGTGCGCGACCCCGGTAACCACGCGATCGTCCCGAACAGCGATCCCGCCGGTCCGACGCTTCCCGCGACGGCGGTCGCGCCGCCGACCTCGACGCGCGCTCCGTCCGCCGGTGGGGTCCCGGGCGTTGCGCTGCCGATCGTCCTGTCGGGGATACGGTCCCCGTTCTTGTCGAACGCCTGCACGAACGAGTCGCCCTTCTTCCACTTCGTTCCGTCGGCGAACGCGACTTCGGTGACGTCGACCTTCTTCCGGGCCGGCTTCATGCTCGTGCCCGCGACGTTGACGCAGTTGTTGAACGAGTCGGAGTTCCCGCCGAGCGCGTCCATCTTGCCTTCGATCGCGATCCCGGGCGCGAACGAGCCCGAGCGGTCGAGGATCGCTTCGCGCAGCGGGTGCCCGAACAGATCGTCGAACTCGAACGTGATCCGCGCGGCGCTCGCGACCTTGTTCGAGACGTTGCGGAAGCTCACGCAGAGCCGCACCGTCCCGTCGTTGTTGATGAACGTCGAGGACGCGGTCAGCAGGATCGGGCTGCGGGTGCTCAGGTTCGTCCAGGGGATGTCGGTGACGAACTGCGCCGACGCGGCGCTCGGGGCGACGAGCGCGAGCGCGCAAAGCGAGAAGAACAACGTGCGAATCGACATGACGCTCCGTACGCGACTCCGCGAAGACGAGGACGCGGCTCGCACAACCGCGGCGACCGTTGCCGGACGTTTCTCAGCGCGGCCTGGACGTCCCCTGCCGTCGTGGCACGTCGGCCGCCGCCCGAGTGCTAGAGCGCCGCGCCGCTCGCCGGAGCCGGCAGCGCGGTGATCGACGTGACCGTCGCGCCGGTGCCGCGCGCCGGCGCGGGCGGCCGCAGGAACGTGCTGGAGGCGCCGGCGACATGGTCGGCGCTCCGCTCGTCGGCAGGCTGCGCGGCGCGGGCCAGCTCGGTGATCCCGCCGAGCGCGGCCTCGAGCCGGTCGCCGAGCTCGAGGGCGTTCTGGAGCTGGGCGCGGCGGTTCGCAACGGCGCGAAGGTCGATGTTCCCGCCGGCGTCGTGGACCTTCTCGCCGAACGCGATCGCGATCCCGACCAAGGCGTTGAACCGCTCGAACAGCTTCCGCTCGGCGGGCGGCCGCGTGGCGCCGACCTCTTTGAGGGCGCTTCGGAGCTCGCGGAGGCCGACGTTCTCGTCGTCGCCGGTGAGGTGGTCGAGGTCCAGCCGCAGCAGCGTGTTGACGTTCGAGACCAGGATCCAGGCCGCGACGTCGCCCGACCGCCGGTTGCTGCGGATGACCTCGATCACGGCCACGGCTGCCGCCGCGCCGAAGAGCCCCGTGACGATAGCAAAGAGCACGCCGCCGTCCTCCGTTTCGACTGCTGTATCCGTAGTGATCGGCCGCCCCGCGAAGCGGCTTGAGAGCCGCGGCCGCGGACGATCCGAGGTGTGACGGCCGCCCGCCCACTGCGGCTACGACAGCACCGGCTCGACCGAAACTTTCAGCGGCAATATCGCGGACGCGTGAGGTTCACGCGCGGCCCTTACGCTTCGGTCGATGCGCAACCGTCCTCCCGTCGACGCGAGCTCCGACGCGCGCTCGTCGATCGACACCGTCCTCGATCGCTTCGGACGCGGCGCGCTGCGCGCGGCCGCGAGCGCCGGCGTCCGCGTCGTCCACCTGCGCCGTGCGGAGCGCTATCGCGACCGCTCGCGCGCGCTGCGCCGGCTCGCGAACGGCGTCGACGACTGGCCCGTACCGCCGGCCGGCTTGTTCGTCGTCGAAGAGCGCGCAGTGTACTTGCGCTCGACCTCGCCGATGACCGTCGCGCACGAGTTTGCGCACGCGCTCGACTGCACGCTCGGCGGCGGAATCTATCTCAGCGGCGTCGACCCGCGCGTGCGCCGCGCATTTCGCAACGCACGTGCGTTCGTCACGCCGTACGCCGCGTCGGGTCTCGACGAGTATTTCGCAGAATCGCTCCGCGCATGGGTGGAAGCGAACGACGCACGCTCGCCGTGGCCGCGCGCGACCCGCGCACGCTTACGCTCGATCGACCCGGCGATCTGCGCCGTCCTCGAATCGATCTTCGCCCACGACCTCGCGGCCTGAGCGCATCGCGGCTCGCCGGCTGAAGAGATCCCCGCACGGACGAGGAAACTGGCAGCGGACGACGGAACAACTTTGAATCTCCGCTCATCAGCGAGCCGAGATTTCTTTTGTTTCGGGGTGGAAATGCAACACAGATTCGGCACGTTGAAACGTGCCGTTGCGATCTTTTCGTATGCCGTCGCATGCGGCGTGCTGGCCGGCTGCGGCGGAGGACGGGGTGCCTCTCCGCCGGTCCTCGCGCCGCCGAATCAGCCGCAAACGAGCGCAGCCGCGGTCCGCGCGCTGTCGGTCGATGCTGCGGAAGCGCGCACGATTCGCGCCAAAGTTCGCGGGGAGGGCGCTCATGCGCTTTCGGTGCACGGCCGCTCGAAGGCGGGCGCGGCGAGCGTCGGCCGCACGACGCGAAGCTCCGACCCGCGCGACCTGACCTACTACGGCGGCGCGACGCTGAGCAGTGCGGTCTCGTACGATTTGTACGTCAACTGCGCTGCGTCGTGCTGGGGTACGCCTTCGACGTTCCAAACGAACCTGGCCGCGAGCGGGATGATCCACATCGTCGACCAGTACGTGAACGCTTTGACGAACAACCGCTATCCCTACGGCGGGAGCGTCGCGATAAGCTACGCGATCAACGGAACGCTGAGCGACAACGACATCTATGCGATCGTCCATCAAGCCGCGGCATCGCTCGGGACCGGGTACGGAGCGGTCTATCACGTCTTTTTGCCGCAGGGCACGACAGAATGCAGCACCGTGGCGGGCGGCTGCTATTCGCCGAACAACCCCGCGAACTGGACGTTCTGTGCGTATCACGGTAACACCGACTTCAACGATATCGGCCACGTCCTCTACTCGGTCGAGCCCTATCAGAACGTGAGCGCGACCTATAACGGTCAGCAGTTGTCGTGCACCGCTCAGTACACGCCGAACGGAGCTCTCGTCGATGCAACCGCGTCGACGCTGTCGCACGAGCTCTTCGAGACGATCACCGATCCGGACGTGCCGAATCACCTGGCGTGGTACAACAACCAGTACGGTGAGATCGGAGACATCTGCCGCTGGACGCCCACCGGCGGGCCCGTCACGATCAACGGCGTCCCCTACGGGCTGCAAAAGGAATACTCCAATCAAGATCACGACTGCGTGTTCGGACCGGCCACTCCGCTTCTCGCGCACACACTTTCGATCGCTCCGGACGGTACCGTCTGGATGCTCGGCGGCTTCGGTTCGGCTCTGACCAACATCTACAAATACGCGGGCGGCACGTTGCAGCAGATCGGAGGATCTGCGTCGGACATCGCGGTCGACTCGAACGGTGCGCCGTGGGTCGTCAACAGCGTGAATGCGATCTATCATTACGATCCCGCGTCGAACACGTTCGTCGGTCCGGCGAACGGCTCCGCGATC
>DATHLN010000240.1:0-2480 GCA_035488115.1 Candidatus Limnocylindrales bacterium | reverse complement strand
TGCTTCGACCAGACGCTGCCTCCCGACGAGTACGAGGTCGTGCTCGTCAACGACGGCTCGCGGGACGACACGGAGAGCGTGATCGAGCGCGTGCGCGCGATCGCGACGTGCCGGTTCGTCGCGGTGACGCGCGAGAACGGCGGGCTGGCGAAGGCGCGCAACACCGGGATCGAGCACTGCCGCGGCGCGCGGATCGCGTTCATCGACGACGACGTGCTGCCGACGCCTGTCTTCGCCGCCGAGCACCTGAAGTCGGACGCGCGGCACGGCGACGTCGTGGTGCGCGGCGCCGCGATCAACACCGAGTCGTTCGACGAGCTTCCGGTCCCGGTGTGGACGCCGCTCGACTACAGCGGCAACTGGTTCTGGACGACCAACGTCTCGGTGCGCCGCTCGCGGCTCGACGCGGTGGGCGGGCGTTTCGACGAGTCGTTCAGCGAGTACGGCTGGGAGGACATCGAGCTCGGAATGCGGCTGCGCGCGCTCGGCACGAAAGCCGTCTTCAACCGGTTCGCGCTCGCGTTCCACTACAAGCCGCGCCCGAAAGGGACGAACGTCGAGGCGATGCTGCGCCAAGTCCGCGCGCAGGCGCGCACCGCCGTGCGGCTCGAGGAGCTGCACCCGAACTGGCGCGTCGCGCTCGCGATCGGCGACACGCGCCCGCAGCGGTTCCTGGGTGACGCGCTTCGCAAGAGCGGCCTGGTCGCGCGCCTCGAGAAGATCGTCGGGACGGCGGGCGCCGACGAGCGTCTCGGCGGGACGAAGCGCGCGGCGGCGCAGCTGCTCGCGAGCGCCGCGTACTACGACGAGCTGGAGCGCGCCAAGCGCGCCTAGCGTCGTGCGCATCCTGCTCTCGCGCACCGACCGCGTCGGCGATCTGATCCTTTCGACGCCGGCGATCGCCTCGGTGCGCCGCTCGTTCCCCGGCGCGCACGTCATCCTCGCGTGCAGCCGCTACAACTCGGTCGTCGTCGACCGCTCGCCCGACGTCGACGAGCTCGCCACGATCACGGAGGGCGTGAAGCCCGGCCTGTTCGGCGCGCGCTTCCGCGGCGTCGATCTCGCGATCGCGCTCGCGCCGCGCGACCGCGACCACCGCATCGTCGCGGCGACGCGCGCGCCGAAGCGCGTCGGCTACACCTACGAGACGCGCTATCTCGCGCGGCTCGTGCTGCGCACGCTGCTCACCGACGTCGTCCTGAGCCGCGCGGATCCGACGACCGCCGAGCGCCACCCCGAGCGGACGGTCGCGCACGAGGTCGACCAGGTCCTTGCGGTCGCCGAAGCGGCCGGCGCGCGGACGCTCGTCCACGACCTCGTCCTCCCGGTCACGGCCGAGGACCGTGCCGCCGTCGCCCATCTCCCCGAGCGCCCGGTCGTCGTTCAGCTCGGTGTGCGCTGGACCGAGCACGGCTCGACGGTCGCGAGCTGCCTGCAGCTTTTCCGGGAGCTGCGGGCGCTCGGCCGCCCGCTTCTCGCGACGTACGGCGACGACGCGATCGCGCTGGGCGCCGAGGTCGAGCGCGCCGGGGTCGCCGATGCGGTCCTCGGCCGGCTGCCGTTCCACGTCTGGGCGGCCGTCTTCGAGCGCGCGGCGTGCGTCGTGACGATCGACACCGGTGCGACTCATGTCGCAAGCGCGGTACGCGTCCCGACCGTCGTGCTCTTCGAGCACAAGTGGTTCCGCTTGGCCTCGCAGGAATGGTCGCCGTACCGCGTGCCGAACGCGATCCTTCGCAAACCGCCGGACGAATCCGAGAGCTCGCTGCGCGCCTCGCGCGCCGAGATCGTCGCCGCGGTCGCATCCTTGCTATGACACCTACGATCTCCGTCGTCGTCCCGACGTACAACCGTCTCGACACGCTCCGCCACGTGATCCCCTCGCTGCTCGCGCAAGATCTGCGCCGCGGCTCCTACGAGGTCGTGGTCGCCGACTCGAACTCGAACGACGGCACCGCCGAGTATCTCGCCGGCGTCGCGCGGGAGAACCCGTTCGTGCGCCATCTCCCGGGTCCGTACACCGGGCGCGCGTCGGCGCGCAATGCGGGCATCGCCGCCGCGCTCGGCCGCATCGTGCTTTTCACCGACGCCGACATCATCGCGTCGCCCGATCTCCTGTCGCGCCATCTCGCGCATCATGAACGACCCGGCGCCCGCGCGGTCGTCGGGATGGAAGTGCAGGTGAGCTCGTACGAGGACTACCTCGCGAAGCGCGCCGACCGCACGAAGCGCGACCCGCTGCACGGCGAGCAGCCGAAACGGCTCTCGTGGCTGTATTTCCTCACCGGCAACGCGTCGGCGCCGCGCGCGGAGCTCGATCGCGTCGGGCGCTTCGACGAGGACTTCACCGGCTACGGCCACGAGGATCTCGAGCTCGGCTACCGCCTGCAGCACGGCGGCGTCCCGATCGTCTACGAGCCGCGCGCGGTGAACTACCACTGGCATCCCGTCCCGTGGGACGAGCAGCAGCAGAAGTACGA
>DATHLN010000239.1:0-11941 GCA_035488115.1 Candidatus Limnocylindrales bacterium | reverse complement strand
GCGGGCACGTCACGTATCTCGGGACCGGCTCGAAGATCGTCGCACCGGGGCTGCGCGTCGCCTGGCTCGTCGTCCCCGACCGCGAGCTGCGCGACAAGATCGTGACCGCGAAGCAGGGGGCGGACCTGCACTCGAGCTCCTACGCGCAGTACGTCTTCCACGAGTACGTCGCCGACGAGACGCGGCTGGAGACGCACGTCGGGCGCGTGCGCGCGGCCTACCGCGCGCGCCGCGACGCGATGCTCGCCGCGCTCGCGCGCGAGATGCCCGCGCACGTGCGCTGGAACGCGCCGCGCGGCGGGATGTTCCTGTGGGCGACGGTCGGCGCGGGGATCGACACCGAGGAGCTCTTCGAGACGGCGGTCCGCGACCGCGTCGTCTTCGTCCCGGGGCGGCCGTTCTATCCGAACCGCGACGCCGGCGACGGCATGCGCTTGAACTTCTCGGCGATGGGCGAGGAGCGGATCGCCGAGGGGATCGGGCGGCTCGGCCGCGCCGTGCGCGCGGGCTGACTCAGGCGGCGAACGGCCGCAGTTCGAGCCCCAGGTCGGCGAGGCTCGGAGCCGTCTCCATCGGCGCGAGCGCGTCGAGCCCCGAGAGCCGTTCGCCGAGCTCGCGGAGCGCGGGGACCCGCCCGCCCAGACGTCGCAGCAGCGCGGGGAGCGGCCCGAGCGGGACCGGTAGGACCACGAGCCGGCGGCCGAACCGCTCGCGCGCGATCCCGCGCAGGTAGGCCGCGAACGTGACCGGGCAGGGGCTCGCGATCTGGTAGAGCCGCCGGCCGCGCTCCGGCCCGAGCGCGAGGCGCAGCAACGCCTCCGCGAGGTCGTCCACGTGGACCGGCTGGACCGGCGCGCCCGCCCGCGGCACCGCGAGCACCGGCGCCTTCTCGACCATCGTGGACAGCCGGCCGTAGAGTGCCGCCGGCGTTCCGCCGTAGACCATCCCCGGCCGCACGATCGCCTCGCCCGGGCCGGTGATCAGCGCCTCGCTCGCGAGCTTGCTGCGCGCGTACGCCGAGCGCGCGCCGGTCGCCGCCGACTGGCTCGAGACGAAGACGAACCGCGGCACGTGCCGGCGCCGCGCGGCGTCCAGGAGCCGGGCCGTGCCGTCGGTGTTCACGTCGCCGGTCGCGCCGCCGGAGAAGCCGCGCTCGTCGGCGGCGAGATGGACGACCGCGGTCGCGCCGTCGAGCGCCGCCTCCGGGACCGGCGCGGCGAGATCGTATGCGAACCAGCGGACGTTCGGCGGCGCCGAGGCGGGCGGCGTGCGGCCCAGCGCATGGACGACGGCGCCCTGCGCGAGCGCCGCCCGGACGACCGCCGAGCCGACGTACCCGTTCGCGCCGGTGACCGCGACGATCGGCTCAGGACCGGGCATCGCCGGGCGGGCGCTGCTCCTTCCGGCGGACGACGATCAGATGGTGGAGCCCGAACACGCGGCTCGCCGGCGAGATCAGCTTCTCCAGGACGCGCAGCGCGCCGGTCGCGGCGGTCGGCGCGAGCTGCCGGAAGTTCAAGCCGCCGGAGAGCAGGTAGCGCACGTAGTTCGGCATCACCTCGGCGTGCGCGACCTCGAGCTCCGGGTGCTCGGCGAGGAGACGCGCGCGGTCGCGGAAGAGCACGACGTAGCTCAGCGCCTGGTTTGCGCGCTCGCGGTCGCGCTGCTCGTCGGCGCGCCAGCCGGGCGCCGAGCGGTCGAAGGTCTCCTCTTGGAAGAGCCGCGCGTAGAGCAGCCCCGCGAGCGCGCCGAAGTACGGATCGATCAAGATGACGCCGCCGCCCGGCCGCACCACGCGCTCGACCTCGGCGAAGAACCGCGCTGGGTCGGGGAAGTGGTGGAAGCAGTTGATCCCGTACAGCGCGCGCACGCTCGCGTCCGGCAAGTCGAGCTGCATCGCGTCGAGGACGCGCTCCAGATGCGGCGCCGGCATGATGTCCGAGGTGACGGTGTCGGGATAGTAGTCCTTGAGCATGCTCGAGCCCGAGCCGAGCTCGACCCGCGCGCCTTCGGTCGCGCCGAAGTACCGCTCGTCGAGCGCGCGGATGCGCCGGTAGAAGTCCTCGAAGACGCCGCGGATCATCGGCCGGCTCGCGAGGATGCGACGGTGCTCGAGGACGCGCTCGACCGGATCGCTCGCCGGCTCGCGGACCTCGGGGGCGCGCAGCAGATCGATCAGCGACATCGCGCGGTCCTTTAGCGCGCTCGCACGGCGATCCGCCGCGCGATCCGGTCGGCGTTCGCCATGATCGTCATCGTGTGCGATTTCGCCGGTAGCGAGGTGAGGACCGCCCCATCGACGACGTGCACGCCGTCGAGCCCGGCGAGGCGGCCGTCCGCGTCGGTCTCGCCGTGCCGCGGCTCCGCGCGCATCGGGAGCGTCCCGCCGTAGTGCATCTCCTCGCCGGGCCGGGTCAGCTTCGTCGTGCCGGGAAGCAGCGTCGCGCCGAGCACGCGAAACTCGCGCCGCAGCGCGCGGACCGCTTCGCCGATCGCGGGGCGCAGCTCGCCGGTGTACCCGCCCTCGATCGCAAGCGCGCCGTCGCGGCGCAGGCGCAGCGAGCTCGCCGAGAACCGGCCGGGGAAGAAGCACGCGCTTACGAGCAGCCGCGGCCAGAGCCACGCGCCGAAGCTGCGCGCGAACGGGCGCAGCAGCGGGAGCCGGCCGTACAGCTCGCTCGGCGGCATCCCGGCCGTCGGGAGCAGGCCGCCGAAGATCTCCGGCGCCCCGGGGAGGCGCGCGAGCTCGAGCGCGTACGCGAGATAGCCCAGCGCGAAGCCGTAGTCGGGCGGCCGGCCGAACAGCGCCTCCGGCTGCACCAGCGCGAAGGTCAGCACCGGCGTCGTCAGCAATGGGCGCGCGAGCTCGTACGCGCCGATCAGCTCGAGCGCGAGCTTCGTCGAGCCGAGCGTCCCCGCCGCGAGCAGCACGCGCTCCGCCGCGAACGTGCGCGTCGCGGAGCCGCGCGTCGCAACGGCGTGGACCGCGTACGCGCCCTCGTCCCGCTCGACGCGCGTGACGAACCAGCCCGGCGAGTAGGTGAAGCCCGGCCGCGCGCGCAGCGCGGCGAGCTCGTCGGCCGCGCTGTAGATCGCGCGCCGGTGACAGCCGTAGATGCACATCGCGGAGCGGTTGCACGCGCGCCGCTCGCCCAGATCCGCGGTGAGCACCGCCTGCTGCGGCCGGCCGAGCCGAAAGCGCCGGTCCGCTCGGCCGGTGCGGCGGCGGCGCTCGTGGCGCGCGAGCAGCGCGGTGACCGGCGGCTCGAGCGGGTTCGGCGCCTGCAGCGGATAGCCGCCGCCGAACCAGCCGGCGAGATCGTCGTCAGGCGATCCGCTGATCCCGATCCGCTCCGCGATCGCGCGATAGCTCTCGGCGAGATCGGCGCGCTTCACCGGATACTCGGCGAGCTCCGCATCGCTGAACGCGCCGACCCCGGAGCCCCAGGCGTTCGACAACCCGCCGGGCGCCAGCGAGCCGTGCGCCGCAAAGCCGTCCGGCGCGATCCGGTAGCGCTCGCGAAAGCCCGCGAAGACGTGCGCGAACTCAGGCGCGCGCAGCTTCGGCGAGGCGTTCGCCAAGATCGCCGCGTCGCCGCCGAGGAAGACGCGCCACTGCTCGTCGTCGTCCTCGCGCCGTTCGGTGAAGCTGCGCGCGTCGAGCGCGGACGGTCCGGCGCGGTCTACGCCGGGATCGATCATGTGCACGTCGAGCCCGGCGTCGAGCAGCGGCCAGGCGGCCGAGACGCCCGCGGGGCCGCTGCCGACGATGACGATCACCGCGCGGCGCGCTCCCCCGGCCACCACGCCAGGCGATGGACGACGGCGCGGCCCGGGAGCGCGACCGCCTCGGCGAGCGCGATCGCGGCGCCGCGCAGCAGCATCTCCGCGAAGCCGCGCCGCGCCCAAGTGCGGCTGCGTCGCGCGCCCCACGGCGTGAGCTCGGTGACGAGCGTCGCGAGGTACAAGCGCCGCTCGAACTCGAGCGACGCGGCGGAACGCGGGAGGAGCGGGAGCGGCTCCAAGAGCGCGTTCAGCCACGGGACGTGCAGCCAGCGGCCCGGGATTCGCAGCGGCGCCGCGCGCGCGCCGAGCAGCCGCACGTACCGGCGCAGCGCGAAGCGCGGCGCGCCGCGGCCCCACGCGTAGCGCTGCAGCGCGCGCCCCTCGCGCAGCAGCGCGCGCGTCTCAGACGTAGTCATGGTCGAACCACGTGACGTACCAGTCGTCGAGCGCGCGGTCCGGGAAGACGCTGGGGTGGCCCTTCGGCTCGTGCAGGATCATCGTGAAGCCTTCGGGCGCGCGCAGGTAGCCGGCGCGGTGCAGCAGCTCGCCGAGCGGGCCGCGCGGCGCGGTCATGCAGGCGACGAACGCGACGCGCGCGGCGGCCGCGTCGCGGTGCACGCGCGCGAGCAGCGCGCGGCCGATCTCGGGACGGTCGAACTCGTACGCGAGATCGACGATCCCGAGCGAGTCGAAGCCGAGCATCGGCATCCTGCGCACCGCGACGTAGCCCGCGAAACGTCCGTCCTCGGTCGCGCGGTAGACGGTGTAGCGGCGGTGCGGCACCTCGAAGTAGCGCCAGTTGAGGATCTCCGGCGTGCGCACCGCGAAGATCGTGAAACGGCGGAACGCGTCCTCGAAGAACGCGCGCGACTCCTCGCCGAAGCGCGTCACCGCTTCGATCGTGATGCGCTTGGAGGAGCGAGGCCCGAGCCAGCGCACCGGCGCCGAGAGCGCGCGCAGCGGCGGCGTCAGCACGGCGCGCAGCGCGCGCGAGCCGACGTACCGCGCCGCGACCGCGCCCAGATCGACCGGCCGCACGTAGACCGGGAGCGGGCCGAGATCGCGGTAGCCGAGCGCGAGCATCGCCTTGAGCATCTTCGGCCGCGTCGGCCCGTACCCGAACGCGAAGCCCGCCCCGGGATAGCCTTTCACGAGCGCGGCGACGAGCCGCGGGAAGAGCAGCGTCCCGCGCAGCGACTCGGCGACGATCAGATTGCAGGTGATCCCGCCGACGACCGGCGCGCCGCCGATCGAGAGCGCGAACGGCATGATCCCTTCGTGCCCGACGATCGCGCCGGCGGCGTCCTGCGCGACGACCACTTTGAACACGCCGAACGGCGTCTGCGCGTACATCCAGCGCCACAGGTCGACGAACTCGCGCGGCGGGCAGCGCATCTCCGGCTCGACCGCGAGCTGCAGCGCGCCGATCCCGTCGAGATCGCCTTCGCGGTAGTCGCGGACGGTCTCGCGCGCCGTCATCGCGGGAGCGGGACGAACGTCATGAAATCCCAGAGCGGGAACGCGGCGGCGCGCCCGCGCAGCCGCGCGTCGGCCTCCTCGCTCTCGCCGAGCGCGGGGTGAAGCAGCTGCACCAGCGCGAGCCCCGCCTCCGCCATGACGCGCATGTACTGGTCGATCGTCGGCGCGACGTTGTAGACGCGCTCGCGGTACTCCGGGACGACCGCGTACGGGCGCTCGGGATCGCCGTAGATCCCGCCCAGCCAGAAGTGCGAGTTCGGCTCCATCATCTCGAGCCGGCCGGCGGGCTTCAGCAGCCGCCGGAACTCGGCGAGCAGCGCGCGCAGCGCGCCGCCGTCCGCGCCGCGCTCGGCCTCCTCGACCAGGATCAGCATCACGTCGCTCATGTAGATCAGATCGAAGCTCGCATCGGGGAGCGCGCGCAGGATCGCGAGGCTCTCCTCGTTGGTCGCGGGCTGGTGGAACGTCGCGCGCGCACCGAAGTTGCGCCGCGCGAGCGCGATCAGCTCGGCGTTCGTGTCGATCCCGGTGACGCGCGCGCCGAGCGCGGCGAATTTCGCCGAGTAGTAGCCGTTCCCGCACGCGAAGTCGAGGACGCTCGCGCCGCGCAGCGAGCGTCCGCCGTAATACGCGTCCCAGAACGCGCCCTGCACCGCGCGGTACGGGCCGGGCTTCACCGCGGTGCCGTCGGCGGTGAACTTCTGGTCGTGCCACCAGCGCCAGTTCTCGCGCAACCGCAGCTCGAGCGCCTGGTACTGGCCGACGCGCTGGTGGAACGTGCCGAGATGCGCGCGGTCGAGCGCGGAGCCGAGCGGCGCGAGGAACGCGTCGTAGTCGGCGCGGTCCGCGCGGTGGACGAGCATCCGCCGGCGCAGCAGCGCGAAGAGCGCTGCGCCCGCGACCGCCTCGTCGCGCGCGCGCGGTCCGATCCCGGTCTGATCGCTCCACAGTCCGCCCGAGACGTCGAAGCGCGTGCGGTCCCAGCCGCGCGCGCTCGCGAGCGCCTCTCCCCACACCTCTTCGCCGGCGCCGTCGGCGAGCGCGAGCAGCGGCGCGAGCGCGTCGTTCGCGAGCTCGACGTGCGTGCGGGTTCGCGGGTTCGAGGCGATCGTCGCGCCGTCGCGGCGGTGGATCAACGTGTCCGGGCTGAGCCGATAGCGCACCGCGCTCAACGGAACGGCTTCCACCCTTTCGCGGCCAGCCGTTCCTCGAGGGGGACGGCGCTGGTCGCTCCGGTCCCCGCGATCTTGTCGCGGATCAGCGCCAGCGCATCGGCGATCCGCTCCTCGGACTCCGTCCCGATCGAGACGCGGATGAAGCGCTCGGTGCTCTCGCCGTACGCCGACCCGGGGACGACCGAGATCGCGTGGTCGAGCAGCAGCTCGAGCGCGAACTCGAGCCCGCTGCGCGGAAACTGCTCGAGCGAGACGAAGAAGTAGAACGTCGCGCTGCCGCCCATCCGCACGAGCCCGAGCCGGTCCATCAGCGCGCCGATCCGGTTGCGCTTCTCGACGACTTGGCGCACCTGCGGCAGCGTGACGCGGATGATGTCGTCGAAGTAGTGCTCGAGGTAGTAGAGCAGGACGGTCGGCGCGCAGGTGATCAAGTGCTGGTTGAGCTTGAGCACCTCGCGGATGAAGCCGGGGTTCGAGATCAGATAGCCGATCCTCCAGCCCGACATCCCGAAGTTCTTCGAGAGCGAGTTGGCGACGATGATCCCGTCCTTGTCCGGGACGATCCGCGCCAGCGACCAGAACTCTTCGTCGACGACGAAGTCGCTGTACGCTTCGTCGATCAGGATGTAGACGCCGCGCGGCCGGCACTGCGCGTAGAGCTGCTCGAGCTCCTCGCGCGTGTAGGTCCGGCCGGCCGGGTTGTTCGGGTTGTTGATCACCAGCATCCGCGTCGCCGGCGTGAGATGGTCGCCGATCTCGGCGATCGGGCAGTCGTACCGGATGAAGTTCACGCTCGCGCCGGTGAGCCGGACCTGCTCTTGATAGCTCAGCCACGCCGGCTCGAGGATCGCGACCTCGTCGCCCGGATTCAGCACGGCTTGCATCGCCATGTAGATCGCGGGCTTCGAGCCGGCGGTGATCATGATCTCGCTCGCGCCGTCGACGTGCGTCGAGTACTCGCGCTCGTAGAACTCGGCGATCTTACGGCGCAGGCTCGGGATCCCCTGACTGTCCGAGTAGTGATATCCCTTGACGACGTCGATCTTCGCGAAGTCGAACAGCGGGATGTCGAAGAACGCTTCGCCGAGCGAGAGCGTGATCACGTCCTCGCCTTTGAGCCGCGCGTCGTACACCAGCTGGTTGACATAGATCGAGAGCGCCTGCGGGATCGCACGCACCTTCTCGCTGATCTGCATCGGCGGGCGCGCGGCCGCCGCATCTGCCTCGCCGCGCGTGCGCGCGCGCTCACCGGTCCGCGGCGTCATGACGGCTCCGAGACGAGCAGCCTCTTGCGAATCTTCCCCGAGTCGGTGCGCGGAAACTCGCCGACCGCCTCGATCTTCTCCGGCCACTTGTAGCGCACGAGCCGTTCGCGCAGCCACGCGCCGAGCTCCGGGACGACCTCGGCGCCGCTGCGCCCTTCGCGCGGGATCACCAGCAACTGAAAGCTCTCCCCGTAGAAGTCGTGCGGGATCGCGACCGCGGCGGCTTCCTGCACCGCGTCGTGGCGCTCGGCGAGCAGCTCGATCTCCCGCAGCGCGATGAAGTATCCGCCCTTCTTGATCACGTCGCGCAAACGGCCGTCGAGCGCGAGCACGCCGTTCTCGTCCAAGTGCCCGACGTCGCCGGTGCGGAAGTACCCTTCGTCGTCGAGCGGGAGCTGCAGCGAGCCGTCGGGCTGCAGGTAGCCGAGGAAGAGGAACGGCGTGCGGACCGCGAGCTCGCCGGCGGGCGCGCCGTTCGCCGAGCCGTTCTGCGCGTCGAGCGGGTAGATGCGCAGCGTCACGTACGGGAGCAGCGTCCCGACCGAGCCTTCCGCGCGCGGCATCCCGTCGCCGAGCTGCTCGGAGGTGAGGAACGTCGTCTCGGAGAGCGCGAAGTTCTCGAGCAGCGGGATCCCGAACACCTCTTCGAAGCGCGTCTTCGTCGCGAGATCGATCGGCGCGGTCCCGAGGAAGCACGCGCGCACGCGCTTCGGCGGCGAGACGCGGTGGCGCGCGGTACGCTCGGCGATCGCGAGCAGCCCGCGCACGATCGTCGGCACCAGCCACAGCACGTTGACGTCGAACTGTTCGACCTGCTGCCAGAAGCTCAGCAGCGAGCGCCCCGAGAACGACTCCGCGATCACGAAGCTGCCGCCGCTCGCCATCGGCAGCAGGCACAGGTTGAACAACCCGCCGAGATACGAGATCGGCAGGATGTTGAGGAAACGGCTCTCGCCGTCGAGGAAGCGGTGCCGCGCCGCGAACGCTTTCCCGCTCGACCACAGCCGGTCGACGTCGAGGACGATCGCCTTCGGCTCGCCGGTCGAGCCGCTGGTCGCGAGATAGAGCCGGCCGGCGTTCTCCGGCGGCGCGCCGATCGGCGCGGCGAACGGCGGGAGCCACGCGAGCGATCCGTCGAGCGTGACGCGCACGACCGGCACGCCGGCGGCGCCGAGCGCATCGGCGACCGCGTCGCTCGCCATCGCGGAGAGGAAGCAGAGCTTCGGCGCGATCAGCCGGACGGCGCGCGACGCCTCGTCGGCGACCGCTTCGGCGGGGAGCGGCGCGAACGAGTAGCCGCCGTGCGCCGCGGCGAGGAACGCCACGATCCCGTCGGTCGAGGTCGGCAGCAGCGAGAGGATCGCGTCGCCCGGGACGAGGCCGTGCTGTCGGAAGAGCGTCCGGCAGCGCGCGATCAGATCGCCGAGCGCGCGGTAGTCGTACGACGTCTCGTAGCGCGCGTCGACGAACGCGACGCGGTCGCCGCTCTCGGCGATCGTCGCGTCGAGATCGGCGGCGAACGAGCGCAGCAGACCGCTCACGCGAGCACCCGCCCGCGGTCGACGACCGTGGTCCCGTCGACCGCCACCGCGCCGTCGCGGAACACGAAGTCCAGGTGGAACGCGACGTCGTTCAGCCCGCCGACCGTCGCGTTCGAGCCGAACCCGAAGTGCAGCGTCCCTGCGGCGCCTTCGTCGGTCAGCATGATCCCGGTCAGCCGCGCCGCGTCGTTGAGGCCGACGCCGCATTCGGCGAGCACGTACGCTTTCTCGGAGCCGGCGCGCTCGAAGAGCCGCTCGAGCGTCGCGACGACCGCGTCGTCGCGCGAGCGGAACGCGACGATCTTCCCGCCGCGCACGTCCAATTCGACCGGCTCGCGCAGCAGCCCGATCTCGGCGCACGGGATCGAGCCGTCGACGACGACGATCCCTTCCGAGTACGTCTCGACCGGCGAGACGTTCGCCTCGATGTCGGGCGGCGAGCCGAGCTCGCCGGGCCTTTCGACGAAACCCGGGCAGAAGTTTCCGGTGCGCCCGCGGACGTCGAGCCGGACGTCCGTTCCGCGCGGCGAGGTGACGTGAACGAAGTCGCCGGCGGTGAACGCGTCGGCGACCGCGCGGACCAGCGGCGCGCGCGCCTTGTAATCGACGCCGACCGCGGGATCTTCGAGCAGCGCGAGGGAGTACTCCGGGAGGCTCAAGTAGCGCGCGCCGCCGGCGCACGCGTCGCGGCGCGCCGCGGTGTGCGCCATCGAGAAGTGCGTGAGCCCGAAGATCAGGTCGGCGCGCTTCATCGCGGCGGCGGCGGCGGGCGGCGGCTCGGTCCCGTGCATCGCGGCCAGCGGAACCTGCCGCATTTCGACCGCGGCGGTGAGCGGGGCGCAGCGCTCGGCGACGAGGCGCCCGATCTCCAACGTGCGCTCGTCGACGACGATCGCGACGCGCTCGCCCGCGCGCAGCGAGCCGCACGACCGGACGAGATGATCGGCCGCGTCGACCGCGGTCCGGGAGAACGCGGCGGGCTCGGCGCTCATGCGCCGTTGCGGGCGGCGCTGCTCACGACCAGCTCGGTGAGCGCGCTCAGCGTGCTGAAATCTTTCTCCTCGATCTGCTCGAAGTCGAGCGGGACCCCGAACTTCTCCTCGATGAAGAACGCGAGCGAGACGATCTGGAACGAGTCGACGATCCCGGACTCGAACAGGTCGGCGTCCCGTTCGATCAGCGGCTTGTTCGCTGGAACCGGCTCGGCGAGGAACGCGGCGATGTCGGCTCTGATCTCGTCTGGGTTGCGGGTGGACTGCACTCGGTACTCCTGGGCCGGGGCGAACCTCGGGCTATTCACGGACCGGCGGCGCGATTACTCCACGCGCGCACGGAGGATGCGGCTCACTCGAAGACCGAACGGACCGCACGCAACGATCTCCGGAGCAAAAGAGGTACCTCGTGGGTTTGGTCGTGACCGGCATCTCGCAGAACGGCGACATCAAGAACCTCGAAGCGGCGCTGAAAGCCGCCGGGCTCCCGCTCGACCCGATCCAGGTCATCGGGCCGGACGACTCGACGCAAGGCGCCGCCTCCTCGATGGGCCTCGCCAACACCGGGCTCAACATCGGCGGCGGACAGGGGACCGGCGTCCCCGGGATCACCAACGCGAGCTCGATCGGCAGCAGCGGCGGCGGTTCGCGCTACTTCCGCAACGAGGCGCTCAGCGACCGGCTCGGCGATCTGGAGATCCCCGACGACCAGGTCGACAACTACATCGAGGCGCTCCAAGCGGGGCGCAGCGTCGTGGCGTACTTCGCGAAGCCCGACAACGTCGCGCAGGTCGAGGAGATCTTCCGCAAGCCCGACACGGGGCTGGTGCGGATCAAGATCTACTGAGCAGCGCGCGCAGCTCCGCCGTCGCCTCCATCACCGCGCGCGCGGAGACGTGGAACCTCGTCTCGTAGAACAGCGGACCGCGGTGCGGCGCGGCGCGCAGCCGGCTCGGATCGGCACGGCGTAGCCGTTCTTCGCGGCGCACGAGCGCGCGCACGGTCAGCCCCGGTCCGAGAAACAGCCACGTGCGCCGCTGCGAGCGGTACCGCGCGATCGCACGAACCGGGAGCAGCGCCTCGCGCAGCGTCAGCTTGCGCGCGATCACCGGTTCCGTTCCGGGGACGAACGACGTGGCGCGAAAGAACCCGCGCGGGCGGCGGTACGCGTTGTAGAGCGAGTACGTGAAGACGTCCGCGACGCCGAGCTCGCGCGCGAGCCCGAGCGCGACCAGGTGCGCGGCGTCGTGATCGGCGTGACCGCCTTCCCAGTCCGGCGCGTACACGCGCGCGGGCGGCGGGAGCGGCGCCGCGAACGCGCGCAGCAGCTCCAGCGCGCGCGGCGTCTCGTACGCCAGCCGGCCGTCGGCGATCCGCCGCTCGCCGCCGAGGAACGCGATGTCGTCCGCCGCGACGCCGAGGCTCGCGAGCACCGAGCGCGACTCCGCGTCGCGCACCGCGGCGGGGACGCCGCTCGCGCCGTCGGTGAGGTACGCGCAGCGAACGCGCACGCCGCGCGCGAGCTCGAACGCGATCCGGGTGAGGACGGGAACCTCGTCGTCCTGGTGCGCGAAGACGAAGAGGACGCTCACCGCTCGCCGGTCGCGCGGACGCGGTGCGCGCCCGGCCGCAGCTTCAGCGTGCGCGGCGTGAACTGCACGTCGTACATGAGCGCCTGCAGTGAGAGCTGGAACCCCGTCATG
>DATHLN010000238.1:0-2618 GCA_035488115.1 Candidatus Limnocylindrales bacterium | reverse complement strand
GGTGAGACGCTCTCGGTCGACGTCACGCTGCCCGCGCACAGCTGGACGGAGACGCTGCGCTGGACGCTCGCTCGCGACGACGGCAGCACCGAGGACGGGACGGTTCCGCTGCGCGAGGCGCCGGTCGTGTTCGCGGACCACGGCCCGGAGATCACCTACGACACGCGGCGCGTCGTCCTCGCCGGCCCGCAGCCGCTCGGGCTGCACAAGCTCGCGCTCGACGTCGCGGCCTATGCGCGCGCCACGACGACCATCGCGGTCGTGCCGCACCGCGCGCACCCGCCGCGCGGGCGAACCTGGGGGATCGCGCTGCAGCTCTACACGCTGCGCAGCGAGCGCAACCACGGGATCGGCGACTTCGGCGATCTGCGCGCGGTCTGCCGTCTGCTCGGCGCGCGCGGCGCCTCGTACGTCGGGATCAACCCGCTGCACGCGACGTTCCGCAGCGATCCGGAGGCGGCGAGCCCGTACGCGGCTTCGTCGCGCGTCTGGCTGAACTGGCTGTACATTTCGATCGGCGACGTCCCCGAGGCGCACACGCCGCGGGTGCGCGGCGTGATGCGCCGCACCGGCCGCCGCGAACGGCTCAAAGCGGTCTGCTCGAGCGATCGCGTCGACTACGCGGGCGTCGCCGCGCTGAAGGACGAGCTGCTGCGCGCGTGCTTCGCCGCGCTCGAGGCGGATGCGGCGCGGCGCGAGACGTTCGAGGCCTGGTGCGCCGAGCGCGGCGAGGCGCTGGTGCGTTTCGCGACGTTCGAGGCGCTCGTCGTGCGGCACGGCCGTGACCTCGCCGCGTGGCCGGAGACGTTCCGCTCGCCGACCTCCCCTGACGTCGCGCTGTTCGCGGCCGCGCAGCACGACGAGGTGCGCTACGGCATGTACCTGCAGTGGCTCGCGTGCGAGCAGCTCGCGGCGGTCGCGGACGACGCCGCGAAGCACGGCGTGCACATCTATCGCGATTTGGCGGTCGGCGTCGACGCGAACGCGGCCGACGTGTGGGCCGACGCGGACGCCTACGTGCGCGAGGTCTCGGTCGGCGCGCCGCCCGACGTGCTAAACACGCTCGGCCAGGACTGGGGTCTCCCGCCGCTCGACCCGCGCGCGCTCGCGCGTGACGGCTACGCCGAGCTGCTTACGCTCGTGCAGGCGAACTGCCGCGACGCGGGCGCGCTGCGGATCGACCACGCCTTCTCGCTCGCGCGGCTGTACTGGATCCCGCGCGGCGCGGGCGCGCGCAGCGGGACGTACGTCGAGTATCCGCTCGACGACCTGCGCGGGATCGTCGCGCTGGCCAGCGTGCGCGAGCGCTGCGTCGTGATCGGTGAGGATCTCGGGACCGTCCCCAAAGGCTTCCGCGAGCGGATGGAGCAGACGGGGATCCTCTCCTACCGCATCCTCTTCTTCGAGCGGCGGCTCGACGGCACGTTCGCGCCGCCCGAGGAGTACCCGGCGCTCGCGCTCGCGGCGTCGGGGACACACGACCTTCCGACGATCCCCGCTTGGCTGCGCGGCGAGGACGTCGAGCTGCGCGCGCGGCTCGGCCTGCTCGAAACGCCGCTCGCCGACGAGCTGGCGGCACGCGACCGGGAACGGGCGATGCTGCTTGACGTTCTGATCGCGCACGGCGACTTGGCCGCGCGCGAGCGCGAGGACGACGTCGCGGTCGTCGTCGCGGCGAACCGCTACCTCGCCGCGACGCCGTGCGCGATCGTGATGGCGCAGCTGGACGACGTCCTCGAGGAACGCGAACCGGTCAACGTCCCGGGGACGTCGAGCGAATATCCGAACTGGCGCCGGAAGCTGCGCACGCGCGTCGAAGCGCTCGGCTCCGACGACCGACTCGCCAGCCTCTGCGCCGCATTCAACGAGATCCGCCCGAGAGCAACGCCGTGAAAGCTGTTCTAATGGCCGGGGGCGAGGGCTCCCGTCTCCGCCCGCTCACCTCACGCCGCCCGAAACCGCTCGCGCCGGTCGCCGGCAAGCCGGTGATGGAGCTGATCGTCGAGCTGCTGCGCGAGCACGGCTTCGGCGAGATCGTCGCGACGCTGCACTACCTCGCCGACGAGATCGAGGCCTACTTCGGCGACGGCGAGGCGCACGGCGTGAAGATGCACTACGTCGTCGAGGACACGCCGCTCGGGACCGCCGGCGCGGTGAAGATGGCGCACGAGCTGCTCGGCGACGAGACGTTCCTGGTGATCAGCGGCGACGCGCTGACCGACGTCGACCTGGGCGCGATCGTGCGCCACCACAAAGAGCAGGGGAACGACGTCACGATCGCGCTGCAGCGGGTGACGAACCCGCTCGAGTTCGGCGTGGTCGTGACCGACGAGAACGGGCGCATCGTGCGCTTCCTGGAGAAGCCGTCGTGGGGCGAGGTCTTCTCCGACACGATCAACACCGGCATCTACGTCCTCGAGCCCGGCATCCTGCACCGGATGCAGCGCGGCAAGGTGTACGACTTCTCGCAAGACCTCTTTCCCCGATTGTTACATGATGGCCGTCCGCTTTTCGGCTACACCACCGACGAGTACTGGACCGACGTCGGAAACTTGCAGCAGTACCAACAGG
Source organism: Candidatus Limnocylindrales bacterium (assembly GCA_035488115.1). Classification (GTDB taxonomy): domain Bacteria; phylum Vulcanimicrobiota; class Vulcanimicrobiia; order Vulcanimicrobiales; family Vulcanimicrobiaceae; genus Vulcanimicrobium. The sequence goes on along the minus strand of DATHLN010000238.1, from coordinate 47 downwards.
CCAACTTCGACGCGCTCAGCGGAGCCGTTCGGCTGGAGATCGCTGGC
>DATHLN010000237.1:0-5227 GCA_035488115.1 Candidatus Limnocylindrales bacterium | reverse complement strand
ACACGCCACCGACCTATGTGCAGATTCCCGGCGCCGCGGTCGACATCGCGATCGACACGAACGGTCTTCCGTGGTCGGTCGACAACTCGTACAACATCTACCGGTACACGAGCACGAGCACCAGCGTGCAAGTTGCCGGCTCCGCGAGCCGTATCGCGATCGGCATCAACGGCGGAATCTGGTGTCTCGGCGTCGATCAAGGGAGCTCGGGACACTCGATCTATCACTGGAACGGCTCGGCGTTCGTCCAGGTCCCGGGCCAGGCCACCGAGATCGCGGTCGATCCGAACGGAAACGCTTGGGTCGTGAACCTCCAAGGCGGCGTCTATCAGTACACGCCGTCGACGGGATTATTCCAGCAGGTCACCGCCTTGTGAGGCGGCGCTGACCTGCGACGCTTCGAAATAACGACGACCGCGCCGTCACGGCGCGGTCGTCATCGTTTCGAACGCGGCAGCGCGTTAGACTTCGGTCGGCTCTTCGGCGCGGTTGTGGCCGAAGATCGCGCCGATCAGGCCGGCGAAGCCGGGCTTCTTCTTGCGGCGATCACTCTGCCGGCGCTCGAAGGACGCGTCGACCTCACCGTTCGAGCCTGCGCGGCGCGGGCCGCGGCGGCGGTCGAACTCGGGGTAGGTCCGCTCCTCCTCGGCGGGCGGCGCGGTGTGCTGCTCGGGCATGGTGGTCCTTTGCCTATCGGCGCGCGGCGCAGGATGTTTAGCGACGCTCCCGCCCGCCCCGTGAGAGACAGAATAGCGGGCCGGGCCGAGCCGCCCGCCCGGTCCGATCCGCCCCACTCGCTTACCCGCCTTGCAGCCCACTTATCCTCAAAGCGCCCGCTTGCTTTGGGGGAAAATTGTGTAAATTTTCGCTGAGTGCCGGTGGTACGGCAGTACCGGTTATCGCATCGCTAGGGAGACGAGGCGTTCGGGCGCCGTTCGCTCGAGATCGCCCACACCAGCGCGATCAGCAAGAAGTTCGTCACCAGCGAGCTCCCGCCGTACGAGATGAACGGCAGCGTGATCCCGGTGAGCGGGAAGAGCCGCAGCACGCCGCCGACGATGATCAGGATCTGGAACCCGAACACCGCGGCGAGGCCGGTCGCGAGCAGCTTCGCGTACAGATCGGGCTGGCGCTGCGCGACGCGCAGCGCGCGCAGGACGACCGCGAGGAAGACGCCGAGCAGCACGAGCGATCCGATCGCGCCCCATTCCTCGCCGAACGCGGCGTAGACGTAGTCGGTCGCGACCTCGGGGATGTAGTCGGGGCGTCCTTGCCCGTACCCGGTGCCGAAGAGTCCGCCGTTGGCGAGCGCGAACAGCGACTGCACCGCTTGATAGCCTGCGCCGAGCGGGTCGTGGAACGGGTCCTTCCACACCGCGATGCGGCGCTCGACGTACGAATAGTGCGTCGCCGCCCACCACGCCGCCAGACCGAACACCGCGCTCGCGCCGACGACGAGATCGACGCGCCGCGTCGCGACGTAGAGCATCGCGACGAACGTCGCGAGCAGCAGCACCGCCATCCCGAGGTCGTGCTCGAACACGAGGATCCCCATCGAGACGCCCCAGCCCAGGAACAGCGGCCCGAGATACTTCGCGTTCGCGCGCAGCGACCACGGGCGCGTGCGCGCGATGACGTCGGCGGTGTCGTTCAGGTACGACGCCATGAACAGCACGATCAGCAGCTTGATCACCTCGACCGGCTCGAACTGGATCGGCCCCAGCCTGATCCACAGCCGCGCGCCGTTCACCTCTTGCCCGAAGAGCGCGAGCGCGACGAAGAGCGCGATCGCGCACAAGATCCAGATGTACTTGTACGCGGCGAGAACGCGGAAGCGCTCGAACGCGGGGCCCGCCGCGACCGCGAGCACGAGCGAGAACGCGAGCCAGACGATCTGCTTGTGCGCCAGATCGGGCTGCAGCCGCGCGACGACCGCGAGCCCGATCGCCGACAAGATCACCGCCAGCGCGGGCAGCGTGTCGTCGCGCGTCACGCTCGCGGGCCGCAGCGCAGGCCACGCGAGCGCGAGCACGCCGAGCGCGATCGGAAGCCAGTCCGGCAGCAGCGCGCGCGGCGGCGCGAGGCGCAGCGTCAGCGCGGCGAGGACGAGCGCGAGCACCATCGGCGCGCACGCCCGTGCGCGCGCCAGGACGTCGGCCGCGCTCACCCGATCGAGAACATGTGCAGGATCAGCAGCACTCCGGCGATCGTCGCGGCGACCAGCACGGCGAGCCCGAGCAGCGCCTCGTGGCGGTGCGGGCGCCGGGACGCCGTCTCCGGCGAGACCTCGTTGAACGCGCGCCCGACGATCACCGTGCCGGCGCCGTCACCGCGGATCCCCGCGATCGCGAGCAGCCGCGCCGTCACGGCTTCCGAGGACGTCGAGACGCGCAGCGCGTCGACGATCTCGTCGTCGCCGAGCAGCTCGTGCAGCGCGCCCGCCGAGAGCACGAGGGCGTCGCCGTGCATGAGGCGCAGGTGGGCGAGCGCGGGCTCGAGCGCCGGCTGCGTCCCGAGCGTCCGGGTCAGCAGGCGCAGCGGGCCTTCGCCGACGGCGTCGTCGGCGGTCAGCGGCTTGAGCGTGCCTTCGCGGCCGAGGTAGGCGCGCGTCGCGCCGACGTGCCCCACGAAGGCGTGGTCGCCAACGATCAGCGCGGCGGTCAGCGAGGTCCCGGAGGCGACGTAGTCCTCGGTGCTGCCGGAGTGGGCATAGATGCGGGCGTTGGCGGCGGAGAACGCCGAGGCGAGCGCGCTGCGCGGGTCGCGGCGCTCGCTGCGGACGCGGCGGCGCAGGCTGTCGCGGACTGCCTGCGCGGCGACGGCGGGCGCCGGGCGCTCGCGGATGCGGCCGAACCCGTGGGCGACGGCGAGCAGGACGACGCCGGGCGCGACGATCTCGGCGACGTAGGCTTCGTCGGTGCCGTTCTGCGGGGCCCCGGGTCGCGAACCGACCGCTATCTCCATGCTCCGACTCCACGAAAGACGAGGGCTGCCGATCCGACGGTGACTTCGTCGTCGGCCTCCAGCCGCCGCGGCTCGGTGACCGGCTTTCCGTCCACCGAGGTCCCGTTGCGGCTGCCGAGGTCTTCGACGTACACGCCGTCGTCCCGCATCTCGATCCGCGCGTGCAGTCTGCTGATGCGCGGATCGTCGAGCCGGAGATCGGCGCTCGGCGCCCTCCCCACGAGTATACGCCTTCCGAACCGGTACGTCTTGATCGTTCCCGCATGCGCGACGGTCAGCTCGATCCCGGTCGGGATCGAGGCGTCGAGCGCGCGGGCAGGCGGCGCGCCGCGCCGGTCGTGCACCAGAAGGACGTAGGCGGCGACCGCCGTGGAGATGCCGAGCGTCAGCAACCGAGGGTCGGTCACGCCGGCTCCACGATCTTGAGCGGCGTGTCGCCGAGCGTGAGCGTCTGGCCGCGGTCGAGCCGCGAGCGGCGGACCTGCGCACCGTCCACGAACGTGCCGTTCGTCGAGCGCAGGTCCTCGACGCTCCAGCCGGTGCCGTCGGCGACGATCCGCGCGTGGTAGCGCGACGCGCGCGAGTCGCGCAGCCGCACGTCGTTGTCGTCGGCGCGCCCGAGCGTGAGGCCGTCGCGCAGCGCGACGCGCGTCCCGTCGGGCCGCTCGAGATCGAGCGCCTGCGCGCGCTCGTCGACGACCGCCTCGATCGCGAGCGAGCCCGAGACGACGTCGGGATCTTCGTCGAGGACGACGCGCGCGGCGTCGGCGCGCTCGCGCGGGAGCGCCTCGCGCAGCATCGCGCTCCAGCGGCCTTCGAGGAAATCGCGGTCGGCGGCGAGGCGCGCGTAGTCACGCGGGTGGACGCGCACGAGATACAGATCGCTCGGCGAGGCTTGCGCGGTCGCGACGAGCCGGCGCGCGATCTGCGCAGGCTCGAGCGCGCTCGGGAAGAGGCGCGCGAACGTGTCGTCGACGACGCGCGCGCACGCGCTCTCGATCCGGGCGAAGACGTTCACCGCGCGCTCACCGTCATCCCGAGCGCTTCAGCCGTGCGATGAAGAACCCGTCGCGCGCGTCGATCCCCGGCGGGACGAGGACGTCGCCGAACGGGGTGAGGAGCGGAGCGTAGCGCGGCGGGATCGCGTCGCGCGCGAAGTCGCGGTGCGCGGCGAGGAACGCGTCGACGATCTCCTCGCCTTCGCGCCGGTCGGTCGAGCACACCGCGTAGACCAGCGCGCCGCCCGGCTTCACGCCGCCGGCCGCCGCTTCGATCAGCTTGCGCTGCACGCTCGCCATCCGCGCCGGATCGTCGGGCTGCTTGCGCCAGCGCGCCTCCGGCTGGCGGCCGAGGATCCCGAGCCCCGAGCACGGCGCGTCGAGGAGGACGAGGTCCGCGTCGCCGGCCGGCTTCATCGTGGCGGCGTCCGCGGTGACCAGCGCGACCGAGGTGACGCCGGCCGCTTCGAGCCGGGTGCCGGTCTGGGCGATCTTGCGCGCGTCGTCGTCGACGGCGAGGACCGTCGCGCCGTCGCGCGTGCGGCTGGCGATCTGCAGCGTCTTGTTGCCGCGCCCGCAGCACAACTCGACGATGCGCTGACCGGGCTGCGGGTCGAGCACGTCGACCGGGAACGCGGCGGCTTCCGCGTGCAGGTGCCAGCGGTGGTTCGCGAGCCGCTCGACCTCGCTGGACGATGCGTCCGCGTCGAGGACGAGCACGTCGTGCGCGACCTCGCTCGGCCGCGCCGCGATCCCGGCCTCGTCCAGCGCGCGCCGCGCGTCGTCGCGCGAGACGTTGCGCAGATCGACGCAGACGCCGGTGGCGGACGGCGCGTTCACGCCGGCCAGGATTCCATCGAGACGGTCGACGCCGAAGCGCTCGCGCCAGTGGCTCACCACCCAGGTCGGCAGCGAGGCGCGCGTCTCGAGATCGGCGTCGCGCGGCGGCTCGGTCGCGACGCGCCGCAGCACCGCGTTCACGAGCCCCGCCGTCCCTTTGTGACCGTACTTGCGCGCGAGTCCGACCGATTCTGAGACCGCCGCGTACGCTTCGACCCCGCGCATCGCGCGCAGCTCATACGTCCCGAGCCGGAGGATCTCGGCGATCGGCTGCGGCAGCGGCGCCGGCCGTTCGCCGACGTACGGATCGAGCTGATGGTCGAGGAACCGCCGCATCTTGATCGCGCCGTACGCGAGCTCGGTCGCGAACGCGCGGTCGCGCGGCGTCAGCTCGGTCTTGCGCAAGCGGTAGTCCAGCGCTTCCC
>DATHLN010000236.1:0-4548 GCA_035488115.1 Candidatus Limnocylindrales bacterium | reverse complement strand
CCCCGAGATGCTGCGCGAGGGCGCGAAGCTCGGCGGTTACGTGCTCGACGCGTACTGGACCGACATCGGCAATCTCGAACAGTACCAGCAGGCCAACTACGACGCGGTCGAGAGCAAGGTGCGCATCGCCTTCCCCGGCGGCGAGATCGCGCCCCGCGTCTTCGCCGGCGAGGGAACGACCGTGCACCCCGAAGCGCACGTCGAAGGCCCGGTCGTGCTCGGGCGCGACGTGCGCGTCGCGGCCGGCGCGTCGATCGTCGGGCCGGCGGTGATCGGCGACCGCACCATCGTCGAGCGCGGCGCGAGCATCTGCCGCAGCGTCGTGTGGGAGGACGCGTACGTCGGCGAGGACGCCTCGCTCAGCGACTGCACGGTCGCCGACCGCAACACGATCCAGCGGCGCGCGAAGATCAACGAGAACAGCGTGATCGGGCGCGGGTGCACGATCGGCGCCGGCGCGACGGTGAACGCGCACCTCAAGCTGTGGCCCGACAAGTGGGTCAACGCCGGCTCGATCGTCTCGATGTCGCTGATCTACGGGCAGAAATGGCCCGGCTCGCTGTTCGGCTCGGGCGGGATCAGCGGCCTCGCGAACCTGGAGATCACGCCGGAGTTCGCGCTCAAGCTCGGCCAGGCGTTCGGCACGTATCTGAAGCCGGGCCAGGTCGTGATGACGAGCCGCGACACGCATCCGGCCGCGCGGGTGATGAACCGCTGCATCATCTCCGGGCTGCTCGCCGTCGGGGTGAACGTCCTCGACCTGCGCTCGTACCCGCTGCCGCTCGCGCGCTACGCGGCGCGCGTCGGCAGCGACGGCGGCGTGCACGTGCGCGTGGCGACCGACGACCCGAACGCGATCGTCTTCGAGTTCTTCGACGCCACCGGGATCGGGATCGACAAGGGCGCCGAGCGGAAGATCGAAAATCTGTTCTTCCGCGAGGATTTTCGGCGCACGCCGATGGACGACGTCGGCCGCCTCGACTTCCCTTCGCGCGCGCTGGAGCGCTACTCCGCGGCGTTCGTCCAAGCGCTCCACGCCGAAGCGGTGCGCGAGGCCAACCTGCGCGTCGTGATCGACTACGCGTACGGCAACGCCTCGATCGTGCTGCCGCAGATCCTCGGCGGCCTGGGGGTGGAGCAGATCGCGCTGAGCGCGTACTTCGACGCCGGCAAGGTGCGGACGTTTCGGGAGGACCGCGAGCGCCATCTCGGCCAGCTCGCGTCGGTGGTGACCTCGCTCGAAGCGAACCTCGGCGTGCTGATCGACGCCGACGGCGAGACCGTCACGCTCGTCGCCGACGACGGCGAGATCGTGGGGCGCAACCGCTTGATGGCGTTACTGACGCTGCTGGTCGCGCGCGCTACGCCGGGCGCGCGGATCGGGATGCCGCTCACCGTCCCGAGCGTGGTGGAAAAGATCGCCGCCGACAGCGGCGCGGAGATCGTACGCACGCGCAGCGACCGCCGCTCGCTGATGGCGCTCGCCGAGCACGAAGGCAAGAATCTCGCCTTCGCCGGCGGGATGAACTACGAGCTGATCTTCCCGGAGTTCCAGCCGGCGTTCGACGGCATCTACGCGACCCCGAAGATCATGGAGCTGCTCGCCGCCGAGCACGAGAAGCTCTCCTCGCTCGTCGCGATGCTCCCGCCGTGGCACGTCGCCGGCCGTACGGTCCCCTGCCCGTGGGATCGCAAAGGCGCGGTGATGCGCTCGCTGCACGACGAAGCCGCGCACGGCAACGGAAAAGTGGAGACGCTCGACGGGATCCGCCTCACGCGCCCGGACGGCTGGGTGCTCGTCCTGCCCGACGCCACCGAAGCCGCGGTGAACGTCTGGGCCGAAGCCGGCAGCGACGACGAAGCGTCCCGCTACGCCGACGAGATCGTCGACCGCGTCCGGGAGATCGCAAGCCGATAGCTCCGGACTCACTTCCTGCCGAGCGAGCGCGGGGTGTCGCCGCCGTCACGATCGGTCAACAAAAGTCGGAATGCCGACATTTATCGCAGGAGACGCTCAGCGCTCCGTAAGACTCGTTGCGCGCCGGCGCTCTTGTGTGGAGGGACCGGACCTTCAGCTCTTGATGGGAGATCGGTATTTCATATGTATTCTCGGAAGCGGGTGTATTCCGTCATTTCCGCCGCTTGCGCGTCGCTCGCGATCTTGGCGAGCGGCCTGACCGGGTGCTCCGGTAGCGGCTCCACCGTCACGCCGAATCAGCCTCAGTCGGCGCTCCCGCCGGCAGCGCCCGGCGCACCGGCCGCGGAAGGCAGCGAGCGTCTGGTCAAGACGATCGATGTCGCCACGAGCGCCGCGGAGATCGCCTCGAAAGTCACCGCCGCGAGCGCGTACAAGCTGCCGCTGCAGGGTCAGAAGCTCACGGCGCTTTCCGTCGGCCGCAAGATTCGGACCGGCGGGATCTACGATCTCGCGTACTACGGCGGCCCATACCTCACCAACTCGACGCCGTACAACATCTACGTCAACTGCGCCGGCACGTGCTGGGGCACGACCTCGCCCGGCACGACGCTCGGCCGGCTCTCCGGCAGCACGTTCATCCACGTGATCGACCAGTACGTCGGCTCGACCGCGAACGGCCGCTATCCGTACGGCGGCGGCTACCAGGTGAACTACAATACGTCGGGGACGCTCCAGGACCAGGACATCTACAACATCGTCTACGCCGTCGCCGCGAGCGTCGGGACCGGCTATGGCAAGATGTATCACGTGTTCCTGCAGTCCGGCGTTCAGCAGTGCAGCGCCAGCGCGGGCGGCTGCTACGCCCAGAACGGCGGCTACTGCGCGTACCACGGCAGCGTCGACTTCAGCGACATCGGCCACACGCTCTACTCGGTGGAGCCGTATCAAGCGATCAGCGGCTGCTCGAGCCCGAACGGCAAGGTCGTCGACTCGACCCTCTCGACGCTCTCGCACGAGTTCTTCGAGACGATCACCGATCCCGACGTCGCGGTGAACAACGTCGCCTGGTACAACAACTACGGCGGCGAGATCGGCGACATCTGCCGCAGCAGCTACGGCAACGTCGGCCTGAGCGGGTACACGTACGACATCCAGCGCGAGTACTCGAACAGCTCGAGCACATGCACGTTCACCCAGTAGCCCGTTAGCCCGAGGAACGCGGCGAGCGGCGCGTAAGCGTGAGCCTATGCGCCGCTCGACCTCGCTTCGTTTCGCCGTCTCGTTCGCCGCGGTGGCACTCCTCGCCGCCGGGAGCCTTACGCCGCCGCCTCCGCCGGCGGTTCGGCCGGTGACGGAGACGCATTTCGGCGTCACCGTGACCGACCCGTACCGCTATTTCGAGAACCCGAAGGATCCCGGGCTCGCGCAGTACTTCAAGGCGCAGAGCACGTATACGCGGCAGGTTCTCGACAGTTTGCCGGGGCGCGGGGCGCTTGCCCAGCGAATCGCCCAGCTCGACAGCGCGACGGAGTCGCTGGGCGACGTGCAGCCCGTCGGCGGAACCTATTTCTACCAGAAGCGCCCGGCCGGCGCCAACACGACACGGCTCTACGCGCGCGCGATCGCGGGCGGCCGGGAACGCGTCGTCTTCGATCCCGACCGCTTCGCGCGCTCGAAGAACCAGCACTACACGTTCGACTACTACTCGCCCTCGCCGAACGGCAAGTACGTCGCGATCGGCACCTCGGAGGGCGGCTCGGAGAAGACCGTGCTGCACGTCGTCGACGCCGCGACCGGCAGGCTCTTGCCCGACGTGATCGAGCGCGCGATCGCGATCGCGCCGTCGTGGCGCGCGGACGGCCGTTCGTTCTACTACTTCCGCACGCCGAAGCCGCGTCCGAACGCGCCGGAGAGCGAGCGCGACACGAAGGGTGTCGCGCGCCTGCACGTCCTCGGCCGCGAGACGGATCGCGATCCGGCCGTCTTCGGCTACGGCGTGAGCCCGCGCATCGCCATCGCACCGGAGGACTTCTCGATCGTCAGCGTCTCCCCGCGCACGGGCTGGGCGATCGCAATCATCGCGCACGGCGTACAGAACGAGATCGCCGTCTACGCCGCGCCCGCGGCGAGCGTCACCAGCGCGCAAGCGCCGTGGCGGAAGATCGCCGGCTATGCGGACGACGTCACGACCGGCGTCGCGGTGAACGACACGCTGTACCTCAGCTCGCACAAAGGCGCACCGCGCCACCGCATCCTCGCCGTCGACCTGCGCGGCGGGACGCTCGCCAACGCGCGCGTCGCGGTGCCCGAGTCGGCGCGCATCATCGAAGACGTCGTCCTGGCGGGCGACGGCATCTATTTGCGCGATCTCGAGGCGGGACTCTCGAAGCTACGGCGGCTGACGCTGAACCGGGACGGGACGCCGGGCGCGACGACCGAGATTCCGCTGCCGTACCCCGGCGCGGTCGGTGCGGTCGACGCCGACCCGATGGTCGCGGGGGCGACGTTCCCGCTGGAGTCGTGGACCGAGTCACCGCGCTGGTACCGCACCGGCGCGAACATGGCGACCACCGACACCGGGCTGCGCAAGAAGTCGGCCGTGGATTATTCGGAGATCACCTCACAAGAAG
>DATHLN010000235.1:0-5931 GCA_035488115.1 Candidatus Limnocylindrales bacterium | reverse complement strand
CAAGCCGAACGTCGTCGACACCGTCGTCGACCCCCGCTCGATCCAGATGAAGATCGTGTACAATTTCGCCGAGCTGCCGGACGCGAGCAAGTACATGCCTCGCCTCGCGGACGACCGGGTCGGTTTCTGGGACGACGCCCACATCTCGTTCGACCGCATGGAGCGGATGGACAACCTCGTCCGCTACGTCACGCGCTGGAACATGAAGCCGAGCGATCCCTCGAAGCGGATCTCCCCGGCGGTCCACCCGATCGTCTACACGCTGCAGAGCACGATTCCGATGGAGTACCGCGACCCGATCCGGCGCGCGATCCTGGCGTGGAACGCGCCGTTCGAGAAGATCGGCATCTCGAACGCGGTGCAGGTGCAGGACCAGCCGAAAGACCCCGATTTCGATCCGGACGACATCCGCTACAACATGATCCGCTGGCTGACCGAGTCGAACAACGGCGGGTTCGCCGAGGCCCAGATCACCTGGGATCCGCGCACCGGTGAGATCTTCCGCGGCGGCGTGATGATCGACAGCGACCTCGTGCGCTTCGGCTCGATCCAGCGCAACGTCCTGGGCGTCGCCGCCGACGGAAGCGACGATCCGGACCGCGACGACCGCATGGCGGCACACAACCGCTTCGCGCACAACGACGGCCCCGGCGCGCACGCGCAGTTGATGTACGCGGCGATCACGACCGCGCTGATGCAGGGCGGCGATCCCAGCCGGATCGCGCAGACCGTCGGCCAGGAATATCTCCATGCCGTCGTCATGCACGAGGTCGGCCACGACTTCGGCCTCGCGCACAACTTCATCGGGCACATGGCGTACAGCGCCGCGCAGATCCGCGACCACAACTTCACCGCGAAGTACGGGGTCGCATCGTCGGTGATGGAGTACAACCCCGCCAACGTGTGGCCGAAGGGGATGAGCAGTGGGACGGTCGAGCAGACCGTGCTCGGGCCGTACGACTACCACGTCATCCAGTGGGGCTACGCGCCGGTTCCCGGTGCGAAGACCCCGTACGACGAGGTTCCGACGCTTTCGCGCTGGGCCTCGAACTGGACCGATCCCAAGGTGCGCTTCGCCAGCGACGAGGACGTCGCGTGGATGGGCCACGCGGTCGACCCGCGTGTCCACCAGTGGATGCTCACGAACGACCCGCTCTCGTGGTGCGGCACCCAGCTGGGCCTGATCCAGACGCTGCTGCCGAAGCTCGACCAGCGGTTCCCGCAGACCGAGCACACGTACGACGACGAGCGCTTCGCGTTCGCCTCGTTGGTGAACCAGTACGCGCGCTGCGCGACGAACGCCTCGCACTGGATCGGCGGCGAGTACCTCTCGCGCTCGCGACGTGGTGACGCGCGCGCGGAGACCCCGCTCAAGCCGGTTCCGCGCGGCGAGGAGAAGCGCGCGTTCGCGATCGTGGACAAGTACCTGTTCTCGAACGACGCGTTCCGTTACGACCCGCGGACGCTCCGCCGGCTCGTGTACGCCGAGCACGGCACGGTCTCGAACTTCGGGTTCACCATCGCGATGCGGCACGACGTGTCGGTGGCCGATTTCGCGACCCGCATCCAGAACCGCGCGCTGCTGTACATGTACAACCCGACGGTGCTCGCGCGGCTCGCCGATCTGCCGACGAAGGCGAAGAAAGGCGAGACCATGACGCTCGCCGATCTGTTCACCTGGTCGCAGGCGTCGATCTACGGTGACATCGCGAACGGCAAGGTGGCGCAGGCGACCGTGGTGCGGCGCAACCTGCAGCGCCGTTACGCGAACATGCTGGCGGCGATGGCGACGAAGCCGGCCCCGGGGACGCCGTACGACGCCCAGGCGCTCGCGCGGTACGAGCTGGTCGCGCTCGACAAGTCGGTCGCGACGGCGTTGAACCGCCCGGGCCTCGACGTCCAGACGCGCGCCCACCTCGGCGCGCTGCACGACGACGTCTCGCGGACGCTCAAGACCCAACGAGTAATCACCAACTAGCCCACAAGCCGCCGACAAGCGGCCCACCGTAAAAACGGTGTCCAGCCCAAATGTCACCCTGAGCTTGTCGAAGGGTGCGCCACCGAGGAGCCCGGCATTAGTGATGATGCCGGGCTCTTCTCTTCCCGCTCGGCGTCACGGCTCGAACCGGTCGCCATACACCAGCGCGCGCTCGACGAGCTCCTGGACCACGACCGCCGGCTTCTCCGCCTCGACCGCCGCGCGGTCGAACTGCAGCGCGTTCGGGATGCTGTGCTGCATCACGACGGTGCGGCGGAAATCCTCGGCGAGAAACCGTCGCAGCGCGATCGTGAACGAGTCGCCGAAGAGCATCGCCTTCGGCAGATGCAGATCGGCGACCGAGAAGGCTGCGCGGATGAAGCCGTCCTGGTGCGGATCGCCCGGATAGCGCGGCGGTGCGGCTTCGTGCGCGCGCTGCGGGAAGGCGTAGACGATCACGGCGTCGCGGACCACGGAACTGATCCCGGCCAGTCGGTCCAAATCGCCGTCATCGAACTCGACGCGGCGCTTCAACGAGCTCGGCGCGATCGTGTCGCGGATGCCGGCTCCGCGCAGCTCGCTCACGATCGCGCGGTACGCGATGTAGGCACCGGCGTCGTTCCAGTGCGTCTCGCCTTTCGAGTAGACCTCGCCGCCGGCGGCCGCCGCGCGGAGCGCGGTCCGGAGATCGATCGCGTGGACGCCGCGCGCGCGGACGAGCGGGATCAGCCGTTCGCCCGGCGAGGGCGCCACGTAGCGAACGCTCTGCGGCAGATATTCGGTGTAGACCGCGCTCTTGTCCGGGACGAGCGCGAAGAGGTACGCGATCCCGCGGCGACTGCACCACGCGGCTCGCGCACGATAGATGTCGGCGAGGCGCGCGAGCTGCGCATCGGACGGAGCGTACGTGCCATCGTGGTAGTCGCGCTCTTCGTCGGCGTAGAACAGCCAGCCGTCGCGCCCTCGGATGACGTGCGCCGACGCGACGTCGCCGAGCCAGCGGTATTTCGCGACGTCGTAGCTCTCGATCAGCGGGCGCCGCAGCGGAAAAGCGTCGGCGATCTGGCGTTCGGCGTCGCGCTGCCAGCCGCCGGTCGCGAGCGCGCCGCTGGTGACCGGCGGCGCCACGAACGGGTTGCGCATCTCGCTGTGGTAGATGAAGTCCGCGTCCGCGCCCGCGCGCCCGGCGAGCGCCAGCGCCGCCGGCACGAGCAGCATCACCGCGAAGAGCGCGATGACGACGAGGTCGCCCGGGTTGCGGCGGTGCGGCGCTCGCGCGGTGTCGTCCGCCATCAGAACCGGAAGTAGATGAACGGGTTGTAGGTGCCGGCCGCGACCTTCGAGACCGACGCGGCGAACATCAGCGCGAGCGCGGCCGGGACGGCGCACGCGCCGAGCGCGATCCGCGTGCGCCACGCGCTCTCGCGCAGCGCGGCCTCGACGCGCCGCGCGGCGAACGGCGTCGCGAGCACGCACCCGAGCGCGAAGGCGAGCACCGTCTCGTGATCCGCGGCGCCCCAGAACACGAGCGTGGGCGCGGCGGCCGGCACGACGAGCGCTTTGAGGAACGCGAGCGCGTACGCGAACGAGTCGGCGCGGAAGAACACCCAGGCGAACATCACGACGGCCAGCACGTAGACGTGGCGCACGACCGGCGTCGCTGTGATCCGCCGCAGCGCGCCGACGCGCTCGAGGACGAGGAAGAGGCCGTGGATCAGGCCCCACACGACAAACGTCCACTTGGCGCCGTGCCACAGCCCGCACAGGAAGAACACGATCACGAGGTTGAGGTACACGCGCCACGGCGCGACGCGGTTCCCGCCGAGCGGGACGTACAGATAATCGCGGAACCAGCGCGAGAGCGAGATGTGCCAGCGCTGCCAGAACTCGCGAACCGAGCCGGCGACGTACGGGAAGTCGAAGTTCTCGAGGAACCGGAAGCCGAACATCCGCGCCATCCCGATCGCCATGTCGGAGTAGCCGGAGAAGTCGAAGTAGATCTGCAGCGTGTACGCTCCGAGCGCGAACCACGCGAGCGGCTGCGAGACGCCGGCGGCCGGCGTGTTGAAGACGTGGTCGACGCAGGCGCCCAGCGTGTTCGCGATCAGCACCTTCTTCGCGAGCCCGACGACGAACCGGCGCACGCCGTACGCGAAGCCTTCCACCGTCACGACGCGGCGCGAGAGCTGCGCGGCGACGTCCTTGTAGCGAATGATCGGGCCCGCGATCAGCTGCGGGAAGAAGACGAAGTACAGCAGCACCTCGAGCGGGTTCTTCCGCGCTTCGGAGGTGCGGCGGTAGACGTCGACCACGTACGAGATCGCGTGGAAGGTGAAGAACAAGATCCCCAGCGGCAGATAGATCTGCGAGAGCGCGACGTTCCGCCCGATCGCTCCGCCGGTGATGAACGAGAGGTTGTCGTTCAGGAACCCCGCGTACTTGAACCACGCGAGCCCCGCTAGGTTCACCGCGACGGCCGCGCCAACCAGCAGCCGGCGCTCGCGCGTCGCGACGCCGGGCAGCCGCGAGAGCGCGAGCCCGAACGCGTAGTTCACCAGCGCCGAGCCGAGCACGAGCGGCACGTACATCGCGCCGCCCCACGCGTAGAACAGGATGCTCGCCAGGACCAAGAAGGCGTTCTTCACCCGCGCGCCCGGCATGACGAAGTAGAGCCCCAGCACGGCGGGCAGAAACGCGAAGAGAAAGACCTCGCTGCTAAAGACCATCTAGAGGAGGAGGCCGCCGCCGGAGATCATCGTACGGCGTGACGCCTTGGCCGCTCTCGGTCGCTTTCCCGCTCACGCTGCTCGGCGCGGTCGCGCTCGTCCTCACGGTCGACGCGGGCTGCGCGTGGTTCACGCGCGAGGAGCCCGCGGTGTACCGCCGGCTCTGGCCGCTGCAGTTCGGGTGCTACGTCGTCATCGGCTTCGTCGCGATGCTCACGACGCTCGAGCTGCGCTACGTCGAGCTCATCGGCGCGATCGCCGGCTTCGTGTCAGCGACGCTCGGCTGGGCGATCACGTGGCGCATCGGCCCGGGCCGCCTCGACCAGGCGAACCTCGTCAGCATCGCGGTCGTCGTCGGCTCCATGACCGCGTTCGCATTTGGCCTCGCGATTCTCGGTGCGCTGATCTTCAACGTCGCCGCGCGCGTGATGATCCACCCGCCCGGCTGACCGCGCCGCAGCTCACGGCGCTTTGACGATCACTTTGCCTTTCATGTAGGTGTGATAGGCGCAGAAATACGCGTAGGTGCCTTCCTTTGCGAAGACGTGCGTCCACGACTTGCCTTTGTCGAGGTTGCCGCTGTCGAACGAGTTGTCGGTCGCAGTGACCGTGTGCGGGGTCTCGTCGTCCTGCACGAAGCGCACGCTCTGGCCGGGGCGGATCGTGACGCTCTCCGGTACGAATGTGAAGTTCTTGAGGTGCACGACGGCCGGCGCGGGCGCAGGCGCCGCCGTCGGCTCCGGCGAGCTGCTTTGAGCGAGGGCGGCTCCGCCGAGTGCGAGCACGAGGCCGAGCGAGAGAACGAGTCTGCGCATGCTACTCCTAACGAGGGCGAACGCGGTGGTGGTTCTTCATCGAACGACGGCGACGTTACGAATGCATGAACGACCCCTGAGCGGCGCGCCGTCACGGCACACCGCCCAGCGGTCCAGCAGCGCGCGGTTCCAAAGCGGACGGTAGGCTGCCTCCTCAGGCAGAGCGCCGGCCGCTGGGGTCTGCGCCGCGGCGGTTTCCGTCGGCGTCCGGGGAGCTATGATAAACCAATGTCACCCTGAGCTTGTCGAAGGGTGGTCGGGAGGCCGGAGCTTCGGGCCGGACCGAAGTGATCCGCTTCCCGCGTCGGAACGCGCTCCCGGAGTATTGGTTTGCAAACGCTCGTAAACGTCACCCTGCCCGAGATGGGCGAGTCGGTCAGCGAAGGCTCGATCGTCGAGTGGCGCAAGAAGG
>DATHLN010000234.1:0-7421 GCA_035488115.1 Candidatus Limnocylindrales bacterium | reverse complement strand
TCTACACGTTCCGCTACGCGCACCTGTACTGGTACGACGACGACGGCGACGGCACGGCCTGCGGCGGGATCAGATTCCCGGGCACCGAGGAGCCGTCGGACTGGGATTTCGCCTACTTCGCGTTCTGCATCGGAACGTCGTTCGCCGTGAGCGATCCCCAAGTGACCGAGACCCGCGTCCGCCGCGAGGTGATCACGCACTCGATCATCTCGTTCGCCTACAACTCGGTGATCGTCGGCATGGTGATCAACCTCTTCGCCGGCATCTTCGCCGCCGGCCCCGGCGGAAAGTAGTTTGCTTTGCATCGTCTCCGAGGGGCAGTCGAGCCACACAAATAGCAGGTTCTTGGCTCACCGGAGCTAAGCGGGGATTAACTGCAACCTGGGGACTATAAATGTTTCGGCGGATATCATTTGTTGTCGGCGGCCTTGCCGGGCTAACCATCGCTGGATGCTTCGGCGCTACGCAGCTATTCGCGCAAAGCCAGGCGCCGGCCAGTCAGGCATGGTCCGACCACCAGCGTCGCGCTACGGTATCGATCGGAATCCTCGTAAACCCGGCACACCCCGTTTTTCAGCCAATCTGCACGGGTGAAATTGTCGCCGCGAATACGACGACGGCCTTCCTGGTGTCCGCAAAACATTGCTTTGAATCGGTCCTGAACCTTAAGATGACTGAGATCCGGATCCGATTTGCGTGGGAACAGCGTGAGGCACCCGATTCGGATCTCGGGACACAACTGCAGATCGTGTCGTCTCAGAGTATTCCTTTGTGGACGTCCGCGCGCGACGGCCACGACGTCGCCGCCATCAATATTGCGGGACTCTTACCCAGAGCTCCTCGTCCTCCAAATGGAGTCTTCGAGGGTTTATTCATAAACGACTTTGCCGGTGATAGCGACCTGTTTGATGGCGAGGGTGTTTTTTGTCTACGGATACCCGGGCTTCGTTGGTAATAATATACTGACGCGCGCTGTTACTCGGGGTGGCATCGTTGCGTGGACGGATCCAAATGGACCGTCATCGAATCCTTTCCTTATCGACGCAGCGATTTTCCCCGGTAATAGCGGCGGCCCCGTGTTCGCGAATCCAAGCGGCGTCCAAGCGAACGGCGTGTTTTCCATTGGAGGAAAAGCGGCATGGCTTGGGATCGTGAGCAAATCGTATGGAACTCAATTGCAAAACGGTTCGCAGATTATCAATCTTCAGGGATTTGGATCGCTCGGCGTTGTTGAACCGGTATCAGAGGTTCGCAAATTGCTTGTGAACGATATGCACGTTACACTGGAGCCGTTCGCCACGCCGAGTCCACGCCCGCCTCCGCGCTGACCGCCGGGTCGCCAGCGTTCCTCAATGACAGCCGTCCGCTCGCGCCCTTGGTTCGATCCCGTACCGCGCCGAAAATTCTCCGCGCGGCACTAACCATCATGTTGCGTATATCCGCCTGCAGCGAACGGTCCAGGACTACCGCATACTGGCCCGCTTATTTATGCATTCGTCAAACTGCGACGGCCAACACGCGCGTCCTGGTGCGCGGCACTTCGCGACCGCACTCTCGTAGGAAATCAAGATGCCCGCGCGCTGCGTTCACGAATCTGGAGATGGCATCATCTTCCGACTCACCGACCGCGAGCACGTCGGGAAGATCCGGGCTGGTCGCCGCGAACGTCCCGGTCTGTTCGTCGGCCTCGACGATTACTGTTAGGACCATGGGCGGCCTCCTACTTCAACCCGAGACGCTTGCGCAACTTCTCCCAAGCCCCTCGCGGCAGCTCGTGATTGTCCGCCCCGTCCAGCGAGTACGAATCTCCGGTCGCCGGGTTGTAGAACACGGTGTGATCGCCCTTTCCGGGGCGCTCGACGGTGAACCCGTTACTACGAAGCATCTTCTTGACGTCCCGAACCCGCGGCGGCACTCTCCTCAGTTCGGCAGTACGTCCAGGATTGCATCGACCTCTTCGGCCGTGTTGTGGCCGTGGGGGGCGAGGCGGATTCCGGTTTGGCGGTGCGTGGTCACGATGCTGGCTTGCTGGAGGCGTTTGCCGAGGGCGATGGGGTCGACGTCGTCGCGGTGGAAGGTCACGATGCCGGATTTGACCGCGTCCCGGGAGCGGTCGCCGGCGATCGTGTAGCCGCGCGATTGCAGGCCTTCGGTGAGACGGTTGGTGAGGCCGATGACGTGCGCCGCGATGCGGTCCACGCCGGCGGCGGCGAGGACGTCGATCGATGTCGCAAGCGAGAGTGCGCCGAGGAAATTCGGGGTGCCGCCTTCGTAGCGCGATGCGTCGGCGGCCTGCGGCTGGTCGTAGTCGAGGAAGTTCCACATGTCTTTCGCTGAGCGCCAGCCGGGCATGCGTAACGCGATGCGGTCGAGCAGGTTTGCGCGCAGCCACAGGAAGCTGACGCCTTGGAGCGCCATCAGCCATTTCGCGCCGCCCGCGTAGACCGCGTCGACGTTCGTCTCGCGCACGTCGAGCGGGAAGGCGCCTAGGCCTTGGATGGCGTCGACCGCAAGCAACGCGCCGCATTCGTGCGCGACTTCGGCGAGCGCCGCGAGATCGTGGCGGTAGCCGTCGTCGAATGTCACCCACGAGACCGCGACGACTTTCGTACGCGACGAGACGTAGCGCCGCAGGACGTCGGCGGTCATTCGTTCGCGCGGGGCGTCGATCAGCGTCACGGTCACGCCGCGCTCGCGCAGTGCCAGCCACGGGTACGCGTTCGCGCCGAACTCGTTGGCGCCGGTGATCACCTCGTCGCCCGGGCCGAGGCCGAGTCCTTGCGCGATCACCGTGGCGCCGTCGCCGGTGTTGCGGAGGACCGCGATCTCCTCGCCGCGGCCGCCGATGAACTCCGCGATGCGGCGGCGGTACGCAGGCATCGCGGCTTCGCGCGTCCAGGTGCCGAGGACGCCGCGCGCCGCATGATCGTCGATCATCGCGTGCAGCGCGTCGCGCGTCGCGATCGGCAGGACGCCCACCGCGGCGTGGTTGACGTAGACGAGCCCGGGCGCGAGCGCGAAGGCCTCGCGCGCGAGCGGTGCCGCGCGCGCCGCCGCGTCACCGCGCGAGGCGGCCTGAGATTCGATCAACTCGCGGAGGCGTTGACGGTGATGTCGGCTTGCGTCCGTGCGGCGTTCGTGCGGATTTTCGCCTTGGCGATCTGCGTGACGAAGACGTCGAGCGGGACGTAGAGATCGCCGTCGCGCTTGAACGTCTGCCCCGGCATCGTGACGGCGCCGTCGTTGATCAGCGCGGTGCGGCTGCCCTCGGTGAAGCGGCCGGTCACGCCGTTGATCGTCACCACCACGGCGTTGCCCTGGAACGTCAGCAGCCCGTCGAACGACTTCACCAGCGGGACGACGTTCCCGTAGACCACGCCGTTGTGCAGCACCGCGACCCCGCCGGCGCGGTCGACCGGGCGGCCGTCGAGCGTCAGCTTCACCGTGCGGTCGGCGGCGGAAGCCGGGACGGCGGCGAGCAGCATGAGGGCGGCGGCGAAGGCGGCGAGGAGTCGCGTCATGAGTAGATGTCCTTGGTGTGCCAGGCGATGTTCTGGGCCCGGTCGCCGACGCGCTCGATGATCGAGACGACGAAGAGCAAGAGGGTGCCCGCCGGTACCGTACCCGAATCATGCTGCATCTCCGCCTGCAGCGCCTCGATCCCGTTCCGGTAGAGCACGTCGACGTCGTCGTCGCGCTCGATCACCTCGTCGGCCAGCGCGGCGTCGCCCTCGCGGTACGCGCGCATCACGTCCTCCAGCATGTCGTAGGCCAGGTTGGCGATCCGGCCGACCTCGACGCTTGCCGGCCGCACCGCCACGTCGGCCAGCTTGATCGCGTTCTTCGCGATGTCGACGGCGTAGTCGCCGATCCGCTCGAGGTCGGTGACGATCTGCAGCATCCCGGCGATCGCGCGCAGCTCGCCCGCGACCGGCTGCTGCTTCCAGATCAGCTGGATGCACGAGCTCTCCACGCGGCGCCGCGCCGTGTCGATCTCGTCGTCGCCCGCGATGACCCGCCCGGCCAGGGTGACGTCACGCCGCTCGAGCGCTTGGATCGCGGACCGCAGCGCGTCCGAGACGAGCGCGCCCAGCCGGACGACGTCGAGGCGCGTGTTCTCCAGCGCCTGGTGGTAGGCGGTACGCATGTCCCTCCCACCATAGCAGAGGGGAGGGGTTCCGCAAACCCCGCCGTACCGCGGCCGACCATGGACACGATCCTTCTGGAGCGCGACGGAGCGGTCGCGACGGTCACGCTGAACCGCCCGAACGTCTTGAACGCGCTGAACCTGCGCATGCTGGACGAGCTCGCCGAAACGTTCGGCGAGCTGCAGCGCGACGACGCGCTGCGCGCCGTGATCCTGACCGGCGCCGGCGTGAAGGCGTTCGCCGCCGGCGCCGACATCGGAGAGCTGAACGCGCTGCCGAACGCGCGGGCCGCCGAGGCACAAGCGCTCAAGGGACAAGCGCTGACGAGCCGGATCGAACGGATGCGCGTTCCGGTGATCGCGGCGGTGAACGGGTTCGCGCTCGGCGGCGGCTGCGAGCTCGCGATGGCCTGCGACGTGCGGATCGCGAGCGAGAACGCGCGCTTCGGCCAGCCCGAGGTGAATCTCGGGATCTTGCCGGGCTACGGCGGGACGCAGCGCACGACGCGGCTGCTCGGCGAGGGGATGGCGATGTATCTGTGCCTCACCGGCGAGATGATCGACGCGCAGGAAGCGCTGAGGATCGGGCTGGTGCAGCGCGTCACGCCGCTCGACGGGTTACTGGAGGAGGCGAAACGGATCGCCGGCCTGATCGCCTCGAAGGCGCCGCTCGCGGTCGCCGCGGCGAAGCGCGCGATCGTGAGCGGCGCGTCGATGACGCTTCCCGACGGGCTCGCGCTCGAAGCGCTGTTGTTCGGGCAGGTCGTGATGACCGACGACTTCCGGGAAGGCTCCGCGGCGTTTCTCGACAAGCGCAAAGCCGAGTTCGCGGGGCGCTGACCGAGGCGTTGGCTCACCCTTCGACAAGCTCAGGGTGACATTTTGCCCGGGGTGACATTTTGCTCGGGGTGACATTGAGCTCAGGGTGACATGGCGGTTTTGCGGGGTGCCGTAGCGTGCGGTGACGTCGGACATCGCTCGCTCGACGTCCGGGTCGAAGCCGACCCATTGGGCGCGCACGCGGCCGGTCGGGTCGATCGCGAACATCGTCGGGTAGCCGGTGACGCCGAAGGCGTGGGCGACGGTCTGGTCGGGGTCGAGGGCGACGTCGCCCATCTTGAACCGCGCGGCGAACGGGCGGACCAGGCTCTCCGGCTCGCCGACGTCGATCGAGATGACCTCGACCTCCGGATGCGCGCGCCGGAAGTGCTGGACCAGCGGGATCGAGTCTCGGCACGGGTCGCACCACGACGCCCAGAAATCGAGGAAGACCAGCCGGCCGCGGCTGCGCGCGAGGTCGAAGCGGGCGCCGTTGAGCGTCGCCAGCGTCACCGGAGGCGCCTGGACCAGCTCGTGATGGAGCAGGCGCGGCAGGATCAGAAACTTGGCGAGCGCGGCGAGGACGACGAGCACGGCGAGGACGTCGAGGGCGCGTGCGGCCCACCGGCGGAGAGGCACCGGCGCGGTTTCGGCTCGCAGGGAAAGCGCCCCCTGCGACCGCATCCCAGGAACCGATGCCAACGTCCCGCGTCGCGTCCTTCACGATCGACGCGCGCACCCTCCCGGCGCAGAACCGGAGCGCGCGCATCTTCGAAGCCTTCGACAAGCTGCCCGTCGGCGGCATCCTGGAGCTGAACGAAGAGACTGATCCGCGCTCCCTCCGCAACGAGTTCCAGCAG
This sequence comes from Candidatus Limnocylindrales bacterium, assembly GCA_035488115.1. GTDB lineage: Bacteria > Vulcanimicrobiota > Vulcanimicrobiia > Vulcanimicrobiales > Vulcanimicrobiaceae > Vulcanimicrobium. The sequence continues at coordinate 1,595 of DATHLN010000234.1, read as the reverse complement.
TACCGGCCCGGCCGTTTCTCGTGGGACTCGCGCAACCTCGGCAGCAGCCGCTGGACGATCCGCCTCGAGCGCATCGACGAGCGCGCCGACACGGCGACGTTCCTCTCGCACACCGCGCCGTTCGCGAACGCGAAGCAGTCGACGATCACCGAGCTCGCCGCCGTCGCGACGGAGCGGTCCTACCGGACCGGCGAGACGATCTTCGACGAAGGCGAGATCTGGCCGTACCTCGGCTTCGTGCGCACCGGCAAGGTCGTCTACACGCTGCTCTCGCCGGACGGGAAGACGCACGCGCTCGGCGAGCGGCTCACCCACGACCCGCTCAACGAGTCGGGGACGTTCGACGGCGGCGGCGCGACGACGCGCGCGGAAGCGCTGACCGACTGCACGATCGTGCTGGTCCCGTCGGAAGCGGTGCTGCACGCCGTCCGCAACGACAGCGAGCTGGCGCTCGGGTTTCTCGCCGCCTCTTCGCAGGCGCGGCGGCGCTCGATCGACACGATCGCCGACTTGGCATTCGCGCACGTGTTGCAGCGCGTCGCGAAGTTCCTGATGTCGTACGCGCCGGCGACGGTCGGGATGGCGCCCGGGCTGCCGGGCGTCGCCGATCTCTCGCAAGCGCAGATCGCCGCGGCGGCAGGAACGGTGCGCGACATGGCCGCTCGGGCGCTGATCCGGCTCAAGAACGCGCAAGCCGTCGAGCTCGACCGCGGGCGCGTCAAAGCGATCGACCGGGCCCGCTTGGAAGCCTTTGCGCACGGAGTGCAGGCGCCTCCGGTTTAATGCGTAGAAGGGGCGCGCGATGCGTCGTCTCTTCTTCACCCTCACCGCGGTGCTGCTCGCTGCGTCCCCCGTCCTCGCGGCCGGCGCGAAGCTCACCTATCCCGACGCGCCGCGCGGGAACGTCGTCGACACGTACTTCGGGACGCAGGTCGCCGACCCGTACCGCTGGATGGAGGACGTCGACGCACCGCAGACCGTCGCGTGGGTGAAAGCCGAAGGCGATCTGACGCGCTCGTATCTCGACGCGATCCCGCAGCGCAGCGCGATCCGCGACGACTACCGCAAGCTGTACAACTACGAGAAGGTCAGCGCGCCGTTCCACGACGGCGACTGGTGGTTCTTCTCGCGCAACACCGGGCTGCAGAACCAGAGCGTGTTTTACGTGCGGCACGGCGCGAACGGTGCGGCGCACATCCTGCTCGATCCGAATACGCTCGCCGCCGACGGCACCGTTGCGCTGGCCGGCTTCCACCCGACGCACGACGGGAGGCTCGTCGCGTACGCGACGCAGTCTTCGGGCGCCGACTGGCAGACGTGGCGCGTGCGGAACGTCGCGACCGGTCGCGATCTGCCCGACACGCTGCGGTGGAGCAAGTTCTCCGGCGCGTCGTGGACCGGCGACACGGGGTTCTATTACGAGGCGTACGATCCGCCGCAGGGCGGCAACGCGACGCTGAGCGCGCTCGGCGTCCAGAAGATCTACTACCACAAGCTCGGGACGCCGCAGTCGGCGGACCGGCTGGTGATGACCGCGCAAGCCGATCAGTTCCTGAGCCGCGAGCGCACCGAAGACCAGCGGCTGGACTTCCTTT
>DATHLN010000233.1:0-7164 GCA_035488115.1 Candidatus Limnocylindrales bacterium | reverse complement strand
CGCAGCCGCGCGACCGCGTCGCGCAGCGCTTGCGGCGCGGCGTAGCGCCAGTACGCGATCGCGACGCCGATCGTGACGACGACGAGCACGAGCACGGTCGAGAGCGGCTCCGAGATGGCCGGCGCCGCAGCGGTCGCGCCTTCGGTGGGCCGCACGAAGAAGTCGCCCCAGAAGCGCTTCCACGCCGAACCGGCGCCGCCGTAGCCGAGCCAGCCGATGAGCACCGTCGGCACGATCAGGATTCCGACGGGGATGGACATGATCCACGAGGGCGCGTGATGGTGCGGCTCTTCTTCTTCCGGATGCGCGCCCGCGCTCGCCGCGCGGCCGGCCGACGCATCGGCGGTCCCGGCGAGCTCGGGATGGCGGATCCCGAGATCGCTCGGGTCGACCTCGCCGCGGTACGCGCCGAAGAACGTCACGAACAGCAGGCGGAACATGTAGTATGCGGTGATCCCGGCGGTGAGCACGCCGACCGCGTAGAGCCAGGGGTGCCCCGTCTCGAGCGCGCCGTAGATCACTGCGTCTTTCGAGAAGAATCCGCTCAGGCCGGGGACGCCGGAGATCGCGAGCACGCCGACCAGCATCGCGACGAACGCGAACGGCAGCCGCGTGCGCAGCCCGCCCATCCGCCGCACGTCCTGCTCGTTCGCGAGCGCGTGGATCACGATGCCTGCGCCGAGGAAGAGCTGGGCCTTGAAAAACGCGTGCGTGAGGAAGTGGAAGACCCCGGCGTCGTACGCGCCGATTCCGACGCCCATGATCATGTAGCCGATCTGCGACATCGTCGAGTAGGCCAGGATGCGTTTGATGTCCCATTGCGCGCAGCCGAGGATCGCGCCGGCGATCGCGGTGAGCCCGCCGATCGCGCCGACCAGCTCGCGCGCGTCGGGCGATGCCGACCACAGCGGCGCGAACCGCGCGATCAGGTAGACGCCGGCGGTGACCATGGTCGCGGCGTGGATCAGCGCGGAGACCGGGGTCGGGCCTTCCATCGCGTCGGGGAGCCAGGTGTGCAGCGGGATCTGCGCCGACTTCGCCGCGCAGCCGATGAATAGGCCCAGGCACACGAGGAAGACCTCGTGCGGCGAGAACGACGCCGAGAAGAACCCGCGCCCGAAGATATCCGCGTACGCGATCGACCCGATGTCGCGCACGAGGATGAACACGGCGAACATGATCGCGACGTCGCCGACGACGTTCATGACGAACGCCTTCCGTGCCGCCGCGACCGCCGAGGGCCGCTCGAACCAGAACCCGATCAGGAAGTAGGACGCGAGGCCGACCAGGCCCCAGCCGACGAGCAAACCGACAACGTTGTCGCTCAGGACCAGCGTCATCATCGCGAACACGAAGAAGTTCATGTACGCGAAGAAGCGCACGAAGGCGCGGTCGCCGTCCATGTAGCCGATCGAGTAGACGTGGATCAGGAAGCCGACGCCGGTGATGATCAGCGACCAGATCAGCGAGAGCTTGTCGAGCTGCAGGCCGAAGCTCCAGCCGGGAAGCCAGGTGACGAGCGCCGCATGGAGGCCGCCGGCCGCGGTCGCGTCGTTCCACAGCGTGACGGTCGCAACGAACGAGACGCCGATCAGCGCGGAGCCGATCGGGCCCGCCCACGACTTCAGCTGCGGGCCGAGCGCCCACAGCAGCACGGCACCGAAGAGCGGCAAGAGCCAGATGAGGTAGAGCAGCATGGCCGCGCTCAGCCCTTCAGCGCCGAGACTTCGTCGACGTCGACGAACGGCGTGCGGCGGAAGGTGACGGCGACGATGGCGAGGCCGATCGCCGCCTCGGCCGCGGCGACGGTGATCACCAAGAACGCGAAGATGTGCCCCGCGTTGTTCGCCCAGGCGCGCGCGTAGGTGACCAGCGCGAGGTTCGCGGCGTTGAACAAAAGCTCGATCGACATCAGCATGATCAGCGGGTTGCGCCGGGTTACGACGCCCGCGACGCCGATGAAGAACAGGACCGCGCTGAGCGCGATGAAGTTGTCGGGGGAGACGCTCACGGCTGAGGCCCACCCTTCGACAGGCTCAGGGTGACATTGGGGGTTTTCACGATGGATTCGCGGCGGCCGGGGCGGCGCTTCTTGCGGCGGCTGCCGGTGACCGCGTCGTCGTCGCCGGCGATCAGGACGACGCCGATCACGGCGACCATCAGGATGAACGCGGTGACCTCGAAGGGCAGCAGGTTGGTCGTGAACAGCGCGACTCCGAAGTCGCCGACGCTGCCGAACGCGTTCGCCGCACCCGTCACGCCGGTGGGCTGCACGACCGCGACCGGAGTCCGCAGCGCCGTCACCGCGATGCCGGCGAACGCGAGCGCCGCCAGCGCGACCGCCGGATAGAGGACGTACGGCGCGCGGTTCGGGCCGACGTCGAACGGGCGCACGCCGCTCGAGAGCAGCGCGATGACGAAGACGAACAGGATCAGGATCGCGCCGCTGTAGACGACGATCTGAATCACCGCGAGGAACTCCGCCTGCAGCTCGAGATACATCGCGGCCAGGCAGACGAAGTTCGCCAGCAGCCCCACGACGGAGTACACCGGCTTCCTCGCGGTCACCGTGAACACGGCGCTCGCGATCATGAGGATCGCGAGGATCCAGAATGCGATCACTCGTCATCCCCCGGACGCTGCCGTTCGCCGCGCGTGCGCACAACGTTCCCGCGCTCCTCGACGAAGTCGCCCTGAGCCTGTCGAACGGTCAGCCCCTGTCGCTGCGTCTTGAGCACGTGGCCCCGAAACGTCGCCTCGTATCCGGCGGTGATGTCGACGGTGTCCTTCGCGCGGAAGACGCCGCCGAGGTCGGCCGGGATGCCGTTGGGGCGCTCGTCCGGCGGCGTGCCGACACCGGCCTCGGGCGGGACCAGCAGCCGGTCCTTCGAGTAGATCAGCGCGCCGCGGCGGTAGTCGGCCATCTCGAAGCGCGGCGTCAGCACGATCGCATCGGTCGGGCACGCTTCCTCGCACAGCCCGCAGAAGATGCAGCGCAGCTCGTCGATCTCGTAGCGCGCGGCGAACCGCTCGCCGGGCGAGCGGCGGTCTTCCGGGGAGTTCTCCGCGCCGATCACGGTGATCGCGTTCGCCGGGCAGGCGATCGCGCACAGCTCGCAGCCGATGCAGCGCTCCTTGCCGTCGCCGTAGCGGCGCAGCTCGTGCAGGCCGTGGAAGCGCGGCGCGTGCTGCTTCTTCACCGACGGGTACTCGACCGTCGGCTTCTTCTTGAACATGTAGCTGAACGTCGTCGAGAGGCCGCGGAAGAGCGCGCCGACGTTGAAGAGGTTCTTACGGCTGTCGGGGATCGTGACGTTCGGATTGTCAGGCATGCGGCCACACGGCGACGGCCACCGCCGTCAGGATGAGGTTCAGCGTCGCAACCGGCAAGAGCACTTTCCACCCGAAATCCATCAGCCGGTCGTAGCGGAAGCGCGGCAGCGTCGAGCGCAGCCAGATGTAGAAGAACAGAAAGAAGCCCGCCTTCAGGATGAACCACAACAGCCCGAGCAGACCGAACGAGGGCAGACCGAACGGTCCGTTCCAGCCGCCCAGGAACAGCAGCGTCGCCAGGCACGAGACCGTGATCATGTTGAGGTACTCGGCGATGAAGAACAGCCCGAACCGCAGCCCCGAGTACTCGGTGTGGAAGCCGCCGACCAGCTCGGTCTCGGCCTCGACGAGGTCGAACGGCGCGCGGTTCGTCTCGGCGACCGCGGTGATGATGTAGATGACGAAGCCGACGATCTGCGGGATGATGAACCAGAGGCGGAACTGCGCGTTCACGATGTCGCCGAGCGCGGTCGAGCCGGCGAGGATCAGCACGCCGATCACCGACATCGACATCGAGAGCTCGTAGGAGATCATCTGCGCGGTCGAGCGGACCGATCCGAGCAGCGGGAACTTCGAGCCCGAGGCCCAGCCGGCGAGCGAGATCCCGTAGACCCCGATCGATCCCAGCGAGAAGATCAGCAGAATCCCGGCGTTGACGTTCGCAACCGACCACAGCGTGCCGTCGGCGTTCGCGGAGAACGGGATGATCGCGAACGTCCCCATCGCGCAGATCAGCGAGATGAACGGCGCGAGCCGGTAGATCAGCGGGTCGGCGGTCTCCGGGGTGAGGTCTTCCTTGAACATCATCTTGACCGCGTCCGCGGCGGGCTGCAAAAGTCCCCAGGGCCCGACGCGGTTCGGGCCCGGGCGCAGCTGCATCCAGCCCATGACCTTACGCTCGGCGAGCATCGAGTACGCGAACGTCGTGATGACGACGAACAGGACGATGACGGCTTTGATCAGGACGATCAGCCAGATCGGGACGGCGCTCATGCGGTCACCATCGCCTTCTCGATCCGCACCGCCGGGTTGAGGCCGAGCGCGTTGAGCGGCGCGGCGACGAGCCCTGCGACCAGACCCACCGCACCCGGCGGGACGTGGTCGTCGACGCGCACGACGAGATCGCGCAGCGGCGCGCCGGCGACCGCAGCGTCCGCGCTCTTCGTCTGCGCGCCGGTGACGTTCACCACGTCACCGTCGGCAAGGCCGAGCGCGTTCGCGGTCTCCGGGTGCAGCGTCGCGCACGGTGTCGTACGCAGTTCGGCGACCGTAGAGTCGAACGCCAGCGTTCCGCCGCCGCTGAAGATCGCCGCCTGCGGGATCACGCGCAGCGTGCCGTCCGCAGCATTTGCCGTCGCGCGCACGTACGCGGGCGTGGGCGGCTCGGCCGGCGGCATCGCGATCAGCTCGCGCGCTTTCGCTTCGAGCTCGTCCGGCATCGGGAGCGTGACGCCCAGCCGTTCGGCGAGATCGACGATGAGATCGCCGTCGGCGACGATTCCGTCCGGTGCGCGGACACTGCCGACGACCGGAAGCACGTCGCCCGCGAGATCGGTCGTCGTCCCGCTCTTCTCGAAGGCGCTGCAAACCGGGAGCACCAGATCGGCGAACTCCGCGGTCTCGGTCAGGAACAGCTCGGTGACGACGACGAACGGCGCCGCGCGCAGCGCTTCTTCCGCGAGCGCACGGTCCGGGTAGTGCAGCACCGGGTTCGCGCCGAAGATCGCCAGCACGTCGAGCTTGCCGTCGCGCGCCGCTTCGAGCATCGCCTTCGTGCTCAGACCGGCGCCGCGCGGGCGCATCCCGAGCGCGTCGGCGCCGCGAGCGTTCGGCGTCTCCGGCAAGACATAGCGGTCGACGCGCGTCGCGCCCGCGATCTCGTGCAGCGGCGCGGCGAGCTCCGGGCCGCCCTCGGCGAAGACGCCGTCCCAGATGATCGCGACGCGCCCCGGGCTCTCGCCGAGCGCCTTCTTCAGCTCTTCGGCGCTCGTGACGTGGGTTTCCGGCACGAAGCTGTTCGCGTAGTAGTCGCCGGCGGAGATCAGCCGCGCGCCGCTGCGCGAGACCGCCTTGCGGATGCGCAGGTCGAGTACCGGCGCGAGCTGCGACGGCGGCCGGCCGAGCGTGACGATCGTGTTCGCGTTTTCGAGATCGACGTGGCTCGCGAACCCGTCATGGTGGACGACGGTCTGCATTCCGATGCGGTGGTCGAGGTTCTCGGCGCCGAGCGCGCGGTGCAGCTCCGCCGCGAGCAGGATTTCTTCGTTCAGCAGCCGGCCGCCGCCGAGCGCGCCGATCCGCTGCGGCCCGCCGCCCGCGATCGCGGCTTTGATCTTGTCCGCCCAGAGCGCGAGCGCGTCGTCCCAGTCGATCTGCACCCAGGCACCATCTTGCTTGAGCAGCGGCATCGTGAGGCGCCGCTCGTCGCCGACGAAGCCGATGTTGTAGCGGCCGCGATCGCAGAGCCAGGCGTCGGAGACGGCGTCGTCCTCGGTGACGCTCATCGTCCGCAGCACCGTGTTGCCGCGCTCGTCGACGTGCATCTGGCAGCCGACGGCGCACTGCGTGCACGAGGTCGTGGTGCGGTGGTTGTCCCACGGACGCGAGCGGAAGCGGTACGTCTTCGACGTGAGCGCGCCGACCGGGCACAGCTCGGTGACGTTTCCGGTGAAGTCGGAGACATAGGGCTTGCCGGTCGCGGTGGCGATGATCGTATGCGCGCCGCGGTCGTCGGTGCGCAGGTTGTCCTCGCGGGTGATGATTTGGTCGAACCGCACGCAGCGCTGGCAGACGATGCAGCGTTCTTCGTCGAGCACGATCGTCGGGCCGAGATCGACGGCCTTCGGCTTCGGCGTCTTCGGCTCGATCATGCGCGAGCTGCCTTGGCCCCACGCCATCGCGTAGTCCTGGAGATCGCACTCGCCGCCCTTGTCGCAGATCGGGCAGTCCAGCGGGTGGTTCAGCAGGAAGAACTCGAGGATCGCCCGCCGCCCGTCGTCCACGCGCGGGTTGTGCGTGATGACCTTCATCCCTTCGGCGACGGTCGTGTTGCACGCGATCTGCAGCTTCGGCATCCCCTCGATCTCGACGAGGCAGATACGGCACAGGCCGGCGGGTCCGAGCTTCTCGTGATAGCAGTAGACCGGGATGTCGGTGTGGATCGTCTTCGCGGCTTCGACCACGAGCGTTCCCTTCGGAACGCGCACCTCGACGCCGTCGATCGAGAGCGTCACGAGATCGGTCTGCTGCTGTGGAACGGTGGCGGACACGATTACGAGGCTCTCCGGTTGAGGGCGAAATTGACGATCGAGACGAGCAGTATCCCGGTTCCGATGCCGAGCAAATACGTCCCGATGCGGCTGCTGTTGGGCGACGCGACAGGAAGCGCGGTCGCGACGACGTTCACGACGAGGGCGACCATCAGATAAACGGTCGCGATCTTGTCGCGGCCTTGCCGCGTCTGCAGCGCACGAAGTAGCGGCGGCCCCAATCGCCGATCATACCGCAACGCTCCGGGCCGCGGCCGGCTTCTCGATGTAGGCGCGGAACTGGTCTTCGTAGCGCGTGATCACCGAGGCGAGGAACGGTTCGATCGAGTCGCCGAGCGCGCACAAGTTCAGTCCGGTGAGCTGGTGCGCGGCGGACTTGATCACGTCGACATCGGAGTCGACGCCGCGCCCGTCGAGGATGCGCTCGAGCGTCTTTTGGATCCAGTGACCGCCTTCACGGCACGGCGTGCACTGACCGCACGACTCGTGCGAGAAGAACCGGATCAGCGCGTATGACGCCTTGACGAAGTCGGTGGTGTCGTCGAAGACGACCATCGCGCCG
>DATHLN010000232.1:0-21998 GCA_035488115.1 Candidatus Limnocylindrales bacterium | reverse complement strand
GCCGTTGACGTCCAGCAGGTCGGCTTCCTGGTACGAGAACGCCGTGGACGTCTCGTTCGTCGACTGCCACACCCAGAACGTCAGCACGCCGCTCGCAGGAATCGTGACCCATTGGCAGACGCCGGCATCGCCGTTCGGCTCGCTCGTCGTGCTGCCGCTCCACTCGGAGTACGAGCCCGTGTGCGGTTTGGCGGTGGTGATGTGCGCGCTCACGTTACCGCACTGCGGCCAGTATGCGAAGCCGCCCGACTCGAAGCCGGGATCGGAGAGGACGTTCGTCGCGTTGGTGCGCGCCTGCGCGGTCTTCCCTCGGTGCGGCGTGTGCACGGCCGGCGTGATGACGCGCCCGCCGCTGTCCGAGGTGGTCGACGCCTGATCGGCCTTCGTCCGCGCGATGACGAGGTTGTTCAACGAGACGGCAAGGACGCTCGGGGCGATCTCGCTCGGCACCGTCGCCGGCTTGAGGTTGGCGAAGCGATCGCCGTATTTTCCCTGCCGGACGGTGTGCATCTCGGTCGAGAAGTAGCGCTCGACCGTCGACGCCGGCGCGCTCGCGTCGACGATCGTGCGGTTCGAGGCGCGCTGCGTGATCGTGAAGCCGGCCCTCTGCAGGCTCTGGACGACCGCGGCTTCCTGCGCTGCCGTGGGCCCGTACGTCGCGTTGAACTGCGCGTTGGTGAGGAAATGGCGGTACATCGGCGAGTGCGGGTCGCTGACGTTCGCGACGAACTGGTCGAGTTGCGCCTGATTGTTGTAGCGCAGCGTGATCGCGACCCTTACCGGCGCCGTCGACGCGCGCCGTCCCGAGTCCGTGTAGGCGAGCGCGCCCGACGTCTTCGGGATCGAGATCATCGGCGTGACGGACGCCGTGCTGCGCGCCGCCGAGTCGGTGTTCGGGCCGCCGCCCGGAACGGAGGGGAGCGACGAGCTGTGCCCGCCGCCGCCGCACGCAGCTAGGAAGAGCGCCAGCGAAATCGCCGACGCGGATATGCGAATCGGTTGTTTCATACGTCTCCTGAGCGTCCAAGACACGAGTGCCCCCACCGGTCTCCCGAAGGAAACAGGCAAATCGCACCCCGATCGATATAGGGGCGCCCGTGGACGCCACGAGCGCGCATGGCCCTTTGGTGGCACTCCGCCGCCTTCCCTGCGCTTGGGCGGCGGCCCGAGCACGGCGACGGGTCGAGTGAGACGCCGAGCACAGCAGCTCGGCGCTCAGCTCAGTCGGAGGGCGCTTGGCTGCATCTCGCGGTTCGCGTTGGTGGACGGATGCGCGCGCCCGGATTGGCCCGCGACAGTCCGCCGCCTGCTTCGTACGATGGCTGGCGATGCACGATTTCGCGTTCCAGACCGGCTCGTGGAGCGTGGTCCATCGGAAGCTGGCGCAACGGCTGGCGGGTTCGGACGATTGGCACGAGTTCCGCGGGACCTGCCGTGCATGGGAGGTGATGGGCGGCGCGGGCAACGTCGACGATCACGAGCTCGCCGATCCGCGAGGCGCGTATCGTGCGGCATCGCTGCGCCGGTACGACGAGGCGGCGGAAAGGTGGTCGATCTGGTGGTGGGACTCGCGCCTCGCCGAAATCGGGCCGCCGGTGCACGGGTCGTTCGAGGACGGCGTCGGAACGTTCTACGGCGACGACGAGCACGATGGGAAGCCGGTCCTCGTGCGCTATCTTTGGTCGGAGATCACGGCGCGGAGCGCGCGCTGGGAGCAGGCGTTCTCACCCGATCGCGGCGCGACGTGGGAGACGAACTGGACGATGCAGCTCGAGCGGCTCGATGGCTGACGCGGTCGTGAGCGATTCGGTCGACGTGCTGGAATTGCGGCAGTACACCGTGCGAAGCGGGATGCGGGACCGGCTGCCACGGTTGTTCCGCGAGCACTTCATCGCCGCACAGGAGGCGGTCGGCGCGCGGATCCTCGGGACGTTCTTCGACCTGGACGACCCCGACCGGTTCGTCTGGGTGCGGGGTTATGGTGACGTCGCGATGCGCGGACCGGCGCTGCGCGCGTTCTACGGCGGCGATGTGTGGAAAGCGCATCGCGACGCGGCGAACGCCGCGATCGTCGACTCGGACAACGCGCTGCTGTTGCGAGCGCTGCCCGGCGCCGGGTTCGGTCCGGAACCGTTGCGTGACGGCGTCTGGCGGGTCTCGATTCGCTCGCTCGGTGGCGTCGACGTTGCGGCGTTCGTACGCTGGTTCGGCGAAAGGTTCGTCTCGCTTGTCGGAGCATGCGGTGCTGCCGTTATCGCGCGCTATTTGACGGAGTGCGAGCCGAACGATTTCCCGGCGCTCCTGGTGCGCGATGAGACCAACCTGGTGTGGTTCTCACGATTTCCCGATGCGCGGGCCGAGCACGAGTTCAGCGCCGCACTGGCCGGGATGAGCGGCTGGCGTGATGACGCGCCTCCGAATATCCTCCCCGCGCTGATGCGCAAGCCGGAAGTGCTTCGGCTCGTACCGGTCTCGGAGCGGTGACGCGATGCCGTATTTCGTCGTCACGCGTGAGCGCGGCCCGAATTGGGACTGGTCGCGTCCGATGCGCGGCCAAGACGGTTGGGACGCGCACGCCGCCTTCATGGACGCCCTCACGGCGGAAGGCTTCATTCTCGCCGGCGGTCCGCTCGGCGGCGAAGACGACGCGCGCCGCATTCTCCATATCATCCTCGCACACGACATCGGCGAGATCGAGAGGCGACTCGCGGAAGATCCATGGACGCCGAGCGGCCTGCTGCGAACGCTTGGCATCGAACCGTGGACAGTATTGCTCGGCGGCTTCGGTGCGCCGAACCGCAGCGCGCAGAGTTGACGGCCGCACGCGGCGTTCTCTTTCATGCTGCTTCGGCGATACATGGAGCAGTGAGCTCGCCGCAGCGGGCGCGGGAAGCATGCGATATAATAGCCGCAGAACGTACGGCAAGGCGGTACGTCTTCGACTTCTTCGAGCATGGCCGGAAGGTAATAGGATTCGTTCGCGCCCCGGGATGAATGTTCAAACGCGATGGGAGATCGTGGATGGATCGACCAATTGGTTCGAACATTCGTCATGGGAAGCGAATGCGATGAGAACGTGCGAGAGCTGCGGCGTCGCATCGCCACGGAACGATTCCGGTTCGAGACGTTCTTGAGCCTCGTGAACGCCCAGACGATCGAATCCGCTGCGGTGGATGCGACGATGGGCGTTGCGCTAGCGGGGCTGATCGCAATTATGTTTCCGTTGTTTGAACGTGCAGCGACGGTCGTGGCCAGTGTCGCGGTCGTCTTCATGGTCATTCCGGCGCTCGCGCTCGCTCACGGGCTGTTCCGAATTCAGACGGAGAGTCCAAGGGAGATTTTGGTCCTGAGCCTCGATGCAGAAGACCCGCGCTCGATTGCGTGGTCGGCGCATGAGCTGGCGAAGGGCCAGGAGACAAATCGCGAGAGGCTGCTGGGGAAGCGGGCTCTGCTTCGCTTCTCCGTCCGAGTGACATCCGGCCTTATCCTCGTCTGGGCGACGACTTTCGCTTGGCGTTTCGCCGTGGTACATTTGTAGGGCAATGGATTTCACGCACCCGCTGTGGAGACTGATCTTGTGGATGGCCGGCTACAAGCTGGCAGATGCGCAACCGCGCATTATCGATCCGAATAAGCCGCTCACGCACGAAGACATCTGGGCGCGCCGCTGAGACTAGCAGTGGGGGGCTGTCGGACAGCAGCGGTCGCACGGTCGATAGGAACGCGGTGCGAAGACTCGTCTGGTGGGTCACCTGCGTTGATGGAGAGCCGTGAATGGTGGGGCTCTCGTTTCAAACTCCAGGCGCCTAAGGTCGAATACGCTTCGGCTCGGGGTTACCTGGGCCCGGCGCAATTCCACGACTCTGGTTCGTGACGGTCGCGTCACGCTTTGCGGCAACTTCTAAGCGTCGTGAGCCGAGAAATTGGGCTCGCGTAGACTTTGCCGGGCTTCTGTGGACTGATCGGTTGAATCGCCGGCTACAGCGTCGCCGAGCGCCGACCGCGCGTCGTCGACCGGAGCGCATGAGTGAAGCTCTTGCGGATCTCGAGCGGCGCTGGTCTGCGAAAAGCATCAAAACCGCGCCCAAACTCGGTTTAACTCGGTTCGGCTTCGTAATAAGGTCAGTCCGCTGCGGCGTCGTAATTTCTGACGCGAGCGGTTTAGAATCATTTACAAAGCGTAGCCATCAGCGTCAGCATTAGCTGAGAGCGCAGGTTCTACGCGCGTTTCTTCGAGCTCCGAATTCAATTGGACCGCCTGTCTCCGCAAGAATAGGTCTCTCACGTTCCTGCTGGGACGGTTTCTCTAGGCGGCTGGCGTCCTAAGCGGTACTTTCGCGCGCCGCGTTTGTTTATTCGCGGCGTCCAATTTTGGGTTGCTAGTGCGTCTAGCCGACGTTTGGGACCGAGGAAGCAAGCTTTTGCCTGGGCGCGGCGAGCTAACCCCCTGGGGGCGGCCATCGAGGGATTGGTAGGCCGTGCCACCGAAGCCATCGTCACGTCGGTCGTACGCCCCGCCAATATTAGCGAAGGCGCGCGATTCTTCGTCGCTGCGAATCCGAGTTCGGCAGAGGTTCTAATGAAAGCTGATAGCCTGGTCTTTTTCGCGACCGATTGGGGCTATAAGAACGGAGGCGTCAACGCGTTCAATATTGACCTTTGCAAGGCGGTCGCTAGGCTGCTGAATCCAGAAACAAAGGTCTATTGTGTGGTCCCATCATCTTCGACGGCGCAAGTTTCGGATGCGAGCCGTGCGGGCGTGCGGTTGATCGAAACCAGTACCCTAGAATGTCAGGGCCAGCGGCTTACAATTGAGGCCGTCGGGTCCTTGAAGCGGCAATTGCGCCGTCGCCGATCCACTTGGTGGATCGGCCACGACTTGGTCACGGGGCCGTGGGCTCATGAGGCATACAGTCACTTTGGTGGTCTAGGCGTGGCGCTGATACACCACATGGATTACGATGCCTATAAGGACTTGCAAGCCGCTACTTCTCATCATGCCGTAACTCTGATCAGAAGTCAAAATGCGGTGCTATCAACGGCGAACATCGTCTTTGCTGTCGGGCCGAAGCTCCTCGCATCTGCTCGTGATAAGCTGCGCGGCCATCCGGCGGTCGAAATCTCCGAATTGATTCCTGGCCTACCCCACGTCGAACCACTTCCACAAGCCGAGCGTTTCCGAGCGATCACAGTCGGTCGCTTCGACCCCGCAAACGACCTTATCAAACAAGTGCGCTTGGCCACGCAATCCTTCGGCGCTGCGGTCGGTGCTGACAGCTCAGCCTTTGGTGACGACCCTTCCATGACCGTGATGGGCACTAGCGAGGACGACCTCGCCGAAAATCAAGCGGAACTAAGGGCCGAAGTAGAGCGCCACGCGAATAAGCTCGTCGCAATACGCGCGAGGCCATACGAGGAAGATCGTGAAATCGTCCTCGACGAAATCCGGCGCCATTCGGTCCTCATGATGCTCTCGCTCCACGAAGGCTTCGGGCTGGCCGGCTGGGAAGCGATCGGAGCCGCAGTCCCACTTATCATTTCAACAAATAGCGGCGCCTATGACACGATCGATCGTCTTTTTGGCGGCATGGGCACCGGCTGCATCGAGGGCATAGATACACTCGGTTCCGGCGAAACTCCGTACTTCCATCCGGATGACCTCAGTGCTACCCGCCGCGCTCTTCTACGAATCGCCAGGCGGCCAGTGCGTGCCAAGGAAAATGCGATAACCCTTCGGCAGCTGGTAGCAAAGTTCTGTTCCTGGGAGCACACCGCCGCGGACTTATGCTCTTCGATCGGCGTGGCAACTCAGAAAACCTCCCAAGTACTAAATCTCGAACGATGGACGCCCACCTTTCTGGTCGACGCCATCAAAGCGCGCAATACGACCGTAGATAGTGCTGCTCGGCGAAAGTTGCAATATCAGGCATTGTGGGACGGCCTAAAACCTCCGAGTCGGATTCAAAAGTTCGTCTTGTTGTTCGGCGGCATCTCAACCGCACTTTCGGACAAGGACGCTGTTCGCCATTACGTGGACTGGCTACGGAAAAACGACGGTGCCGAACTATTCATCGCATATCAAGCCGGCGCCGGCGCTTCAGCTCGCGCTCGAACACTGAATCCGACACAATTGAACTGCGATGGCACCGATGCTCCCGTGGATCTGAAGAAACACATGGCGGCAAAGGAATTGCGAAGTAGGCGACTATGCGAGAGTATTGACAACAAGCTCGCCGGCCTCGGCGGCAACGCGCGCTCCCGGTTTCACTCAGCGCCGCTCACCGAGTCCCTAACAAGTTATGTCATTGTAATGGACGACCAATTGCTTGTTACTCCACTTATGAGTGGACGCAGCGAAGAAACGTTGTCATTTATGTTGGCGCGTCGTGCCCAGCAGTTTCCACGTGACGTTATTCACTACATCATCTACAACATTGAGAAATCATCGCCGAGCCAATTTTCGGAGCGCGCGTTGACCTATCTTAGGTCGCTGATGCAGACGGGGTACACCGCCGAATGAATACATCTCGCGTCTCGCGTGGAGCCGTGATGGCTCTGCTGCTCGCAGCTAAAGCCGAGGTTTCCATACTCGGCCCCGTTCCGCTCGATCTCGACTGGGCTCTGCTTTCCAAGGCTTGGGCATCAGATTCAGTCGGACGACCAAGAGTGTCAATCTTAATGGAGTCCGACAACCAGCTATTCTCCCGATCGTTCTTCCTGGATTCCGAAGCATCGACGAACCGGCGGACCTTTCGCGAGCTTTTATTTATTCGAGACGAGGCGATGGATCATCTGGCGTCAGCCGGCCTAGATCATTGCGTCCGGGTGCTTCATGTTGCCGCACCGATAACGGCGGTCTTGGTAGATGGCCGCCTGTTTGTGGCGGCGTGGCTGGACGACGTAATTGATAGCTTCGAAGAATTGGAGCGGACATCGGCTTTAGATGCTATTGTTCGGCGCTATCTTGAAACCGTATTTGGGCCGGTGGGCGCCAAGTATGCGAGCGAGGCGGGCGAGGAATTGCTTGAGCTCTTCGACCACAATAGGATCTCTCGAGGAATCTTTCCGAGACGCTCCTTTTACGACACCGACTACTCGCAACTCGTCGTCTGGGCTTTGATCTTTGACCGCAGCGGCAAGCTGTTGATACATAGGCGAGCCGATAACGCGGCGGACAATCGTGGAATGTGGGACAAATCTGTCGGCGGGCACGTAGACTTTTCCCTCGACGTCGATACGTCCCGGGCCGTCATACGCGAGGTCGTCGAGGAGCTATTTTCCGACGAAGTAAAGGAGCGTTCCCGCTTTACGGCATGGACGGTTACTGACGCGGATATTATTTACTGCGGGGAATGGAGGCCAGAGAAGAGACGGAGCGCTCCATTCAACGAAATAGCGCCGCTAAGACGTGAATGGGCATTTTTCCGCCTCCGCGACGGCGAGGCGGTGTATTCCCCGAGGGAGTTGCCGGACGGAACGGTTCGTCGATTGAGAGTGATAGCGGATATCTATTTGTTCGTTGCAGGCCCGGGGATGAGCGAAGAAACCCTTGGCGACCTTGCGAACTCCGAGTATAAGCTTATCGAGTTATCAGACTTACGATCTGCGATGGATCGGTCGGTGCGCGGCGATGGTGTCATCGGGTTTGATCGGCGGAATGCCGTTCCACGGTTCACCCCAGACTTGATAAATATTCTTACAGGACGGTTGCGTGATACGCTAGAGGACTTTGCGCAATACGTAAAGCGGTATTGCAAATGAATTTTGTCATCACGTTGACGGGACCGTCTGCTTCCGGTAAAAGTACCGTCGTCGAATGCATTCAGGCAATCGGGCCAAAATTCGGAATTAATCCGCAGGTCATCAAGAAGTATACGACACGAGCGGCAAGGCCCTACGACACGAGAGACGTCGTTTCCGTGGACGATATCCCCAAGAAGTGCGATCTCGTCTACGAGCAATATGGGGTGCGATATGGTATCGAAAGTAGCGACCTTTTCGCCTGTCTTGCGAATGGAGGCGCGCCACTGGTAATCGTTAACGACGTGCGCACGGTTGCTGACATTAGAACGATGCTCGGTCCTTTGACGAGGACACTGTTCCTCTTCCGGTCCTTTCCTAAGCTACGAGATATGCGCGAACTGGCCACCGCGCGCGGCGTAGTGCATCCGCATCGTGACGCGCAGGAGCGTTTCGCGAAAGCTGCCGCGATATACCGGATTTACATCGAGAATATTCATCTCTTCGATCATGTGCTTATCAACGCCGGCACGATACCTGAGCTGGAGCATGAGGTGGAGGTCGTCATCCGCGGCTTTGGCCGTGCTGACAGGCTATGGCCGCTCCGGCCTTATGAAAGCTCCGTAAGGACAGTACAATGACGCCCCGGGTCTTCGTCATTGCGGGAGGACCAGGGTCGGGAAAGGATGATCTGATTCAAGCCGTTCGTGACCTAGGAACGCGACACGCAGCAATCGTTCCGAAGCATACGTCGCGAGCTCGGCGGCGAAGCGATGAAGACGAGATGATCTGCTGCGACGACCCTGGATATGCTCTGGACTCATGCGATGTACGATACGAGAACTACGGAGATCAATACGGGGTCTCAACCCTTGGGATTTGGCGCGGTTTAGCCGCTGGTCATTCTCAAGTTCTGGTCGTAAGCAACATCGTTGGAATCAATGCGCTACGAGCAGCCTTTGGTGAGCTACTTGTCCTTGTATATGTGCACTCGGAAATAACTCGAGACGAGTACATCGCACGAGAGCGGCGCTTCCGCAACGCTGACGCGCTTTATGCGAAGCGGAGAGCGGACGATTATCGAGATGCGTTTCGGCTGTACGCGGAAAACATTCTAGCCTTTGACCATGTGCTGATCGCATCGTCGAGAAAGGAAGATCTCTACGATCAGTTATTCAGACTCTTTAGCGCGTACGGTTCGGGGCGAATCAACGTAACCTAATTAGGGAGGCCTTCGTGAAGAACCTTTTCCTCGTAGATGGAGCGTCCGCAACCGGCAAGTCGGACCTCCTGAAGAGAGTGAAAGATTACAACGCCGGCGATGTCGGCTACGTTGTGAAGGGCACGACTCGGCCGGAGCGCGATTATGAACGCGGCGACCCGGGGATACTTCTCGATCTGGAATTCTTGTCGGAGCCGGAGTTCGACGGGAGAAATTATGACTACACGTATACATATGGTGGCGCGCGATACGGATTTCATCGAAAAGACTTGATGCAGGCGCTGGTTACGCGCGACAACGTTTTCGTCATCGTTCGGAATACCGTCATCATCGACCGGATAGCACAGGAGTTTTCCTGGATCAACGTCGTTCCGATATTTATCTATACCGATCGTGCGCAATTGGCGAAGCGGCTGGAAGCAGAATGCCTCGATCCGGATTTGATCCAATGGCGACTTGACCGGTCCGAGGTCGCCTTCGGTGAATACTTTGGGAATACGGAGTGCTATCGAGAGGTTCTAATAAACAACTCGTCGCGTGCTGTCTTTCATTCGATAATCGATAAGCTTATCGGAAAGTACAAAACGGCGCCGTCAATAGACCCGAATAGCATAGCCGTAATGATGTCCTTCGACAAGAGTAATGTGAAATTGCTCGACTACTTCGATGCAATGGAGAGAGCGGCGCGGGTTGCTTCGCCGGCGTATAGGTGCGTGCGAGTCGACACGGAGCCTGGGACGGTTCCCATTGCACCGACGTTCCGCAAGGTGATCGAGCGATCCAGATGCGTTATTGCAGATCTTACCGGAGAGCGGCCGAACGTATACTACGAGCTTGGCTATGCTCATGCGAGAGGGAAGACATGCATCATTACCGCGGAGGAAGGAACCCGCTTGCATACGCATGCCCAAGCGTTCAAGATAGTGTTTTACGAATCGGTGACCGCTCTATACTCGCACTTGGCAGCCGAGCTTCAGCTGGTGCTTGGCGGCCCGTCGTGGTAGGACGTCAGGTATGGATGCCTGCAAACGAGGTGTTTTATTTCGCATGGCCGCGTTTGGATGAACAGCGGTGCGTATCGGCGCGATGCGGTCGAGCCTCGGCACTGCGAAGCCATTGCCGATCGTCGATTTTCGCCCGGGCAATCGGTTTGCACGGCGACATCGTCCATGCAGTTCCACGCGACGATGGCTGACGTGACCGACGAAGAACGTTAGAGCACGTCCGGCATGGTGCGCCCGAAGACTTCAATCCACATGTTGTCCTGGCAAGTCCTTCGCGAACGGCGTCGATGCGGGGGTGGCCGAATCCGACGACCGGTTCGGCTGCGCGTGCGATGATCCCGAGCGCGCGTCGAACGTGGTTTTCTCATGCGTTTGGCTATGCGCGTTCATCAGCTATGCCCGGGAAGCGGCGTACTGGTGCGCGGAGGAGAAGCGGTGATCGCGCGCCACTCACACCGACCGCCGGTGGAAGCCCTGTCGACACGCGTCTTGCGATACCGGATCGCGCGCGGTTACAGCGTCAGCGATCTTGCGAGGGCAGCAGGGGTTTATGCCGGTTCGGTTCGAGGGCTCGAATCCGGCAGACCGGTCGACAAGCGGATTTTCGCGTCTCTTGCGGCGGCGCTCGCGCTGCCGCTGTGCCGGCTCGTGTGCGGAGAGCACAGTTGCGCGCAGCGAGCCTGCGCGTCGGGAGCGCGTCTCGGGGAGGCGTCCGAACCGCCTAGGCGGCGCTGGAGCGCGCTGGGCTTGATGCAAAGGGATCGGGCGTTTGCCGCGAAGGGTTCGGTACCGCTCGATCTCCCAGGAGGCGTTCATGCGCCACTCCGGTTTTGTATTGATCTGCGTCTTGCTCGCGGCGGTGGCGGGGTGTACCGGCCGCGGCCAGGGCAGCACGGCCGCGAGCCCCGCGCCCGAGGCTTCGACGGCGACCACCGCCGCCGCGAGCGCGACCCCGCCCGCGGCGGAAAGCCCAGCCGCGAACGCCTCGGGGACCGAAGCGACGCCGGTCGTCGTGCCGACCAACACGCCGGAGCCGAATCTGCTCGTCACTGGGAACGGGACGGTTCTGCGCAGCTACTCGCCGGCCGCGCTCGACCGCATGAACGACGGCAATCTCGGAGATGCTGCGCACGGGATCGGCGTCGAGCTCCCGGACGATGCGAAACCGCCGTTCGTCTTCGTCTTCGAGTTGCCGGCGGTCGCGAAGATTTCCGAGTTCGAAGCGGCATTGCGAGCCCCGCCGGATAAAGGCCCCGCGCCGAACGTTACCTTCGCGGTGTCGACGACCGGCGCCGACAGCGGTTTCAACGACGTCGGCACGATCAGCGGCACGACGAAGACGCTGACGGCGGACGTGCAGGCGCGGTGGGTGCGCGTGACCGCGAACCAGCTGTTCGACTCCGTCGGCGCGACCGGCGTGCTGGCCGCGCCGCCCGCGGCGCTGGATCCGACGGGGATCTACATCGAGGACCGAGCTCCCGAGAAGAACGGCGCGCTCGTGATGTCGGGCGCGCGCGAAGGTGACCAGCGCGCGCGTTTCGTCGCCGTCGGCTCGGCGCTGACCGCGACGGAGTGCACGCAAAGCGCGTTCAGCGGCGTCTTCACCGGACAATTCGCCGGCCGTACGTGGAGCTCGTCGCACGCGGGGAACGGGAACGCGAATCCCGCCAAGATCCGCGCGGTCGTGAACGACGACGCTTCGATCATCGCGGGGATGAGGGATGCGGATCCGGTCGTCTTCATGCGGACGTCGGAGAAAGCGGCGTTCTGCGTGCCGCGGGTGCAGGGGACGGGCGCGCATCACGTGCTGGTGCTCGACGGGGATCCGGTCCGGGAATTCTATCCGGCGACCAGTGACCGGCCTCTGGACGGGTACACGTTCGAGGCGATCGGCGCCGGGATGCTCGACGCGGGCGCGCTCGCGGGGAAAGAGGCGGTCATCACGCGCGCCGTCTGCAAGATGCGCGATCTCATGACGCCGCAGCAGATCGCGCTGTTGCAGCAGTGGGTCGCGGCGGGGCACAAGCTGATCCTCGGCGGCGTCGGTTGCGGGGGCGGCTCGGACTTCACCTGGCTGCCGTATCCGTTCACATCGGCGGGGTCGGGTCCGGAGTCGACGCACGCGAGCTTGATCCAGGTCGAGAACGACGCGCTCGGTACGAACGACAAGAACGACGCGGCGCACTATGTCGACGTCCTCAGCTACGTGCACGCGCAGAACACGCTCGATTCGGCGCAGGTCGTCACCGCGACCGACACGCATTGGTGCGGCCACGCGTTCGTAGCGAAGACGACGAACCTCAACGGTTTCGTGCAGATGTACGCCGTCGATGGCAAGGGGTTGCTGCTCTACGACGGGTTCAACGGCGACGACGCGAACGCGTCGCTCCGGCAGTTGCGCAAGCTCGAGCTCGCGTTGCCCGTGCCGGCCGATCTCCCGTGCTCGCAGAACGTCACCGAGTCGTTCATCCTGGAGCCCAGTCAGGAGGGAACGTTCGCGGCCGGGTCGGCGCGACAGATGCTTGCGGCGATGGAGCTGCTCGCGAACCAAGGCTGGAACGGCCACGTAACGGTGAAGGCGACCGGCGATCTTCGCGCGACGGTCTCGCCGGCGGCGTTCGACATGGCGGGCGGCACGCAGAACCTCGATGTGCGCGTGAACGTTCCGGCGTCGGCGAAGGCCGGCGTCTACACCGTCAACGTGGTCGCCGACAACGGAAGCGGCAAGACGGCGCAGGCGTCGTACTCGCTCACCGGGACCGCGCCGCTGAGCGTGAAGACGATCCCGAAGGCGCAGAAGAAGATCCGCATCTACGGGATCCACTTCGACGTCGACAGCGCGCACATCCAGCCGCGCTCGGAGACGGTGATCGCCGGGATCGCAGATTACATGCGCGCGACGCCCGCGTTGCGGTTCGAGGTGCAGGGACACACCGACTCGGACGGAGGCGCTGTGTACAATCTCGGGCTCTCGCAGCGGCGCGCGCAAGCGGTCGTCGACGATCTCGTCGCTCGCTATCGGATCGCGCGGGCTCGGCTCAAGGCGAAAGGCTACGGGCTCACGCAGCCGGTCGCGACGAACGCAACCGCCGCCGGCAAGGCGCTCAACCGGCGCGTGGAGTTGTTGCGGTTGCAGTAGCGGCACAATCGCTTGACCCGCGGGCCGGATTCTGCTACCGTGCCGGGCATGGACGTCCGCTGTATGGCGATCATGGCGATGTGTGCCGCCCGCGAGGGACGGTGTAGGTCGTCGTCGTGCTAGCGGGACGCGACAGCACTTCCACCGACCCTCGCCGACCGGCGGGGGTCGTTTCGTTTCAACTCAGGATGACAGTGTGGCATGGCGCAGGATGACATTGGGGCGGGGCGTGAGGTGATTTGGTGGTAGAGCGGGATGTCGAGATCGGGACGTTGGAGCTCGTCTCTGGCGCTTCGATTCCGGACGTCGTCCAGCGCGTGACGCGGTATGGGGCTGAGCCGGCGGCGGATGGGTCGAACGTCGTCTTCGTCGCGCACGCCCTAACCGGATCGTCGCGGGTCGTGGAATGGTGGGACGGGCTGGTCGGGACGAATGGGTTGTTCGATCTCGCGCGGTGGTGCGTCGTCGGCGTCAACGTGCTGGGCGGGTGTTACGGGTCGACCGGACCGTCGTCGCTCGCGCCGGACGGGCGGCGGTGGGGGCCGCGGTTTCCCGTCGTCGCGGTGGCGGATATCGTCGAGGCGCAGCGGCGCGCTTTGCGTCAAGCGTTCCGGATCGAGCGCGTCGCGATCGCGATCGGCGGGTCGCTCGGCGGGCAGCAGGCGTTGCAGTGGGTGCGCGGGTACGACGATGCCGTCGAGCACGCGATCGTCGTCGGGACGTACGATCATCTGCGCGCGCAGGGGATCGCGCAGAACGGCGTCGCGCGCGAGGCGATCCGGCTCGATCCGAAGTTCGCGGGCGGGTGGTACGATGAGCCGCCGGTCGACGGGTTGCGGCTCGCTCGTGCCATTGCGACGCTCACGTACAAGAGCGAGACGCTCTTCGAGCGGCGGTTCGCGAACCGGCCCGATCGCGCCGGCGGCGATCCGGCGCGGAACATCGAGGACCGCTTCGACATCGAGGGCTATCTCGCGCATCAGGGCGACGTCTTCGTGACGCGGTTCGACGCGAACACCTATCGCGTGCTGACGCGCGCGATGGATCTGTTCGATCTGCGCGGCCGCGAACGGCCGGCGGGGCGGGCGCGGATCACGTTCGTCGGGATCGCGGGGGACCAGCTCTATCCGCCGGAGTTCGTGTGGAGCTGCGCCGCGCGCTGGGCCGAGGCCGGCTGGGACGCGGCGTACCGGCATCTGCAAAGCGATCACGGGCACGACGCGTTTCTCGCCGAACCGGGGAATCTGGCCACGCTGTTGCGGGATGCTGCAGGGCTTGCGCGAACGGGCGGGCGCGTGGTAAGGTCCTAGGACCGATGTTCCCGTTCTGTTCGATGACGACCACGACGACGACGACTTCCCTCGGCGAGGGCAGGTCAGGATCGCCGTCGGCGTAACGCGGACGAAACGGATCCCGATCACAGCCCTCGCCGACAGGCGAGGGTTTTTTCGTTCACCATGGAGGCTGCCGTGCAAACCCTACCGCGTGTTCTCTGCTCGTCCGACGTCGCCGTCTCACAGGCGGTGACGACGGCGACGCCGCGCGCGCACGGCGTCGGGCTGCTCGGGTGCGGCACGGTCGGTTCCGGCGTCGCACGGCGGCTGATCGGCTCGCATCCGGGGCTGATCCGCGCGATCGCGGTGCGCGATCCGCGCAAGCCGCGCGACGTGGCGTGGCGCGATTTCGTGGACGATGCGTTCGAGGTCGTCGACGATCCGGGCGTGCGCGTCGTCGTGGAGTGCATCGGCGGGCTCGGGCTCGCGCGCGAGCTCGTGCTGCGGGCGATCGCGCGCGGCAAAGACGTGGTGACGGCGAACAAAGATCTCATCGCGACCGAAGGGCCGTGGCTCGCGGCGTTCGCGGCGCGCACCGGCGCGTCGCTGCGGTTCGAGGCCGCGGTCGGCGGCGCGATCCCGATCGTGCGCGCGCTCGCGGGGTCGCTCGCCGACGAGGACGTGCTCGAGATCGGCGGCGTGCTGAACGGGACGACCAACTTCGTGCTCGACGCGATGGAGGCGGGCGCCGACTACGCCGACGCGCTCGCCGAAGCGCAGCGGCTGGGGTTCGCCGAGCAGGATCCGCGCAGCGACGTCGACGGGCACGACGCGGCGCACAAGCTCGCGATCCTCGCGGGGCTCGCGTTCAAGCGGCCCGCCGTGTCGGCGGGGCTCGCGCGGCGCGGGATCGGCGCGATCTCGCGCGAGGACGTGCGCGCGGGCGCGGAGCGCGGGTTGCGGCTGAAGCTCGTCGCCGTGGCGCGGAGGCGCACCCTTCGACAAGCTCAGGGTGACATTATCGAGGCGGGCGTGACGCCGGCGTTCGTGCCGGAGGCGCATCCGTTCGCGCGGCCGCGCGGTGCGGAGAACGTCGTGCGCGTTCTCGGGCGCGGGTGCGGGCCGCTCGTGTTCTCGGGGTTCGGTGCGGGCGGTGACGCGACCGCGTCGGCGGTCGTCGCGGACGTGCTCGCGGCACTCGACGCGCGCGAGCGCGGGCCGGCGGCGCACGACGGCGCGGATCTCGTCGCGGCACCGCTACGTGCCCCGTTGCTCGTGCGGTTCGCGCGCGGGAGCGTCGTGACGAGCGACGCTGTTCCGCTCGACGCGCTCGAAGCCGCGGCCGGAGCGTTCGCCGCGCAAGGCGAGGTGCGCTCGGTCATTCCGGTGTGGCAGGACGCTGCATAAGGCACGACCGTGGCACTCTAAACCCTCAAGTTTGGGGATAGTGCGCACGTTGACACGGCGGCAAACGCGGGAAAACGTTCCTCCCAGAACCGGGGGAACGGAGGGTACGCGTTGCAGGCAAGCGCTGCACGATCGGTCGGATGCGCCTTGACGGCGGCGGTCGCGTTGACCGGCACGCTCGGCGTCTCCTCGCCGGTGTCGCAAGCGATGCCGAGCCCGAGCGAAGTTCTCGCGCGCTATACCGGGCACGACGCCTCGCTGCAGTCGTACACCGTGCCGGTGCACATCAACGTGTCGGTGCGCAAGGTGCTGACGTTCCATTTCGGGCTCGACGGGACGGAGTCGTTCAAGCGCCCCACCCACTTGCTGCTCGACGTGCAGCGCGTCCCGCCGCAGGGCCGTAAGCTGTTCGCCGAGCTCGGCACGCCGCTCACCTGGGCGCAGCAGTACGATCTGCACTGCGTCTCCGGAAACCCCGACCACGGTCCGTACCGGCTCGAAGGCGTGCCGCGTCATCCGGGCGACGTCGCGCGAATGGTCGTCGACGTCGACGGCGATCCCTCCGCGCCGCTGCACGCGCAGTGGTGGACGCACGACGGCGACACGATCGACATGCGCATCACCGAGGAGAGCTCCGGCGGCTACGCGCTGCCCAAGCACGCCGACGCCGATCTGAACATCAGCGGCACGAAGATCCACGCCTCGATCGACTACGGCACCTACGCGGTGAACGAGGCGATCGCGGACGCGAAGTTCGCGCAGAACTAAGGGCGTCGCTCGATACTGAGCAGCAGGTCGTCGAGCGCGGCGATCAGCTCCGGCTCCGGCGTGCTCCGGCCGCGTTCCGCGTGCTCGTCGTAGCGCGCGCCGAGGCGTTCGCGCAGCGCGGCGACGACGGGGTCACGCCAGAAGCGCTGGATCGGCAGGAACGGCGTCGCGTCCGCGGCGGCGTGGTGTTCGGCGGCGGCGATCAGCGCGGTCGCGAACGCGTCGTGGCCGGCGCGGTGTGCGATACGCGCCGAGAAGTCGAGCGTCATCACCGTCAGCCCGCCGGGCGTCCCGCCGGGGAGGCTCGCGAGCACCTCGCGCATCGCGTGCGCCGCGGCGCGGACGTCGCCGCGCAGCTCGTGCACGAGCGCTTCGACGCAGAGCAAATGCCCCGACGTCGCGCGGTTGAGGAACGCGCGGCTTTCCTCCGCGGCGGCGGTGACGATCGGCTCGGCCTCGGCGGCGTCGCCGCGCGCGGCGAGCGATTCGGCGAGGTTCCCGAGCATCACCAGCGCGTTGAGGTCGTCGCCGATGCCGCGGAACGTGTCGGCGGCCTCGCGGTAGCGGCGCACCGCTTCGTCGTAGTCCAGGCGGAAATCGAACGCGAGCGTGCCGAGCGCGCCGATCGCGATCGCCTCGCCGCGCTTGTTGCCGATCCGCGCGTTCATCTCGCAGCCCAACCGGAAGAGGCGTTCGGCCTCGTCGTAGTCGCCGCGGAACTTCGCCACGATCCCGAGGAAGTTCAGCACCGGTGAACGTTCGACCGTGTCGCGCTCGCCGAGCAGCGCGTCGGCGGCGCGCGCGTGGCGTTCGGTGCCGATCAGGTCGCCGTCGATGAAGGCGAGCCGCGCGGCGGAGGCGTGCAGGCGCGTTCGCGTGAGCTCGTCGAGGCGCTCGCTGTGGTCGAGGAACGCTTCGCAGCGCAGGCGGCCTTCGTGCGGGTGCCGCACCGCGAACCACTGGCGCACCGCGGCGTAGCACAGGCGCGCGCCCGGCTCGATCAGCTCGCCGTCGCGCAGCGCGCGGTCGAGCGCGGCGCGCACCTCGTCGATCACCGCCTCGCTCTCGAGCAGCGCGGTGCGGTTCGTCGCGGTTCCAGCGCGCGCTTCGATCGCATCGAGGCGCGCGAGGCACCAGCGCAGGTGCGCGGCGTGCGCGGCGCGGCGGTGCTCGCGGGCGCGGGGCAGTTTCGCGGCGGCGTCTCGGACCGGGTCGATCATCCGCCAGCGCGTGATGCCGTCGTGCGAGGCGGCGTCGAGCAGCGAGCGCGCGGCGATCGCGCGCAGCAGCGACTCGGCGGCGCGCGCGTCGACCGGTTCGATCGGAATCACGGCGGCGGCGTCCGTCGCGGTGAAGCTGCCGCGGAACGCGCCGAGCGCGATCAGCGCGGTCGTCTCCGCGGGCGTCAGCGCGCCGAGCGCGCTCGCGAGCAGCGAGCCGAGCGTCGCGCGGTCGCCTTCGCCGTTCGTCGCCTCGCTCGCGAACGTCGCGAGCAGCGCGCCGGCCGAGGTGGTCGCGAGCCGGCCCGCGGCGACCTCGATCGCGAGCGGCGAGCCGGCGAGGCGGCGCAGCAGCGCGGCGAGATACGGGTCGTTCGCGTCGGCGACGACGCCGGCGGCGCGTGCGCGATCGTCGAAGAGCGCGTGCGAGGCGGGCCCGTCGAGCGGGCGCAGGTGCACGACGCGCTCGTCGCGCGCGCCGAGCGCGACGCGGCTGGTCGCGAGCACGTGCAGCGGCGCGTCGGCGAGCGCTTCGAGCATCTCACGGCATGCGGCAGCGACGGGCTCGCAGCCGTCGAGGACGACCAGCGTCGGGGCGTCCGCGGCGCTGAGCGCGCGCACGACCTCGTCGGCGTTCGTCACGCCGAGGCCGGCGCCGACGCGTGCGAGCAGCTCGTCGCGGCTCGCCGCGCCGAGCGCGTCGACGAAGCGGACGTGCACGAAGCGCGCCGCCGCGTCGTGCGCGACGGCGAGCGCGAGCCGCGTCTTGCCGACGCCGCCGGGGCCCGCGATCGTGACGACGCGGTGCGCCTCGATCGCGCGGCTCACGACGATCACGTCCTCGTCGCGGCCGATCAGTGCGGAGAACGGCTGCGGGATGACGTCGTCGTGCGCGTCCTCGCGCGCGTAGCCGTCGGCGGCGACGCGGTCGCGGCCTTCGGCTTTCGCGCGGTACAGCTCGCGGTCGGCGGCGGCGAGCAGCTCGTGCGCGCTGCCGCCGCGCGAGGGCTCGCACGCGGCGACGCCGGCGCTGATCGTGAGGCGGCCGGACTTTCCGAGCGGGTGCGGGATCGCGAGCGCCGCGACGGCGGTGCGCATGTGCTCGGCCGCGGAGATCGCGCCGGCGAGCGACGTGTCTGGAAGGATCGCGGCGAACTCTTCCCCGCCGTAGCGCGCGAAGCGGTCGCCCGCGCGGTGGAGCGTCGCCGACGCGGCGTGCGCGACGCGCCGCAGCGCGTCTTCGCCGGCGAGGTGGCCGTTGCGGTCGTTGTAGATCTTGAAGTAGTCGATGTCGAGGATCGCGACCGCCAGCGAGCTTCCGCCGCGCGCGGCGCGCAGCCATTCTTCCTCGAAGCGCTGGTCGAACGTGCGGCGGTTCGCGACGCCGGTCAGGCCGTCGGTCTGCGCGGACTCGGCCAGGAAGCGCGCCTCGAGCGCGAGCGTCAGCACCAGCGCGAGATCGTCCGGAACGGCGGCTTCCGGGGAGAGCAGGAGCGTCGCGTCGAGGTCGTTCTCGCCGAGCGCCAGCGCGACGGCGTCCTCGGCGAGCGTGCCCGCTTCGCCGCGCACGGCGCGGCCGTCGCGCCGTACGACCAGCGCTGCGCCGCGCGCGCCGAGCGCGTCGCGCAGCGCGGCCGCGGCGGCGGAGAGGCTCTCGCCGAGCGGGCGCGGTGCGCGAAGGTGGTGCGCGATCGTGCGCGCGGCCGGCGCGGTGAGCATGCCTTACCGCAACGTAGGCGAGGCGAGGATCGGTTCGTCCGCGATGACGCGGTTCCGGCCCATCGACTTGGCGACGTAGAGGGCTGCATCGGCGCGGTGCACCAGATCGCTCGCGGTCGTCGTGCCGCCGTGGCGCGGCGCGAGCGCGGCGACGCCGATGCTCACGCTCAGGCGTTTCGACGGCAGCCCGGAGTGCGCGATCGCGAGGAAGGTGACGCGCTCGAGGATCGCCTCGGCGACGTAGCGCGCGCCGGCGAGATCGGTGTCGGGCAGCATCAGGATGAACTTGTCGCCGGCGTACCGCGCCGCCACGTCGTCGCGCCGCGACGCTGCGGCCGCGATCACGCGCGCGACGCGGCGCAGCAGGTCGTCGCCGGCGAGGTGGCCGTACGCGTCGTTGAACGCCTTGAAGCGGTCGACGTCGACGAGCACCGCGGCGAGCGGTGACCGCGCGCGCTCGGCGCGCTGCCACGCGGCGCTTAGCGCAACGTCGAACGCGGGGCGGTTCGCGATCCCGGTCAGACCGTCGCGCTCGTCCTCCTGGCGCGGGGCGCGTTCGCGCGCGTCGTAGCGGAGCTGCGCGGCGACGGCGAGCGCGAAGAGCAGCGCTTCGCCGGCGGCGGCGAGGAGCGGAACCGAACGCAACGGCCCGGCCGGCGCCATCGTCGTCAGCGCGGCGATGGTGCCGAGCGCGGTCGCGGTGAGGTAATATCGGGCACCGGTCAGCCGCGCGCGCAACGCCGCGACGCCGAAGCCGACGAACGCGAGGTTCAGCGCGACGACGAGCGCCTGCGCGAAGAGATCCGGTATGGCCCAGAGGTCTTGGAACACGTCGCCGCTGGCGACGGCGGTGACGTTCATCCCGAGGAGCGCATAGAGCGCGCCCGCCATGCGGCGCGTGAGGCGCAGCTCGCGGAAGAGTGCGAGCGTGAACATCAGCGTGCAGACGTAGACCGCCGACTGCAGCAGCGCGTGCAGCGGCTGGCTGATCTCCGGCGGCGGCCGGACGATGCCGAGCCACGGGATCAGCAGACCGGCCTGCGCGGCGGCGAGCCCGGCGAACCAGCCGGCCGCGCGCGAGCGCAGCAGCGGTGCGAAGATGGCGTGGAAGAGCGCGAGCGCGAGGAAGAGCCCGAAGAATGCGGCGTACGACCAGCTGCGCCAGGCGATCTCCGCGAGCTGGTCCGCCGTCAGCAGATACGGTGGCGCGGCGGAGCTGACGGTCGTCGCGGTGAGCTCGACGCGGTCGGCCTGCCACGCATCGGCCGGAAGGCGCACGCCGAGCATGCGGCCGGGGAGATCCGTGTTCGCGGTCAGCGTGTCGCGGCGCAGACCGGGACCGACGACGGTCACCGAGAGATCGCGAACGTACCAGGGCGTTCCGACGTAGAGCGCGGTGTCGAGATGCGGGACGCGGAACGCCGCGTGCAGCGTCGCGGGCCGCAGCAGCGTCGCACTGGTCGCTTCGGCGGGGACCGGTGCGCCCGCAGCCGCGAGCGGCGGCTGGTCGGCCGCGAGAGCCCAAGCCGGCCAGAGCACGGCGGCAAGCGCGGCGAGAGCGACCAAACGACGGCTCACGCCTGTATTTTCGGCGGGAGCGAGCGCGGGCCTCACCCGGACCGTAAAGACTCCCGTACGCGCGGCGCGCGGAAGGGGCAAGGGGGCGACCCGCGAACCCAAGGCGGTCGCGCGCCAGCGCGCCGTGCCGACGTAGCTCAGTTGGTAGAGCAGCTGTTTCGTAAATAGCAGGTCGCCGGTTCGAGTCCGGCCGTCGGCTCCATGAAAGAACCGCGCATCGCGCGGTTCTTCGTTTTACACGTTCGCGGCGACGCGCATCGTCGCGCGGTCGCCGATCGCGCGCTGGTATTGCGGGGGCCAGGCGACGTCGGCGCCGAGCGCGCGAGCGGCGAAGAGCGGCCAGTACGGATCGCGCAGCAGCTCGCGCGCGATGACGACGAGATCGGCACGCTGTTCGGCGACGATCGCTTCGGCGTCGGCGGGCTCGGTGATCATGCCGACGGCGCCGGTCGCGATCCCCGCTTCGCGGCGAATCCGCTCCGCGAACGGCGTCTGGTACAGCGGCCCGACCGGGATCGCGCCCGGACGCACCGGCACCGCGCCGCCGGAGCTCACGTCGATCAGATCCGCGCCGTCCTCGCGCAGCAGCTTCGCGAGCTCGACGGTCTGCTCGACGTCCCAGCCGGCTTCGGCCCAATCCGTTGCCGAGACGCGCACGAACAGCGGCAGCCGTTCCGGCCACACGCCGCGCACCGCGCGGACGATCTCCCGCGCGAGCCGCGTGCGGTTCTCGAACGAACCGCCCCAGCGGTCGGTGCGTGTGTTCACCAGCGGCGAGAGGAACTGGTGCACGAGATATCCGTGCGCCGCGTGGATCTCGATCACCGTGCCACCGATTGCACGCGTGCGTCGCGCGGCGTCGGCGAACGCCGTCACGATGCGCGCGATCCCGGCTTCGTCGAGCGCCTGCGGCGCCGGATACGAGGG
>DATHLN010000231.1:0-20223 GCA_035488115.1 Candidatus Limnocylindrales bacterium | reverse complement strand
TGCCGGCCGACGCGGGCGCTTTTTTCTTCGCCGGGATCGCGATGCTGATCGTCATCGTGGAGCGCTGCGCCGAGGCGGCGGACCCACCGCCGCCGTTCGCCGGCACGCCGGGAACGTTTGCCTTGGCTGCATCACCGTGCGCGGGAGGAACGGTCGACGATCCCCCGCTTCCGCAGCCCGCGAGGGCAAGACTAAAGACGGCCCCTGCCGCGAGGAGTCTGATGTTCATGGCACCCTTTATGAAAAGTCGATGTCACGCGAGCGCATTGACGGCTCGCAACTTCTGGTGAATCGGCGGCCCGTCGGAAATGTTTAGCGATTGCAAAGTTCGGCCCATCCGAGCCGGTTCGCTCGGAAGAGGGAGCGCTCGCGGCCTGGAACAACGGGTCTGCCCGCACGGAGAGATGGCGGAGCGGTTGAACGCGGCGGTCTTGAAAACCGCAGGCCCTTCACGGGGCTCGTGGGTTCGAATCCCACTCTCTCCTCCACGTCCGCTGACACCAAGTGCCTGCGGCGCCCAACGGAGGGAAGGGTCGCCGCAGATCGATCTGAAGCGGATCGAAGGACGGCTCCGGCAAGCGAGAGAGCATCATGAAAAGCAGCAGCGCAAAGCGAAAGACGCCTGAAGTCACGCACAAGTCCGGGAATGTCTTCGCGCAGCTTGGTCGTCCAGATGCCGACGACTTGCTCCGCAAAGCTCGCGTCATCAACGTGATAAATTCGGTCATCGCTCGCCGGAGCCTAACCCAAGAATCGGCCGCGCAACTCGTAGGCGTCGACCAAGCGGACATTTCACGGTTGGCGAACGGCCGCATCAACCGTTTCTCGTTGGACCGCCTGCTTACGATCGTGGACCGGCTCGGTGTGGCAATCGCGATGGAGCAGAGGCGAGATGCTGATGGACACCTTGTCGTCGAGGTCCACGAACTGGCCCACGTTTAGAGCCCGGTTGAACGCGGCGGTCTTGAAAACCGCACGCCCTTCACGGGGCTCGTGGGTTCGAATCCCACTCTCTCCTCCATGTTCCGTCGCAAAGAGGTAGTCGGGTGAAGATCGTCGTCGCCGGCGGGACCGGACAGCTCGGCACCTTGGTCGCTCGCGCGCACCATGCGGCGGGCTACGACGTCGTCGTGCTAAGCCGGGCGGTGCACGAGGCGCCGTGGCGCGTGGTCGCGTGGGATGCGAAGACGCTCGGGGCGTGGAGCGCCGAGGTCGATGGCGCGGACGTGGTGATGAATCTGGCCGGGCGCAGCGTGAACTGCCGGTACACGCCGGAGAACCGGCGCGCGATCATGGACTCGCGCGTCGATTCGACGCGGGCCGTCGGTGCGGCAATCGCGGCGGCTGCGGCACCGCCGAAGCTATGGGTTCAGATGAGCACGGCGACGCTGTATGCCCATCGCTATGACGCCGCGAACGATGAGTTCACCGGCGTCATCGGCGGCAGCGAGCCGGATGCCCCGGCCGAGTGGCGGTTCAGCATCGACGTGGTGCAAGCGTGGGAGCGTGCCGTCGACGAGGCGGTCACGCCCGGCACGCGCAAGGTGAAGCTACGTGCGGCGGTCGTGATGACGCCGGGTGCCGGTGGGCCGTTCGACGTGCTGCTGCGGCTCGTGCGCTGCGGACTCGGCGGAACCGTGGGCGACGGGCGGCAGTATATCTCGTGGGTGCACGGCGCGGATTTCGTGCGCGCCGTCGATCAGGTGATCCGCGACGAAACACTCGACGGTGCGGTCAACGTCTCGGCGCCGAATCCGCTGCCGAACGCGGAGTTCATGCGCGACCTGCGTGCCGCATGGGGGATGCCGATCGGACTCCCGGCTCCGGGACCATTGCTCGCGATCGGAGCGCGCGTGATCGGCACCGAGACCGAGCTCGCGCTCAAGAGCAGGCGTGTCGTCTCGGCGAAGCTCGCGGCGAGCGGGTTCACCTTCGATTTTCCGACCTGGGACCTCGCCGCGCGCGATCTGTGCGCGCGCGTTCGGCGCGGCGAAGGCTGACCGCTACTTCGTCGCCGCCGGAGTCAGCGGCGTCACCTCGAGCGTCGGGGCCACCGGCAATTCGATGCGGAGCAGCACCGGCGCGACGTCGCCCGGCGGGATGATCGCCAGCGACGGCGCGGTCATGTACGTCGTCGTGCCGTCGCCCGTCGCGACGCGCAGGCCGAACGTCGCCGTCTGGCCCGTGCCGATCGTGAACTCGCGAGGTTTCTCCGTGGAGAACGTCTCGGCGACGATATACGGGTGCTGTTGCTGGTCGAGAAGCCGCACGGCCGGATAGCCGTCGATCGCGCAGGCCGTCGTCGCGGTGTTGGTCAGCCCGATGCGCAGCTCGCGGTGCATCATCGCGCCCTGGTCTTCGACGACCGCGGCGCGGAGCTGCGCCGCGGCGCACGGGCGCAGGATGCGCATGACGTGCGGGCCGCCGGCGATCGGCGGCGGCGTCGGAGCGGCCGCCAGCGCGGCGAGCGTGGCGAGCGCGGCCAGTATGCGAGAGGTCATGTTCGCGAAACGCGGCGGAACCGGCGAACGTCGCGCGAACCAGCGCGGGATGGCCGCCGCGTCCCGCCTCGCGCTGCTCGACGAGCTGCGCGCGCACGAGCCCGCCGACGAGCGCGAGCGCGCGATGCGCGACCGGCTCGTCGCATTCGTCGCAGCGCACGCCGACGCGTTCGAGCGCGCGCTGCCGATCGGTCACGTCACCGCGTCCGCCTGGATCGTCGATCCCTCCCGCACGCACGCACTGCTCACGCACCATCGCAAGCTCGGCAAGTGGCTGCAGCTCGGCGGCCACGCCGACGGTGAGACCGACCTGCGCGCCGCCGCGATGCGCGAAGCGCACGAAGAATCCGGCCTCATCTCGCTGCGCTTCGTGCACGAGGCGATCTACGACCTCGACGTGCACGCGATCCCGGCGCGCCCGGGGGAACCGGCGCACGACCACTACGACGTGCGCTTCGCGCTCGAAGCCGATCCGGATGAACCGCTCGTCGTCAGCGACGAGTCGCACGAGCTGGCGTGGATCCCAATCGCTGAGCTGGCGCGTTACGGCGCGGACGAGTCCGTGCTGCGGCTGGCGAGAAAAACGGTCGGCCTGCGATAGCGCCGGGACGGCCGTCCGCATCGGCCGGCGCGGTTCAATGGGCCGCGAACAGCGCGAGCGCAGCGTCGAGCTGCGCGTCGCGGCCCGGTTCGCCGGGATGCGCGTCCGGGCGCTGCGCGACGACGACGTCGGGCGTGATGCCCACCTTGTCGATGTCGCGGCCGGCCGGCGTCAGATAGCGCGCCGTCGTCATCTTGATCGCGCCGCCGTCCGGGAGCGCGAACGTCTCCTGCACCAGCCCTTTGCCGAACGTGCGCGTCCCGACGAGCGTCCCGACCTTGTCGTCCTGGATCGCGCCGGCGACGATCTCCGCCGCCGACGCCGTGTCGCCGTCGACGAGGACCGCCAGCGGCGAGCCGAGCGGCGCGATCCCCGGCTTCGCGGCGAACGCGGCCGGCCGGCCCGTCCGCTCCTGGGTCGTGACGATCGTCCCCGAGACGAAGTGCGAGCCGATCGCGATCGCGGCGTCGCGGTAGCCGCCGCCGTCGGCGCGCAGATCGATCACGTACGCGCGCGGGTTCGCGGCGCGCAGCTTCGTGAGGACCGCGTCGAGCTGCTGCGGCGAGTTCGCGCCGAACGCGCGAATCCGCACGTACGCGATCCCGCCGGAGAGCATCCGTCCCGTCACGTCTCGCGGAGAGACGATCTTCCGAACGATCGCGACCGGCTCGTGCGCGAGCTCGCCGCGGACGAACGCGATCCGCACGGTGCTCCCCGGCGGGCCGCGCAACGCGGTCGCGACGGCGGCGGGCGTCGTCGCCGGCGGCGGGCGGCCGTCGATCGCGGTGATCGTGTCGCCCGGCTGCAGCCCCGCCCCCTCCGCCGGGCTGTCGGGGAAGACGTCGACGACGCGCACCGCGTGCGTCTGCGGATCGACGTCGAGCTCGGCACCGATCCCCGCCGCGGCCTTGCCGTCGAGGAACCCGACGAACTTCTTGAACTGCGCCGGCGGGAAGAGCACGGTGTACGGATCTTGCAGCGTCGCCAGCTCGCCGGCGATCGTCCTCGAGACGAGGTCGGCGGTCCGCACGCGCGCGCCGTAGCGCGCGACGACCAGCGCGACGTCGCGGTCGATCTCGCTCTCCGCGCGATAGCGGTCGACGCCCGCGGGCAGCGGCGGGAACCGCGGCGCCGCGATTCCCCGCGAGGCGAGATAGGACGCGATCCCGCTGCGTGCGCCGGTCAGCAGCAGCGCCGGATCGACGGGCTTGTAGTAGCGCGCCAGCACGGTCGTGTAGCAGATCTCGAGCGCGATCACGTCGAGCGCGCCGAGCGACGCGGCCGCGCGCGCGGGAGCGGTCGTCGCCGGCGCCGGAAGAGGGTGCGCCCCGCGCGCGTTCGCGGCCGGGCACGGAAGCACGGCGAGCGCAAGGGCGAGCGCGAGCGAGCGGCGGAACACCTCACCTTCGTTCCCGGAACATCGAGCTGCGAAAGATGGACTCTCTGCTGGATTCGCGATGAGCCGGCCCGCGGTCGCCGTCGTCCTCGTCCTTCTGACCGCGCTCGTTCGCGCGCACCCGTTCCTCGAGGGGAACGACGACGGCGACGTCGGCGCGTACATCCTCGGCGGGCGCGCGCTGCTCCACGGCGCGCTCCCGTACACGACGGTCTGGGAGTATAAGCCGCCGGGCCTCTTCGCGCTCTTCGCGCTCGCGCTCGCGGTCGCGGGGGACGGCTCGCGCGCGGCGGCGCTGCTCGACCTGATCGCCGCGCTCGCGACGACGCTGATCCTGTGGCGGCTCGTCGCGCGCATCAGCGGCAGCGAGCGCGCGGGCGTGCTCGCCGCGGTGCTGTGGGCATGTCTTTCGATCGAGAACGACGGGCTGATCGGCGACGCTGAGCTGCTCGCGGTCCCGTTCGCCGCCGGCTCGCTGCTCGCGCTGACCGGGCGGCCGCGCTACGGGCGCATCGCGCTGGCGGGGCTGCTCGCGGCCTGCGCGGTGCAGATGAAGCTCAGCATGCTGCCGTTCGCGCTCGTCCCGGCGCTGGCTGCCCTGCTCGCGCGCGGCGTGCCGGCGGTCATCGCGTTCACCGGCGCGTTCGTCGCACCCGTGCTCGTCGAAGCGGGCGTCTACGCGCTCGCGCACCGCATCGACGATCTCTACGATGCGAACGTCGGCGCGACGCTGCGCCGGATGGGCTCGCGCGGCGCGGTGCGCCCGCTGCCCCGCGACTTCGCCGCCGAGTTGCGGCTGCTCACGCCGGCCTGGGAGCTCGCGCCGTTCGCCGTGCTGCGCGCGAACGGCTGGATCGGACTGGTCGCGCTGTGGCTCGCGCTCGGCGCGCTGACGCTGATCGCCGTCGGCGAGTACGACGCGCGACAGTTCCTGCCGCTGGTCGCGCCGCTCGCCGCGCTCGGCGGGATCGGCGCGGACCGCATCGCGGCCCGGGTCCGCGCGCCGGCGCGCACGGCGTTCGTCGCGGTCCTGGTCGTCGCGACGTTCTTTCTCCACGGGTACTTCGAGGCGAACTCGTCGGCGCGCATCGTGTGGATGCGCACCGTGCGCGGCGAGCACGACTGGCGCATCTCGGAGGGCGATCGCCTCGTGCGGCGCCTGCGCGCGTACCCGCTCGCGCACGACGGCGTCTGGTTCGTGGAAGAGACGCCGCTGATGTACGACCGGCTCGGCGTCGCCGCGCCGACGCGCTATCCCGAGACGTCGAACCTCTTCAATCCCGCGCTGTGGCCGATGCTCGGCATCTCGGGCGCCGACGAGCTGCGCCGCATCGTCGACTGCGCGCGCCCGCGCTGGATCGTGGTGAAGCGCTGCGGTCCGTGGTGCGACGCCGCGACGCGCGACGCGACGCTCGCGCGCATCCGCGCGGGATACGGCGTGGCGGCGCGGCTGGACTACCGCACGGTGCTGTACCGCCGAAACGACGCTGCCGCGCCGGCGTGCTCGCGGACGCCTATCGCGGCGCCGCCGCGCGGATGAGCCGGTCGCGCACCGCGGCGTTCGGCTCCGTGTCGGGCGGGAGCGCCGCGACGATCGTGTCGTAGCCGTCCGCGTCGAGCGCGCGCAGCGCCGCGTACAGCGAGCGCGCCGCCGCCGCGGGATCGTCGGGCAATGTCAGCGCCGCGACGCGCTCGCCGCTCGCCGCGCGGCGCTGCGTCTCGTCCTCGAGCATCCGGCGAAGAGCTTCGGCGTCGGCCGGGCCTTCCACCAACACGAGCCGCGCGCGCGGCGCGTAGTGCGAAGGCAGCGTCCCCGGCGCGCGCACCGCGCCTCCGGCGCGCGTGATCACCGGCGTGCCGAGCGCCGTGCCGAGCAGCAACGGCGTGATCGCGCCCGCGCGCAGAACCGCGGGTACCTCGGCCGTCAGATCGACGATCGTCGACTCGATGCCGACGCGCGCCGGACCGCCGTCGACGACGAGATCGACCTCGTCGCCGAGATCGGCGCGCACGTGCTCCGCGGTCGTCGGCGAGATGCGCCCGAAACGGTTCGCCGACGGCGCGGCGAGCGCGCCGCCGAACGCGGCCAGAATCGCGCGCGCGACCGGGTGCTCCGGCACGCGCACCGCGACGGTATCCTGTCCGCCCGTGACGCCGCGCGGCGTGCGCGGCCCGCGCCTGACGATCGCCGTGAGCGGCCCCGGCCAGAACGCCGCCGCGAGCGCGCGCAGCCGCGGCGTGATCTCCGCGACGAAGCCGTCGAGCGCATCGACGTCCTGTGCGTGCACGATCAGCGGGTGATCCGCGGGCCGCCCTTTGATCGCGAATACGCGCGCGATCGCGTCCGGGTTCTCGACATCCGCCGCGAGCCCGTACACCGTCTCGGTCGGGATCGCCACGACCCCGCCCTCGCGCAGCACCCGCGCCGCACGAGCGACGACCTCATCAGCCACGTGCGGACCGCAGCGAAGCGAGGACCGCGAAGGATTCGCGCAGCGAATCCACCACTCAGCGCGTCGAACCGTCCGGTTCGATCGAGCTGAAACCCGCGAACGGCTGCAGCGCGTCCGGGATCGTCAGACCGCCGTCGGCGCGCTGGTAGCTCTCGATCACCGCGGCCAGCGTGCGCCCGACCGCCCCGCCCGAGCCGTTCAGCGTGTGCACCAGCTCCGGCTTCGACGCCGGCTCGCGACGGAAGCGGATCTGCGTGCGGCGCGCCTGGAAGTCGGTGCAGTTCGAGCACGAGCTGATCTCGCGGTACGCACCGGCGCCCGGAAACCACGCTTCGACGTCGTACGTCTTCGCCGAGTTGAAGCTCGTATCGCCCGCGCACAGCAGCATCACGCGGTACGGGATGCCGAGCTCTTCGTAGAGTCCGGCCGCGTTGCGCGTCAGCGTCTCGTGGTCGTCCATCGAGCGCTCGGGCGTCGTCAGCCACACCAGCTCGACTTTCTCGAACTGGTGCATGCGGATCAGACCGCGCGTGTCGCGGCCCGCGGCGCCGGCCTCCTTGCGGAAGCACGGCGTGTACGCGGTGTAGCGCAGCGGCAGCTCCTCGCCGCGCAGAATTTCTTCGCGGTGCATTGCCGTCAGCGGCACTTCGGAGGTGGGGATGAGATACAGCTCCTCGCCCGGCGCGTCGCCTTCGAAGGCATACATCTGATCCGAAAACTTCGTGAGCTGGCCGGTCGACCACATCGTCGCGCGGTTCACCAGCACCGGCACGTTCAGCTCGGTGTAGCCGTTGCGCGCAGCGCGGTCGAGGAAGAACTGTGCGATCGCGCGCGAGAGCCGCGCGCCCGCGCCGCGCAGCACGACGAACCGCGAGCCGGCGAGCCTCGTCGCGCGCTCGAAGTCGAAGATCCCGAGCCGCTCGCCGATCTCCCAGTGCGGCTTCGCCTCGAAATCGAACCGCCGCGGCTCGCCCCAGGTGCGGACTTGCACGTTGGAATGCTCGTCGTCGCCGTCGGGGACCGAGCCGTCGAGTAGATTCGGGATCTCCGAAAGCTCCGCATCGATCCGTTCGTCGTACCGCGGCACGCCCTCGCCGGCCGTCTCGATCCGCGCGTCGAGCTCGGCGATCTTCGGGCGCAGCTCGGCGGCGGCGGCCTTCTTGTCGGCGGCCTTCGCGATCTGTGCGGTCAGCGCGTTCTTCTCGGCCTTGAGCGACTCGGCGGCGGTGATCGCGGCGCGGCGCTCGCGATCCAGCTCCAGGATGCGGTCCACGAACTCGGCGCCGCCTCCGCGGCGCCGCGCCGCGACGCGGACGTGGTCGGGCTCGCGGCGCAGCAGATCCAGGTTCAGCACGGCCCGCCTCGTTCGCGATGGCACGGGGGGCCTCCGTGTCGAACCGGGCTGGGATGCGCGCACTCCGCCCCGGCGCAACCTTCGAGACCGACCAGCTTCTCGCGCCCGGCGAGGCGATCGCCGCATACCTGCGCGCCGTCCCGCTCCGCCCGCTCGGCATCGAGCGCGTCGCGCTCGGCGCCGCGTTCGGCCGCATCCTCGCGCGCGACGCGGTCGCGGACGCCGCCTACCCCGCCGACCACCGCTCGACGATGGACGGCTTCGCGGTCCGCTCCGCCGACGGCGTCGCGCCGCGGCGGATCACCGGGACGGTCCGGATGGGCCACGCGCCGCCCGGCCCGCTCGGCGCGGGCGAGGCGATGCGGATCCCCACGGGCGGCGTCCTCCCCGACGGCGCCGACGCCGTGATCCCGATCGAGGACGCCGAGGAGCGCGGCGACGAGCTGATCCCCGGCGCCGCCCCGGCCGCGGGCGACTCGTTCACGCCGCGCGGCGACGACATGGCCGCCGGCGATCTCGTCCTCCCCGCCGGCCGCCGCATCGGCGCGCCCGAGCTGTCGGTGCTGGCGACGCTGGGCCGGATCGACGTCGAGGTGTTCCGCCGGCCGCGCGTTGCGATCGTCTCGACCGGCGACGAGCTGGTCGACGCCGCCGAACGTCCCGGCACCGGGCAGGTCCGAGACTCGAATCGCTGGGCGATCGCGGGCGGTCTCGCCGCCCTCGGCTGCGAGGTCGTCCACCTGCCGCGCGCGGTCGACGAGGTCGAGGAGATCCGCGCCGGGATCGCCGAGGGACTCCGCCGCGCCGATGCGGTCGTGCTGACCGGCGGCTCGTCGGTCGGCGCGCGCGATCACGTCCCGGCCGCGATCGACGGCCTGGGCGCCCCCGGCGTGGTCGTCCACGGCCTGCGGGTGAAGCCCGGGAAGCCGACCGTCTTCGCCGCGGCCGGCGACCGGCTCGTCCTCGGGCTCCCCGGGAACCCGACGAGCGCGCTGACGATCCTCGACGCGATCGCATCCGAGCTCTTCCGTGCGCTCACCGGCGAGCGGGGCGCACGGCGCGCCGCGCAGGCCGCCGTCGCGCGCGAGCGCTTCGCCGGACGGCGGGGCTGGACGTGGTACGTCCCGACGATCTTGGACGATGCCGGCGCCGCGCGACCGCTGACGCTGCGGTCCTCGCACACCAGCCTGCTCGCCCGCGCCGACGGCTACGTCGTCGTGGGCCCCGACCGCGTGCCGATCGAAGCCGGCGAGCCGGTCACCGTGCTCCGCTACGGAGGCGCGTCGTGAGGCGCGCCGTCGCGCTCGGCCTGATGGCAAGCGCGCTGCTCGCCGGCTGCACCAGCTCGGACCGGCGGAAGGCGGCGGAGGCGCTCACCACGCCGGCGGCGGGCGAGGTGTTGCAGGACGCGCTGATCCTGACGGCCGTGAAGACCGGGCTGGTCGCGCACGACGCGGAGGCCGCGACGACCGTCAGCGTCTCGGTCAGCCGCGGGGTCGTCACGCTGGGCGGGGTGGTGCAGGACGCGAAGACGCGCGAGACCTTGATCCGGGTCGCTCGGGAGACGCCGCACGTCAGGCGGGTCAACGCGGGCGGATTGCGGGTCGGCCGGCGCCTCCGCATGCTGCGCCGCGCGGCCAGAGTCCGCAACGGCGCCGGCCGCGCGGGGGTCGCAGGACCGTGAGCTCGCCGCGCCGCGTCCCGCAGCCGACCGCGCTGGTCGCCGCGGTCCCTCCGTCGACCCCGTTCGTCGCCCCGGAAGAGCTCGCGCGCCGCTTCGGCCGCGACCGCCTGCTCCGCCTCGGTGCGAACGAGAGCGCCTTCGGCCCCTCGCCGCGCGCGATCGGGGCGATGCGCGAGGCGGTCGGCCTGACCTCGTGGTACGGCGACCCCGAGTCGCTCGAGCTGCGCGCCGCGCTCGCCGCGCGCCACGGCTGCACGGTCGAGGAGATCGTCGTCGCCTGCGGGATCGACGACCTGATGGGGCTGATCGTGCGCGCCTTCTGCGGGCCGGGCGACGCCTGCGTCGCGACGCGCGGCACCTATCCGACGCTGTTCTACCACCTGGCCGGCTTCGGCGCTCGCGCCGAGTTCGCCGACCCCGACGCGACCGGCGGGATCGTCCCCGAGAGCATCGTCGCGGCCGTGAAGCGCTCGGGTGCGAAGCTGGTCTACATCGCGAACCCCGACAACCCGTCCGGCGCGTTCGTCGACCGCACGGTGCTCGCCGAGCTGCGCAACGCGCTCCCGGACGACGTCCTGCTCTTCCTCGACGAGGCGTACGCCGACTTCGTCCCGCGCGACGCGCTCCCGCCCGACGTCATCGACCCGCGCACGATCCGCACCCGCACGTTCTCGAAGGCGTACGGGATGGCCGGCGCGCGGATCGGCTACGCGCTGTGCTCGGCCGAGCTGGTCACCACGTTCCAGAAGCTGCGGCTGCACTTCGGCGTGAACCGCACCGCGCAGATCGGCGCGCTCGCGGCGCTCGGCGACGACGCGTTCCTGCGCGGGGTCATCGCCGAGGTCGAGCGCGGGCGCGACGACTATCACGCGCTGGCGGCTCGGCACGGGCTGCGCTCGCTACGCTCCTCGACGAACTTCGTCTGCATCGAGATCGGGACGAAGGCGCAGGCGGAGGCGATGGTCGCCGCGCTGCTCGAGCTCGGCGTCTTCGTCCGCAAGCCCTGGGCGCCGCCGATCGACGGCTTCATCCGCGTCACGGTCGGTACGGCGGCCGAGCGAGCCGCGTTCGCCGAGCGCTTCGCCGAGGCGCTGGACAGCGTGCGGGAGAAGGCATTCCCGTGAGATACGCCGTGGTCTCCGACGTTCATTCGAACATCGAAGCGCTCGACGCGGTGTTCGCGCAGTTGCGCGAGGACGACAAGCTGCTGTGCCTGGGCGACATCGTCGGGTACGGCCCGAACCCGAACGAGTGCGTCGAGAAGATCCGCGCCCGCGCGACCGCGACGGTCCTCGGGAACCACGACGTGGCGGCGATCGATAACTTCGGTCTCGCGTACTTCAACCCGGCGGCGCGCGAAGCGATGAAGTGGACGCAAGGCGTGCTCACGCCGGAGAACCTCGCCTGGCTCGACAGCCTCGGCTACGAGTTCCGCATGCCGGAGTTTCTGCTCGTCCACGGCGCGCCGGTCAACTACTTCGAGTACATCCTCGACAAGGCCGCCGCGGCGCGCGCCTTCGCGGCGACCGACGCGCCGCTGATCTTCATCGGGCACACGCACATCGCGGAGGTCTACACGCTCAAACCGGACGGCACCATCGAGCACGCGCACCTGCAGCAGGGCGGCAAGGTGAAGCTCCTCCCCGGCTTGCGCTATCTGATCAACGTCGGCAGCGTCGGGCAGCCGCGCGATCTGAACCCGCGCTCCTCGTTCGGGTTCTACGACTCCGACGCGCAGACGGTGACGGTGATCCGCGTCGACTACCCGATCGCGCAGGTGCAGGAGAAGATCGTCTCCGCGAATCTCCCGGACGCGCTCGCGCGCCGGCTGCTGGTCGGCCGCTGATGCGCGCCGCCCCGAAGCGCGCGCTCGCCGCCGCGCTCGCTGCGCTCGTCCCCGCGCTGCTCGCCGCCTCGCCCGCGCCGCGAACCGCCGCCGCGCCGCGCCCGTCCGCCGCGGCGAAGACGAGCACGGCGCCGAGCAGCGCGCGCAACGACTACGCGAACGCCGCGTTCACCGCGCCGCTCGGGCAAGGGCTGAAGGCGTTCTACTCGCGCGATTTCGCGGGGGCGCGCAAGGGGTTCGAGGACGCGCTCGCGGTGATCCCCGACAACACGCTCGCGCTCTCGTTTCTCAACGCGACCGCGGCGCAGACGCCGGGGACGCTCGACGGCCTGATCGACGCCGAGGAAGAGCAGCTCGCGAAGAATCCCAAGAACGCGCTCGCGCACGTGAAGCTCGCGTTCTCGTACCTGTTCGCTTCGCTCACGGGGCGCGACCGCAGCGTCGACGCGCGCGAGGAGCTCAACGCCGCGGTCCAGCTCGATGCGGACTCGCAGTCGGCGCACACCGGGCTCGGGATCATGCGCGAGGGCGACCGCAGCGCGACGCGCGCGAAGACGGAGTTCCTCGCCGCGCTCAAAGCCGACCCGCAGAACGTCCTCGCCCGCGAATATCTCGCGCGCATCTACCAGATCGACCTCAAAGACCCGCACCACGCGCTGACGCTGATCATCGACGTCCCGAACCTCGTCCCCGACTACGCGGACATCTACTTCCACGTCGCCTCGGTGATGCACGACCTCGGGCAGTACACCGCTGCGGTCGACTACGCGACGCGCGGGCTCCAGGCGGACGTCGGCCACGTCGGCGAGGCGGGCCAGCACGGCTACACGCTGCTCGCGCGCATCTACCTCGACGAGAAGAAGCCCGACGACGCGCGCCGCGTCCTCAAGGCGTCGATCACCGCGAACGCCGACACGCTGTACGCGAGCAGCCTGCTGAAGAAGATCGACGACGGCGCGTACGGCAAGCTCACCCCCGCCTCGCCCTCGCCCGGCCCGTCGAGCACGCCCGCGCCGAAGCGGAAGAAATGAGCGAGGCGCTCCCGGTCGACGACGGCCGCTGCTTCGCATGCGGCCCGTACAACGCCGAGGGTCTGCACCTGCGCTTCGAGCCGGTCGGCGAGGGTGAGGTGCGGGCGCAGATCACGCTGCCGCCGCGCTTCCAAGGCTGGCGCGGCGCGGCGCACGGAGGCGTCGTCGCGACGCTGCTCGACGAGGCGATGGCGTACGCGTGCGGCGCCGCCGGCGAGCGCGGGATGACCGCCGCGATTCAGATGCGCTTCCGCGCGCCGGTCCCGCTCGGCGAGCCGCTGACGGTGACCGGAAAGGTGAAGTGGCGGCGCCGCAACGTGCTCGCGCTCGAGGCCGCGGTATGCGACGCGCGCGGTGCCGTGCTGGCCGGCGCGGAAGGCTCGTTCGTCTCGAAGGGTCCGCTCGGGAAAGAGCGCCTCGGCGTCCCCGACGCGCCGCGGAGCTGAGCCGTGCCGAAGATGAAGCAGGCGCGCACCGCCGCGAAGGCGGAGCGCGCCGCGAAGGCGGCGGAGCCGTCGCTCGACAACCGCCGCGCTCGGCACGAGTACGAGAAGCTCGAGTCGCTCGAGGCCGGGCTGGCGCTGACCGGGACCGAGATCAAGTCGATCCGCCGCGGCAACGTCTCGATCAACGAGGCGTTCGCGCGGCTGCGCGACCACGAGCTGTGGCTGCTCAACTTCACGATCCCGCAGTACAAGGAGGGCTCGTACTTCAACCACGAGCCGAACCGCCCGCGCAAGCTGCTGCTCCACCGCGAGCAGATCGACCGGCTCGCCGGCCGCGCCGCCGAGAAGGGGCTCACGCTCGTGCCGTGGCGGCTGTACTTCAAGCACGGCCGGGTGAAGATCGAGCTCGCGCTGGTCCGCGGGAAGAAGCTGTGGGACCGCCGGCGCGACATCCAGGCCCGCGACGTGCAGCGCGAGATCGCGCGCTCGACCGCGCGCTGAGCGGAAGGGGCGGGCGTACCTCGCGTTGTACGGTGCGAGCGGGCTCACCCGGCGCCGAAGGAAGAGGCATGGTTTCCGATCGTTTTCTGTTGCGAGCGGCTTTTGGCGCGCTCGTCTCGGTGTTGCTGGCGGCGTGCGGCGGCGGTTCGAACACGCCGCCGTTCCCCACGGGGAACCCGCCGCCGCCCGGAACGCTGACCGCGACGCCGAGCTCGATCACGTTCTCCGGCACCGGCGCCGCCTACGCGCAGACCGTCACGGTCACCTCGACGGCCGCGGCGTCTTCGGTCTCGGTCAACGCCGGCTCGTGC
Source organism: Candidatus Limnocylindrales bacterium (assembly GCA_035488115.1). Classification (GTDB taxonomy): domain Bacteria; phylum Vulcanimicrobiota; class Vulcanimicrobiia; order Vulcanimicrobiales; family Vulcanimicrobiaceae; genus Vulcanimicrobium. The sequence goes on along the minus strand of DATHLN010000231.1, from coordinate 6,099 downwards.
GGGAGCGGGAGCAGTGCGATCGTCGCCTTCAGCACCCCGACCGGGTCGGGGCTGACCTTCAGCGACACCGTGACCCCGCAGAACCCCGGCAGCTGCTCGGCGACGGTCAGCACCGGTGCCGGGGCGTCGGTCACTGTTACCTTCACGGTCAACAGTGGCTCGGTGACGGTCTCGGGCCGAAGGTAGACGTAAGTACGCGGTAAGCACCGCAAGGTAAGGATTTCGGTAAGTCGGCCGCAAGCGCGAGGCGGCGGGCGCACGTTCACGGAACCTCGCGCAACCTACCCCCGGCCCGCCCGATACGGACGGCCGGATTCAGTCTCGTTCCAACCGGAGGCGTTCTCAGCTCATGAAGTCACGTGCGCTCGCCATTGCGGCGCTGGTCTTGCTCGCAGGCTGCGGCGGTGGCGGCGGTTCGTCCCCGGCGACGGCGCCTGCGCCGCAGGGCCCGCAGCCCGGCGGCACTCCTCAAACCATCAACATGACGATCAGCTTCCCGCTCGGTGCGAAGCCGTCGTCTTCGAAGCGTGCGCCGCAGTACGTCTCGCCGAACTCGACGCAGATCCGCGTCCAGGTGAACACCGTGAACGGCTCGGCGCCGCCGGCCTGGGTTCCGAGCGACGTGACGACGGCGCTGAACTTCGGCGGAGGCGGAAACTGCACGACCTCCGGCGCACCGCCTACCGCGACGTGCACGATTCCGGTCGCCGCACCGCCCGGCAGCGTGAACTACACGATCACGGCCGAGGACGCGGTTCCGAACGCGCTCGCGCGCAAGACGACGACGCTCACGATCGTCCAGGGCACGAACAACACGCCGACGGTCACGCTGCTCGGCATCGTGAAGACGGTGAACATCAGCATCCCGGCGCTGACCGCGAACACCTCGGCGACCGGCGCGACGGTGACCTGGAGCGCGCTCGACGCCTCCGGCGCGCAGATCGTCGGCAGCGCGAACTTCGAGAACCCGATCACGGTCACCGACGGCGACGCGACGGGGCAGACGACGCTGCACGTCAACGGCGGCGCACCGAACACCGTGCAGACGCTGAACGCACCCGGCGACGCGCTGACGATCGACTACACCGGCCAGGCCGACAACCCGTTCTCGATCACCGCGAGCGGCACCGGCATCACCGGCAGCGGCAACGTCACGCCGACCGTCTTCGACGTGGTCTTGAGCGGGACGACCGACGACACCGCGGCCAACGGCGGCCTCAACACCGACTCGAACTTCAATGCGCAGACGCTGTTCTTCGCGCAGCCCAGCGGCGCGCAGAACGTGAGCGCCACCGAGACCGGCTGGACGGGCGCGCCGTACAGCAAGCAGTACGACCTGGATCCGGGCAACGGGACCGGCGGCACGTGCGGCACGGGCGGCGGCATCGCGACGTTCAGCGCGAGCCCGGCGACGACGTTCACGATCACGGCGCACGGCGTCGGCGTGTGCAGCGTTCGCCTGAAGGAGCACGGCACCGGCTACCCGATCACGTCGCACACGGCGAACCCCGTCGAGCCGACACCTGGCGGCGAGACGCATGACGGTACGTTCTACATCTCCGTCACGTCGGCCAACTTCACGGTCAACGGGAAGCAGCACAAGACCCAATAAGGGTCTCGGCGATCCATGAGCCGTGATCATAGTGATGATCCCCGCGCTACGGCGCGGGGTTCGTCACGTTTCCTCGGGAGGCGATTCCGTCATATGAACCCGCGCGCGCTAGCGGTCGCCGCATCTCTCGTCCTGCTCGCCGGGTGTGGCGGCGGCGGAGGCTCGGCGGTCGCCCCGCAGCAACCTCAGACCCAGCCGACGAGCACGCCGACGATCCCGACGCAGAGCGCGACGGTGAACCTCCTCGTGCCGCGCACGGGGACGTCCTCGAGCGGCCGTGCGCCGCAGTTCGTCTCGCCGAACGCCGCGACGCTGACGGTGACCGTCCTGACGGTCAACGGGAGCGCGCCGACCGCGTCGCAAGTTCCGCCGAGCGTGAACCCGACCGTTGCGACGCTCACCACCGGCGTCGGCGGGAACTGCACCGCCGTCAGCGGCGGGCTCTCGTGCTCGGTGAAAGTCCCCGCGCCGACCGGTGCGGTGAAGTACTCGTTCCAGCTCAAGGACAGCTCGTCGAACCTGCTGGCGATCAACGTCGTCACGTTCACCGTGACAGGCGGGAACCAGACGTTCTCGACGCAGCTCAACGGCGTCGTCCGGACCGTCACCGTCACGGCGCCCTCGCTCAACGCCGGCCAGACGCTGAGCAACGCCCCGGTCACCGTCGCCGCGTTCGACGCGAGCGGTGCGCAGATCGTCGGCAGCGCCGCGTACGCGAACCCCTTCACGCTCACCGACGGCGACGCGAGCGGTCACACCTCGCTCTCCGACGGTTCGCAGACCGGGACGACGGTCACCGTCAACGCGCCGACCGATGCGGTCGGCCTGAACTTCGACGGCTCGAACCAGACGCAGTCGTTCCAGATCACCGCGAGCGGCGGGACGCAGGCCGGCACGCCGGCGGTCTCCGGCGGCGGCGCGGTGATCGTCGCGACGTTCTCGGCGTCGAGCACGAACTCGCTCTCGTTCGCGACCGCGAACTCGGCCGACTCGACGACGACGACGACGCTCGCGCTGCCGAGCGCCGGCGGGTACAGCGGCAGCGAGATCTTCACCAACCCGTTCACCCCGGTGAGCGCGTCCGTCAACGAGACGCTCACGAACATCACGCCGAGCGGCGTCTCGCAGTCGCTCGCGCGTTCGCCGCAAAGCGCACGCACGCCGCAGACCATCCCGCCGGGCGCGTTCGTGCTGCTCTACTTCCAAGAGAAGTTCGACCACACGATCCAGTTCCCGGCGGCGCCGACGTTCTCGTTCCACATTCCGGCCGGCGTCGTGCCGTCCGGCTCGGCGTTCTACGTCGGCTTGTACGACACGGCGAGCGGCCAGTGGAACGACACGTTCGAGGGGCCGGTCACGGTGAGCGGGACGACCGTCACGTTCGTCTCGAACGGCAAGCCGTTCACGTTCCTCGCGAACGTGACGTACACGTTCCGGCTGATCTACTTCCCGCCGGGCGTCCCGACGCCGGCGCCGAGCGCGTCGCCCGCGCCGATCGTGCTGACCGGCACGACGCCCGACGACGCCGCGCACGGCGGCCAGAACACCGATCCGAACTTCAACCAGCCGACGCTGTTCTTCGTGCTGCCGAACCAGACCGAGTCGTTCACGGCCTCGCAGACCGGGACCAGCTCGTTCGTCCTCGGGCTCGATCCGACGTCGTGCGGGACCGGCGCCAACGCGATCGTCTCCTACACGACCTCGGACAACAAGACGTTCAACGTGACGTCGAGCTCGCACGTCGGGTTCTGCAAAGGCTTCGTGACCGGAGCGGAGAGCTCGGGTGCGACGGTGTGGTTCACCAACACGTCCGCCGTGCTGGGGAACCACTAGACGCCTCACGTGACGGCGCACTCGGGGGCGTAGCATCGTGCGCGGTGCTCGCCCCGAACGTGCACTCGACGCCGTGGTCCGGGACGCGCTGCGTCTCGACCGCGGCGTTCGCATGTTGGTGGCGTGTTCGGGTGGGCCCGACTCGATCGCGCTCGCTTCGCTGATCGACCGGCTCGCGCGCGAGCGCGACGACTGCGAGCTGGTCCTCGCGCACGTCAACCACGGCGTGCGCGCGAGCAGCGACCAGGACGAGTGCGTCGTGCTCTCCGCCGGCGCGCGGCTCGGACGGCGCGTCGCGATCGCGCGCCCGAAGCTCGCACGCGACGACGAAGCGGCGCTGCGCGAGGCGCGCTACGCCGCGCTCGCGGAGCTCGCGCGCCGTGAAGGCGCGAGCGCCGTCGCGACGGCGCACACCGCCGAGGACCAGACCGAGACGGTGCTGCTCGCGCTCTTCCGCGGCACCGGGCTCGCCGGGCTCGCGGGGATGCCGGCGCGGCGCGCGCTCTGCGAGGGCGTCGATCTGGTGCGGCCGGTGCTGCACGTGACGCATGCCGAGCTCGCGACCGAGCTGCGCCGCAGCGGGCTGCCGTACGCCGTCGATCCGACGAACGCCGAGCTGCGCTACCGCCGCAACGCGCTGCGCCCGCCGCTCGACGCGCTGCGCGCGGAGTTCCCGCACCTCGACCGCGCCGTCGCGCGATGTGCCCAAATCGTGCGCGGGGAGCTCGAGGGCCGCGCGCGCGGGACGGAACCGTAGGGGCGCGGAAGCGCCGCCCATGCAGCAGACGCTCCCGCCGGGGATCGAGCGGATCCTGATCACCGCCGAGGAGATCGCCGAAGCGAACCGCCGGATGGCCGCCGAGATCGCGCGCGACTACGCGGGCGGCTCGCTCGTCCTGATCGGCGTGCTGAAGGGCGCGCTCTTCGCGACCGCCGACTTGGCCCGAGCGCTCGCCGAGACCCCGGGCGCGCCGACGGACGTCCAGCTCGACTTCCTCGCGGTCTCGTCGTACGGGAACGCGCACCGGTCGAGCGGCGAGGTGCGCCTGATCCAGGACACGACGCACGCGATCGAGCGGCGGCACGTGGTCATCGTCGAGGACATCGTCGACAACGGGCACACGCTCCACTACCTGCGCGCGATGCTGGGGAACCGCCAGCCCGCCTCGCTGCGGGTGGCCGTCCTGCTCGACAAACCGTACCACCGGGCCGTCGATGTGCCGATAGATTACGTGGGATTGACGTGCCCCGACGAGTTCGTCGTAGGGTACGGTCTCGACTACCAGGAACGCTACCGGACCCTCCCCTATCTCGCGAAGCTCCGGCCCGACGTCCTACCGGGGTGATGCCGGCCACCAATACGGCGCGAGACGTGTCGCACCGAGTAACGTTCTAAGGGAACCACGGTACAAAGGTCTCGCAATCAGTATGGGCAAGCATCTCAAGAGCATCCTCGTCGTCCTCGGCATCTTCGTCCTCGTCATCTTCGTCGTGGACAAGCTGGTCGTCGGCGGGACCAGCACGCAAACGCTGACGTACACCGAGTTCTGGAACAAAGTCGAGGCGCACCAGGTCTCGAAGGTCACGATCTCTGGCCGCGACATCTCCGGCCAGCTGAACGACGCGACCCAGACGCACTTCACGACGACCGCACCCGAGGACAAGGACCTGCTCCCGGTGCTGCGCTCGAAAAACGTCAACATCAGCGCCGTGAACGCGCAGTCGACGCCGCTGATCGGCTACGTCCTGCAGTTCGTGCCGTTCATCGTGATGGCGCTGCTGCTGATCTTCATCCTGCGCCAGGCGCAGAGCGGCGGGAGCCAGGCGCTCTCCTTCGGCCGCTCGCGCGCGAAGCTGCTCAGCGAGAACCGCCCGAAGGTGACCTTCGCCGACGTCGCGGGCGTCGACGAAGCGAAGGAAGAGCTCGGCGAGGTCGTCGAGTTCCTGAAGTATCCCAAGAAGTTCCAGGCGCTCGGCGCCCGGATCCCCAAGGGCGTCCTGCTGCTCGGACCGCCGGGCTCCGGCAAGACGCTGCTGGCGCGCGCGATCGCCGGCGAGGCCGGCGTCCCGTTCTTCTCGATCTCGGGCTCGGACTTCGTCGAGATGTTCGTCGGCGTCGGCGCCTCGCGCGTGCGCGATCTGTTCGAGCAGGCGAAGAAGAGCGCGCCGTGCATCGTCTTCATCGACGAGATCGACGCGGTCGGCCGCCAGCGCGGCGCGGGCCTGGGCGGCGGTCACGACGAGCGCGAGCAGACGCTGAACCAGCTGCTCGTCGAGATGGACGGCTTCGACCAGAACACCGGCGTGATCCTGATCGCCGCGACGAACCGCCCCGACGTGCTCGACCCCGCGCTGCTGCGCCCGGGCCGCTTCGACCGGCAGATCGTCGTCGACCGCGCCGACGTGCGCGGCCGCCAAGCGATCCTCGGCGTGCACTCGAAGAACAAGCCGCTCTCCAAGGAAGTCTCGCTCGAGACGCTGGCGCGAAGGACGCCCGGTTTTTCCGGCGCCGACTTGGAAAATCTGCTCAACGAAGCGGCGCTGCTCGCCGCGCGCCGCAACAAGTCCGTCATCGAGATGAACGACTGCGACGAGGCGATCGACCGCGTGATGGTCGGCCCCGAGCGCAAGTCGGTCGTGATGTCGCAGCGCGA
>DATHLN010000230.1:0-6089 GCA_035488115.1 Candidatus Limnocylindrales bacterium | reverse complement strand
GTCTTCGCGGTGATCATCGCGATCATCGGCGCGTATCAAGGACTGCAGACGCGCGGCGGGGCGGCCGGCGTCGGCAAGTCGACGACCGGCTCGGTCGTCACCGCGATCATCCTGATCTTCATGTTCAACTTCGGGCTCTCGTACCTGTTGTTTCCGCACTGATGGCACTCTGGGCACGGCTCGACGACGTCTGCGTCCGCTACGGTCCGAAGATCGTGATGCAGAACCTCTCGCTCGACGTCGTCGAGGGCGCGATCACCTGCATCATCGGGCTCTCCGGCGCCGGGAAGTCGACGATCCTGCGGCTCCTCAACGGGCTCAAGAAACCGGACAGCGGACGCGTCTACGTGCAGAGCCGCGACATCACCGACATGCGCGAGCGCGATCTGATCGACTTGCGCCGCTCGATCGGGTTCGCGTTCCAGTTCTCGGCGCTGTTCGACTCGCTCACCGTCGGCGAGAACGTCGCGCTCCCGCTGCGCGAGCACACCAAGATGACCGAGGACGAGATCAGGAAGGTCGTCGGCGAGACGCTCGACTCCGTCGGCCTCGCCCACGTCGAGGACCGCTTCCCGGCCGAGCTCTCCGGCGGGATGGTGAAGCGCGCCGGGTTCGCGCGCGCGGTGGTGACGAACCCCCAGGCCGTCCTCTACGACGAGCCGACGACCGGGCTCGACCCGATCATCACCCACGTGCTGACCGAGACGATCGTGAAGCTCCGAGAGCGTCACAACGGGACCGCCGTGGTCGTCTCCCACGACCTCGAGAGCATCTACCAGATGGCGGACTACATCGCGATGCTCTTCGAGGGTGCCATCGTCGCCTACGGAACCGTTGAGGAGATACGGCGCTCGCCGAACCCGATCGTGCAGCAATTCCTCCAAGGGAGCGAAGTCGGGCCGATCCCGATTTGACACGCCATGAACAGACAGGCTCTCGTCGGCATCTTCACCATCGTCGCCCTGGTCGGGCTCTTCGGCATCCTGGCGGTGCTGGAGAACTACGGCACCGGCGGCCGCTACAAGATCCCCGTCCACTTCAAGTCGGCGGCCGGGCTGCACCGCGGCGCGCTGGTCTACGAGAGCGGCGTCGTGGTCGGAACCGTCGACTCGACGAAGCTCCGCCCCGACGACTTCACCGTCGACGTCATCATGGCGATCAACAACGACGTCGACATCCCGCGCAACGCGAAGTTCCTGATCCAAGCGCCGCTCACCGGCGACGCGACCGTCGAGATCGTCCCCCAGGCGCCGAAGCCGCAGCCGTCCGGCTTCGCCGCGCCGACCAACGCGCCGGCCGCGGTCGCCGTGCTGCCGCACGAGATGCTTCCGCCGGAGCAGGAGCCCGAGGGGACGAACCCGGCGACGATCCAGGACCTGCTCGAGCAGGGCCAGGGCGAGGTGCGGCGCGTCGACGCGATGCTGGCCGAGCTCGCGAACCGGGAGCCCGCGCTGCTGAACAAGCTGCAGTCCGCGCTGAACAACGCGAACGACATCACCGTCACGACGAAAGAGTCGTTCACCCGGCTCTCGGCGCGGATCGACACGATGTCGAACACCTTGCAGCTCGCGCTCGACCAGAGCAGCTCGAACATCAACGACCTCACCGCGCAGCTCGACACCTCGGTGCGGCGCAACACCGGCCATTTCGACTCGATCATCGCCTCGCTCGACAACTCGGCGCGCGACCTGAACCGCACCGCCGACCACGTGAGTTCGCTCGCCGGCGACCCGCAGCTGCGCTCGAACATCCTGCAGACCACGCAAGGGATCGCGCAGACCGCGACGACGTTCGCCTCGATCGCCGGCGACCTGCGGAACGTGAGCGGCAACCCGCAGACGCAGGCGCAGCTGCGCGACACCGTCGCGAACGTCGACGCCGCCGCGCAGAAGGCGAACTCGCTGCTCGCGCAGTTCGGCGGGACCTCGAGCGTCTACGGCGTCGACCGGGGCGCGACGCCGGCGCCGCTCAGCACGCCGCGCCCCGACGGCACCTATCCGACGCGGCCCGGCCAGCCCGGCCCGGGCGGGACGCCGCCGCCGGGGACCGTGCAGGCGAACGTGAAGAACAAGCTCGGCGTGCTGGTGAAGAACCTCGTCTCGCTGGAGCTGCGCGTCTCCGCGCTCGACGAGCAGCACGCGAGCACCAGTGCGTCGCCGCTGCTGACCCGGGACCGCGGTCCACAGACCGACGTCAATGCGATCCTGCTCCCGAAGGGGCCGACGTACGCCTACGCCGGCGCGAACGACATCGGCGCCAAAACCACGTACAACTTCACCGCGATGTCGCGGATGGGGCCGAACCTCTCGGTGGGCGGCGGGGTACTGTACTCGCGTCTGGGTGCGCGCGCGGTCTACGACCCCGGCTTGAGCAAGGCGCTCGGGCTCGGCTTCGAGGGCCGCATCTACGACCTGCGGCACCCGACGACCGACCTGTACGCGAACCTTCGCGTCTACAACGGGTTGACGCTCTTCGGCGGCGAGCGCGACGTCTTCCATGACGGGCGCCGCACGACGTTCGGGCTGCAGTACCGCTTCTGAGCGCTCCGTGATCCCGATCGGCGACGACGAGCGCCGCGCACCGGCGTTCCCGTTCGTTGTCTACGCGCTGATCGCGCTGAACGTGTACGTCTTCTTCCGGGAAGCGAACGCGCCGCAGACCGACCGCTTCATCAACGCGTTCGCCACGATCCCGTACGACGTCACCCACTGGGTCGTGCTCGCGCCGCCGTCACCGTCGTTTCCGCCGCTGACGATCGTGACCTCGATGTTCCTGCACGGCAGCATCCTGCACATCGTCTTCAACATGCTCTTCCTGTTCGTGTTCGGGCCGGCGGTCGAGTATCTCACCGGGCACCTCCGGTTTGCGGTGTTCTATCTCTTGAGCGGGATCGCGGGCGGGCTCGCGCAGATCGCGATCGGGCCGGGGAGCCACGTCCCGGCGATCGGCGCGTCGGGCGCGATCGCGGGCGTGCTCGGCGCGTACCTGGTGAACTACCCGTTCGCCTCGATCCGGACGATCGTGCCGATCGGGTGCTTCCCGCTGTTTCTGCGGCTCCCGGCGCTGCTGGTGATCGGCCTCTGGGCCGCCTCCCAGTTCATCATCGGCTTCGGCTCGCTCAGCGACCGCGCGGCGGAGTCGCAAGGTGGGACCGCGTTTTTCGCCCAAATCGGCGGCTTCTGCGCAGGAGTGCTCATGATCGGTCTCTTCAAGCTTCGTCCCGCGGCGAACCGGGCGTACCGGTATCACTACTAGCGCATGCGCATCGGTATCGTCGGCGCGGGGGCGCTCGGCACGCTCTTCGGCCAGCGCCTCGCCGCGAGCAACGAGGTCGTGCTCCTCGAGCGCAAGCGCGATGTCGTCGACGCCGTCCGCACCCGCGGGCTGACGGTCGACGGCGAGTCACGCAAAGCGTACGCGACCAGCGAGCCTCGGGAGCTCTTCGGCGTCCAGGTGCTCTTCGTGTTCGTGCGCGCGACCGACACGCTGCGCGCGCTGCGCCCGTTCACCGCGGAGCTGAGCCCGGCGACCGCGATCGTCTCGCTGCAGAACGGTCTCGGGAACGAAGAGGCGATCAAGGCGTCGCTGGGCGGGGCGATCCCGCTCGCGATCGGCGCGACGACCGAGTCGGCGCTGACGGTCGGCCCGGGCGAGGTGCACCGGATCGGCGACGGCACGACGGTGCTCGGCACCGCCGGCGCCTCGCCGGAGGTGATCAACCGCGTCGTGCGCCTGCTGGTCGACGCGGGCTTGCGCGCGAGCGCGGCCTACGACATCCGCCCGCACCTGTGGGGGAAGCTGATCGCGAACGCGGCGATCAACCCGGTCGCGGCGCTCCTGGAGCGGCCGAACGGCGTCGTGCTGAGCGATGCGCACGCCGGCGAGGTCGCGCGCTCGCTCGCGCAAGAGGCGGCGACCGTCGCCAACGCGATGCGCATCCCGCTGCCGTTCACCGACCCGTGGACCTACGTGCGCACGATCGTCGAGCAGACCGCGGAGCTCGACAATTCGATGCTCTACGATCTGCGCGCCGGGACGCCGACCGAGATCGACTTCATCAACGGCGCGGTCGTCGCCGCCGGCCGCCGCGCCGCCGTCCCGACCCCGTACAACGAGACCCTCACTGCGCTCGTCAAAGCGCGCGAAGCGACCCGCGGCTGAAGAAGAAGGGCCGCGCGGCGCGCTAGACGGCGACTCCCGCGCCGGCGCGCGGGAGCGCTCGCGCGAGAAGCGCGAGCGCGCGCAGGACGCCGTGCGCCACGGCGGGCTCGTCGAGATGCGCGGGGATCGCGTCGAGCCCGCCGACGACGAACGACGCGTCCTCGAAGGCGTCGAGCCGGCTCGCGGCCGCGAACGCCGCTTGCGTGCGCGCGCGGCTCTCGAGGTGCGCCTCCTCGAGGCGCCGCAGCTCGTCGCAGGTCGCCTCGTTCGCGGTCTGCATCTCGCGCAGGTGCTTGCGCAGCTCGGGCAGCTCGACGCGGACGGTGTTCAGCCCCGCACCGCCGAGCCGCAGCGCACCGACCCGCTCGCGCAGTACCGCCTCGGCTGGGATCTTCGCGAGCGCGGGGAGCGTGCGCCGCCGCGCCGCGATCCCGTCGCGGCGGACCGCCTCGGCGGTGCGGATCGCCCCGAGCGCATCGCGCATCACGTCGATCCAGCGGCGCTCCGCGCGGCTCTCGGGCGGGCGGTCGAAGCGCACGTCCAGCTCGAGTGGGAACGCCTCGTCGACGACGAGCCGCCCGGCGGCGAGCCGGACCGCGCTCCCGAGCCGCGGCAGCGGGCCGAACGCGCCGGCGGCGCCGATGAGCCGTTCGCCGGTCTCGATCACGACCAGCGAGCGGAGCGCGTCGAGGCTGCGGCTGTAGACGAGGATCCCGGCGTGGTGCCGGTCGCGGTATGGACGCGCCTTGTCGACGTCGCAGTGGCCGCGGGTGTAGATGAGCCTCCACAGGTCGTCGGCAAGTCCGCGCGGGACCACGCCGCCGGCCGCGACCTCATCCATGAGACTCATCAGTCCGGGCGTCATGGCTTCCGGTTTCCCGCCCCGGAGGGCGGCCTAGCGCGAGCGCCGTCACACTCGCCGCGCGAGCCCGTGCGGTGATTAGAACGCTCCCTCTCCGGGCAAGCCTCGCTGCGAAAGGGAGGACTGCATGGCTGGACTGCTCTGGGCAATCATCGTCGTACTGTTCATCGTGTGGCTACTCGGCGGATTCGTCGTTCACTTCGGCGGCGGGCTCATCCACCTGCTGCTCGTGATCGCGCTGATTCTGCTGGTCTACAACCTGATGACGGGACGCGGCGCCCGCGTCTGACGATCGCCTAGATGGGGATCCGGCTAACGCCGGCTCCCCGCCGGGGAGCCGGAGCGCCGGCTCCCCTCATGTCGTCAGACGTCCTCGCGCGGGTGGAACTTGTCGAACTCGGTGCGGAGCCGCTCGCGGGCGAGCTTGGTGTAGATTTCGGTCGTCGCGGTCGACTCGTGGCCGAGGAACTCCTTGAGGAACAGCAGATCCGCGCCCCGCTCGCGCATCAGCGTGGCGACGGTGTGCCGCCAGGTGTGGGGCGACGCGTACTCGGTGATCCCGGCCATCGTCATGTACGTCCGCACGATCTTGTAGACGGCGGCCGCCGAGAGCCGCCGGTCGCCGCGGCCGACGAAGAACGCGGGAACGCTCGCCCGCGGCCGGACCGCGAGGTAGTCGCGCATCGCCTGCGCGGCTTCCGGCGTCATCGGGACGTAGCGGTCCTTGTTGCCCTTGCCTTTGACGACGCGCAGCTGCCGGCCGTCCAGGTCGACGTCGTTCAGATCGAGCCCGACCAGCTCGGCACGCCGGACCCCGCACGACCACAGGCACTGCAGGATCGCCCGGTCGCGCCGTTTCTGCAGCTCGCTGAGCCCGGCCAGCGTGACGTCGAAGACCTTCGCGACCTCGTCGCCGCGCATCGCCTTGGGGAGCGGGCGGCCGATCTTGGGCAGGTTCGCGTCCGCGGCGGGGTTGTCGGCGCGGCGGTCGCTCTGGCGGAGCGACTTGTAGAACGTCCGCAGCGTCGCGATCTTGCGGCGGACCGAGCGCGGCGCGTAGCGGCGC
>DATHLN010000229.1:0-11048 GCA_035488115.1 Candidatus Limnocylindrales bacterium | reverse complement strand
CGGCGCGCGCCGCCGCCGCGCCGGCGACGCCCGGCGACGTCGCGGCGCTCGCGCAGCAGAGCGCGTTCGACGCGATCGCCGCGGCGCAAGCCGAACAGCAGCGCGAGTGGAACGTGCTGCGCGACCTCGCGATGCAGCAGGTCAAGCGCGACGATCAGACGGTCGGCGAATGGATCAAGCTGATCTGATCGACCGGCGCCGATCGGTCAACCGCTCGGGTGCAGACCTCCGGCCAGCTGATGGTAGTATTTCAGGACGAGATCGGAGTAGGGAATACCGCCCGTGTGCGTGGTGTACTTCCCGACGTCACCTTCGTTGTGACCGGCGATCGCGTTCTGCCGGCCGGCGTTGAATTCGGCGGCTACCGATCGCACCAGATCATCACCGACGAAGTTGTACGTCGAATGCCAGAAGTCCACGGCCGGGGTCAGGAAATGGCTGATCGCGTAATTCGCGTTCGCTCGCGGATCTTGCCAGTCGCTCGGATACGACGAGGTGAGCTGGAAGATGCCGTGCCCGCCGTCACCGGAGATGTACGTTTCCGGCGAACTGCCCAAGGTCTGAAGCCAGCCGGCGACCTTGATCGTCTCTTGCCAACCCTCCGCGTAGAGCCAGCACGGCGGAAAGTTCGCGGCCACCGCGGCCGCCTGAATCGCGTCGCCGTAAGGAAGGCCACTCGGCAGCCCAGCACCTGAAACACCGTACAGCATAGGTGGACTCCTGATCCGGTAAGGACTTGGATGCTTTTGCGGGCGAGCCGAGCGTCCCTACGGCTTCGGCCGTCGTTGACAAGGAGCGGCGCCGGGTCCTACACTTAGCGCCGTCCCTCCCGGGCCATTAGCTCAGTTGGTTAGAGCGCATGCTTGATAAGCATGAGGTCCATGGTTCGAATCCATGATGGCCCACCATGTCGAAGCCTCGCGCCGCGAGGCTTTTTCGTTTCCCAGGACGGCGAGCATGCGAGCGTGGAAAGGAGCGCGCGGTGCAAGACTCCGGCCTGACGTGTCCCGCCTGCGGCGGTCCGAACGAACCCGGGACCGCGATCTGCACCTGGTGCGGCAACCCGCTCGCGCACGGCGCGGCACCGCCCAACGCGCCGCGGCCGCCCGGATCACCGGCGCCGCCCAGACCGGGGCCGCCGCCTCCACCCTCGCCGCCGCAGAGACCGCCGCAACCGCCGCCGCAGCCCGCGAGCACCGGACCGGGCGCGAAGGGGTGCCTGACGCTACTGCTCGGATGCGTCGGGCTGATCGTCGTCGGCTTCATCGTGATCATCATCATCGGCGGGATCATCGCCGCCTTCGCGCCGTCCTCGCCGACGCCGCACCCGCACTCGCGCGCGACGCCGCATCGAGCGCAGCGATGAAGCTTCGCTCGGCACTCGCGATCGCGGGACTCGCCTCGGCGTGCGCGGCACCGGCGCTCGCGCAAACCGCGCCGCCCGCGCCGGCGGCAACCGCAGTACCGTGGCGCCCGCGCCCGGTGATCATCATCGATCCGAACCGGTATCTCGCTTCACCGACACCGCGTCCGCACGCGAAGCGCCACCCCACGCCGCGGCCGCACGTGTGGAGACGCCCGCTCCACCGCCCGACGCCGGGTCCCGAGGTCTTCGAGCGGCACGATACCGCGCCGCCGCCGACTACGCCACCCCGAGCACCTTGACGAGGAACGCGTAGCGGTCGGCGACTTCGTCGATCAGCTTCGCGGTCGGTTTGCCGGCGCCGTGACCGGTCTTCGTCTCGACGCGCAGCAGGACCGGCGCGGCACACGATTGCGCGTGCTGCAGCGCCGCGGCGAACTTGAACGAGTGCGCCGGGAAGACGCGGTCGTCGTGATCGCCGGTCGTGATCAGCGTCGCCGGATAGCACACGCCTTCCCGCACGTTGTGGTACGGCGAGTAGCCGAGTAGCGTGCGTACGTCGTCGGCATCGTCCGCCGAGCCGTAGTCCGACGTCCACGCCCAGCCGATCGTGAAGCGCTGGAACCGCAGCATGTCGAGCACCCCGACCGACGGCAGCGCCGCGCCGAAGAGCTCCGGGCGCTGCGTCATGCACGCGCCGACGAGCAAACCGCCGTTCGAGCCGCCGTGGATCGAGAGCTTCGGCGTCGACGTCCACTTCTCGGCGATCAGGAACTCGGCCGCGGCGATGAAGTCGTCGAACGTGTTCTGCTTGTTCCGCCGCGTCCCGTCCTGGTGCCAGCGCTCGCCGTACTCGCCGCCGCCGCGCAGGTTCGCGACCGCGTAGATCCCGCCCATCTCGAGCCACACCAGCACCGCGGACGAGAACGCCGGCGTGAGCGAGATGTCGAACCCGCCGTACCCGTAGAGGATCGCCGGGGCCGTGCCGTCGCGCGGCGTCCCCTTCTTCAACGTCACGATCATCGGGACGCGCGTGCCGTCTTTGGACGTGTAGAAGACCTGCTCGCTCGAGAACTCAGTGGTGTCGAAGCGCACCTGCGGCGTGAAGACGCGCGTCGAGAGCCCGGTCCCGAAATCGTAGCGGTAGATCGACGTCGGCTCGGTGTAGCTCGTGTAGCTGTAGAACGTCTCGCGATCGCTGCGCTTCCCGGTGAACCCGGCGACGCTGCCGAGTCCCGGCAGCGCGACCTCCGAGACCGGTTTCCCGTCGAGCCCGAAGACGAGGACGCGCGCGAGCGCGTCGTGCAGGTACGACGCGACGATCTTCTCGCCGAAGAACGACGCGCCGTCGAGCGAGTCGTCGCATTGCGCGACGATCTCGCGCAGCGTGCCGTCGTGGAGGCCGATGGCGACGATCCGCCCGCGCGGCGCATCCTTGGTCGTGAGGAAGTAGAACGTCGTGTCGTCGTTGGCGAGATACGCGTAGCGCGCGTCCTCGTGCGGGATCAGCTCGATCACCGCGCCGTCCGAGCTGAGATCCTTGACGAAGATCGCGTTCTCCGGCGCGGTGCCGCGGCTGACGTCGAGGACGAGATAGCGACCGTCCTCGGTCGTGATCGCGGCGAAGTTCCAGTCCTTGTGATCGGGCCGCTCGTAGACGAGCAGATCGGTCGATTGCGGCGTCCCGACCTTGTGGAAGAACACCTTGTGAAAGAAATTGGTGTCCTTGAACTTGTTGTCGGACGCCGGCTCGTCGTAGCGGCTGTAGTAGAACCCGCTGCCGTCGCGCTTCCACGACGCGCCCGAGAACTTCGACCACTTCACGACGTCCGGGAGATCGCTGCCGGTCGCGACGTCGCGGACGTGCCATTCCTGCCAGTCGGAGCCGGACGAAGAGACGCTGTACGCGAGCCGCGCGCCGTCCTCGCTGAACGCGGAGCCGGAGAGCGCGACCGTCCCGTCCGGCGAGAGCGTGTTCGGGTCGAGCAGCACGCGGCCCGGCTCGGCGAGGTCGCGCGTGACGTACAGGACCGCCTGGTTCTGCAGGCCGGTGTTGCGGAAGTAGGCGTAGAGGCCGCCGGCGCGCTCGGGGACCGAGCGGCGCTCGTAGTTCCAGACCTCGGTCAGCCGCGCGCAGATCGTCGAACGCTGAGGAACCGTCGAGAGGACGGATTCGGTGAGATCGTTCTCCGCGGCGATCCAGCGCTGCGTCTCGGGTGAGTCGACGTCCTCGAGCCAGCGGTACGGGTCGGCGACCCGCGTCCCGAAGTACTCGTCGACCTGATCCACCCGCGGAGCGTCCGGGTACGGCAGGGGCATGGTGGCAGCCGGAGCCATTCCGTCCTTATGCGGCCCGAAGGCCGCCGGGCACCTCTTCGGCGAACGAACCGGGCCGGACGGGGACGTAGCTCAGCTGGTAGAGCGCCTGCTTTGCAAGCAGGATGTCAGGGGTTCGAGTCCCCTCGTCTCCACCACGATTCGCTGGAGTTGCCTTGGCTGACGACGCCGCGCGACTGCGCGGGCTGTACCTCGACACGATGGAGCGGATCTTGTGCAACTCCATCTACCGCGATTCGAGCACGCTGTTCGACGGGCGTGAGATTCCGTACGACGAGGGCACGCGCGGCGACGGGCGCGTGTGGCCGACGCGCGCGCTCACGATGATCGGCGAGATTCGCCTGCACCATCTCCGCGAATGCGTCGAGACCGTGTTGTGCGACAGCGTTCCGGGCGATCTCATCGAAGCCGGCGTGTGGCGCGGCGGCGCGTCGATCATGATGCGCGCGGTGCTCGCCGCGTACGGCGTCGACGACCGGCGGGTCTGGCTCGCCGATTCGTTCCGCGGCCTTCCGCCGCCGAATCCCGAGCGCTATCCGGCCGACGCCGGCCTGGACTTGAGCGGGATTCCCGCCCTCGCCGTTTCCGCCGACACCGTGCGCGAGAACTTTCGTGCGTTCGACCTGCTCGACGATCGGGTGCGCTTCGCCGAAGGCTGGTTCGCGGAGACGCTTCCGCACCTCGATGCGCAAGCGTTCGCGGTGATCCGGCTCGACGGCGATCTCTACGAGTCGACGACCGACGCGCTCGAGTCGCTGTACCCGAAGCTCAGTCCGGGCGGATTCCTCGTCGTCGACGACTACGGGTGCATCCCCGCATGTCGCGCAGCGGTGCACGACTATCGGGAGCGGCACGGCATCGGGGAACCGATCGCGGAGATCGACTGGACCGGCGTGTACTGGCGAAAAACTCCCCCCGCCGCACGGAATGACGTTCTCACCCGCGGGTGGTAAGAAACGGCTGCGCGGGGCAAGCTGACGCTCTGCGCAGGGGGCCGCTTTGCATCGACTCGGTCTTTTGTTTGCCGTTCTGATCCTCGTCGTCGCCTGCGGCGGCGGTGGAGGCGGAACATCGACCATCCCGGGTGGCCCTTCCGTGCCCGCAGGCGGCGTGAATGGGGCCGCCGTCGTGCCGTCGTCCTCGCCGACCGTCTCGCCGACACCGGCCTGCGTCGTCGGCAACGCCGGCGCCACGGCTCCCTGCCCGACGCCGACCGCCTCACCGTCGCCGGGCCCGTCCCCGAGCGGCTGTCTCGTGGGCGGCCCCTCCGGCACGTCGCCGTGTCCGACACCGACCGCTTCGCCCTCGCCGGGACCGTCTGCCAGCGGATGTCTGACCGGCGGCGCGGGGCGGCCGGTCCCGTGCCCGACCGCGACGCCGAGTCCCACGCCGACCCCGGTTTCGAGCGGACCGCCGTGCCTCGCCGGAACGCCCAACGGAACCGCGCCCTGCCCGACGCCGACGGCGTCGCCTGTGCCGAGCGCCGTCCCGACTGGACCGACCTGCGTCGTCGGCAGCCCGTCCGGAACCGCGCCGTGCCCGACGCCGACGCCGACGCCGAACCCGTCGCCCAGCTCCGTCCCGACCGGCCCGTCATGCGTGGTCGCGGGCGCCAACGGCGGCCCCAGTCCATGTCCGACGCCGACGCCGGTCCCGACGCCGAGTCCCGTCCCGAGCGGACCGTCCTGCGTCACCTCGAACGGGACCGGCACGCCGGTGCCGTGTCCGCAAGGCGCGCTGCGCAGTACCCGCAAGCACTGAACCGCCGCGCCAGGACCGCGCTCCCGGGGACGTGAATGGTGGTCGGCCGTCCCCGGGGGATTAGCTCAGCTGGTAGAGCACCTGCATGGCATGCAGGGGGTCAGGAGTTCGAGTCTCCTATCCTCCACCACGTCGAAAAGCCCGTGTCCTGTGCCCGGGCTTTTTTATCGGAAGCGCAACGGCAGTGCTAACTTCCGGAAAAGCACCTTGCTCGCGCTCCCTCGCTTGCGCTACGGTCAGGCTCCGGGTGTCATGCGAGGAGAGTACGCAGGCAATGGAAGCGCCCGTTCAGGACCGGGTCGATTTCGACCATTTCGTGGATGATCTCGAACTGCTGATGCCGATGCTGCTCCCGGGTGTGCGGCTCGTCCATGAAGCTTCGGGGTTGACCGTCTCGCGCGGTCGGTCGGACATCAGCGTTCAGCGCTTGTCGTGGTCGACGTGTGCGATCGTGATGCGGTTCGACGGAACGCGCGTGCTGAGCGCGACCGCGCATCTGGCGCCTGCGGCGATCGCCGACCTGCGCGCCGACATGATCGGGTTTCTCTGCGGCGCGCCGCTGCGCTCGTTCTCGATCTGGCCGAGCACCACGCCGAAGCCCGAGCTCAAATCGCGCCGCCGCGCGCGCCGTCCCGAGTTCCGGCTGGCGTCGTGGTGGTCGCGGGAGCGCCGCGAGCCGACGGCGTAAGGTCGCTTCGCGGAGGACGCCGGGCCGTCGCGGCGCGGTGACGCGTCGAGGAACGTCCGGGCTCCATCGGGCAAGGTGCAGGATAACGTCCTGTCGGGGCGACTCGAAGGAAAGTGCCACAGAAACATACCGCCGAGGGCTTCGACAGGCTCAGCCTGACAAAGGCCCACGGTAAGGGTGAAATCGTGCGGTAAGAGCGCACGGCGCTCCGCGGTGACGCGGGCGCGGGTAAACCCCACCTGGAGCAAGACAGCTCGTTCTTCGACAGGCTCAGAATGACTGAGGAAGCTCAGGATGACTGAGGTCGTCGGACCGCCGGCCCGGCGGATCGAGCAACGTCGCACCGAGGCCGCTCGTGAGAGCGCGCCCCAGAGAGATGACGGCCTCGGCCTCTTCGGAGGCTAGGACAGAATCCGGCGTACAGGCGTCCTCCGCGCCTCGCAACTGATGGGCCCGCCGTTCGGTCTAGGCGAATGATGTCGACCGTGGCGCATTTCACCAAGGACATGACCGTCGAGCAAGCGTTCAAGACGCACGCCGGCGCGAAACGCGTCTTCGCGCGCTTCCATCTGGGCGGCTGCTCGCACTGTTCGATCAGCGAGACCGAGACGATCGAGCAAGTCAGCGAAGGTTACGGCATCCCACTGAACCTGCTCATGGCCGACCTCGAGAAGCTCTTCGACCAGCCCGCGCTCGACGTCGGCGATACGGTCCGTCTCCCCGACGAGATCCGCGCGAAGATCCCGCAGCTCGCGAGCGTCCCGGAGTTCGGCAAGGTGACCGATCTCGCCGCGGGCGCCTACACCGTCGTGTTCGGGGAAGTCCGGCTGCAAGGGCTCGCCGAGGACTTCATCAAGGTCGACCCCGCCGCGGTCCCCGCGTAACCGTCGCCCGCCGTGAAACCCGAAGGCCGCCCGATCGGGCGGCCTTCTCGCATCTACAGCGGCTTGCGGTCCGCGAAGCTTTCGTCGGTGCCGTGCCAGTGGGCGAGCTCCATCTCGCCGGCCTTCCAGCAGAGATAGACGGGCCGGCCGTCGCGCATCGACGGAAAATCGAGCAGCCCGAGGTCGATGTCCTTGACGACGCACCCGTGCGCCTCGATCCGGTTGATCAGCCGGACGATCTCCGCCTTGAGCTCGGTGAAGGCGCGCGAGCGGCGGCGGTCGCGCGTCATGTCCGGCCGGCCGGCGCGCAGCGCCGGGTCGGTCTCGAGCAGCCGGATCGCGAGGTCGCGCCGCTTCGCCCAGAGCTCCTCGAGGAGGGGCTCCAGCACGGGGATGAGGGCGTTCGCTTTCTCAGCCGAAAAGAGCTTCATATCATGCGCCGTGTGGTCATCGTAACGGGGCTGTCGGGCGCGGGCAAGAGCCAGGCGATGAAATCGTTCGAGGACTTCGGTTTCGCCTGCCTCGACAATGCTCCGCCCGTCCTCGCGCGCCGCTTCATCACGCTCTCGGAGGCGGCGGGCTACCGCAACGCGGCGCTGGCGCCGGACGTGCGCACCTTGGGGCCCTTCGGCGACGCGGTCGCGGCGATCGAGGATCTCGACACCGCCGGAACCCGCGCCGAGGTGCTGTTCCTCGACGCCGAGGACGAGACCCTGATCCGGCGCTACAGCGAGACCCGCCGCCGGCACCCCTTCGGCCACGACGGCGTCGGGCTCGCCGAGGCGATCGCCGCCGAGCGCGCATCGCTGGCGGCGCTGCGCGACCGCGCCGACATCGTCTGGGACACGACGCGGCTGACCCTCGGCGAGCTCAAGGACCGCATCGGGATCACCTTCGCGGGGTCGGAGGCGCGGCGGCTGCGCGTCGGCGTCGTCGCGTTCGGGTTCAAGTACGGCGTCCCGCTCGACGCCGACCTGATCTTCGACGTGCGCTTTCTGCCGAACCCGAACTACGTCGAGGAGCTCCGCCCGCTGACCGGCGCCGACGCGCCGGTCGCCGCGTACCTCGAGGCGATCCCGGAGACCGAGGCGTTCCTCGAGCGGCTCTTCCCGCTGATCGACTTCCTGCTGCCGCGCTACGAGCACGAAGGGAAGTCGCAGGTCACGATCGCGATCGGCTGCACCGGCGGGCGGCACCGCAGCGTGTATCTCGGCCGGCGGTTGCAGCGGCACGTGAGCGAGACGACGAATGCGCTCGCCACGTTCGAGGCGAGAGACGTGAACCGATGAGCACCCGCATGAGATCCTCGCTCAACCTGGCGCGCTGGCTGCAGCCCGGGCTCGGCGTCAAGCGCTGGCTGCTCCTCGCGGCGATCGGCGCGACGCTCTTCGTCAACGGCGTCTCGCGCTATCTGACCGACGAAGGGACGACGCTGCGCGTCAACGAGCTCGTCGACGGCTTGGTCGCGGACTTCTTCCCGCCGGCGTATCTCTCGTACATCTTCATCGTCGTCGGGGCGATCTTCGTCGCGGTCGGGATCTGGCTGTGGCTGAACGCGATCGTCACCGCGGTCGCGCCGCACGGCAGCGGCAACGTGATCCGCGCGATCCGCGAGCGCAAGCTCGAGCGCGGCTACAAGATCGTCGTCGTCGGCGGCGGGACCGGGCTCTCGACGATGCTCCGCGGCCTCAAAAAGATCACGACGAATCTCACTGCGGTCGTCACCGTCAGCGACGACGGCGGCTCGTCGGGGCGCTTGCAGAAAGAGCTCGGCGTGTTGCCGCCCGGCGACATCCGCAACTGCCTGGTCGCGCTCGCCGACGACGAGGCGCTGGTCACCGAGCTCTTCCGCTACCGCTTCGCGGAGGGCGAAGGGCTCAGCGGGCATTCGTTCGGGAACCTGTTCCTCGCCGCGATGACCGGGATCACCGGGAACTTCGACGAGGCGATCAAGGTCTCGAGCCGCGTGCTGAACGTCAAAGGGCGCGTGCTGCCCTCGACGCTGGCGATCGCGCGGTTGTGCGCGAAGCTCACCGACGGGCGCGTGGTCGAAGGCGAGTCGAACATCACCGAGGCGCGCGGAACGATCGACCAGGTATATCTCGACCCCCCGTATGCGGCGCCGCTCGAGGAAGTGATCACCGCGCTGCGCGAGGCCGACGCGATCGTGCTCGGCCCCGGCTCGCTCTACACCTCCATCATGCCGAACCTGCTGGTCGACCGGATCGGGCGCGAGATCGAAGCGTCGAGCGCGGTGAAGGTCTACGTCTGCAACGTGATGACGCAGCCCGGCGAAACCGACGGTTACACCGCGTCCGACCACGTCGGCGCGCTGCTGCGCGGCGCGCACGCCAACGTCTGCGAGATCGCGGTGGTCAACGACGAGCTGCCGCGCAAGCTGCGCGAGGCGTACGCCGAGGAAGGCCAGCTTCCGGTTCAGGTCGACGAGGACAAGCTGCGCGCGCTCGGGGTGCGCGTGGTGCGTGCGAACGTGATCAGCGAGACCGACACGGTCCGCCACGACAGCGACCGGCTCGCCGCCGTCGTCGTCGGGATCATCGACGAAGCCGTCGCGAAGCGCGCGAGCTACGTGCTGCGCCCGAGCACCGGCCCGAACACCGGCCCCGCGACCGCGTCGTAACGGCCGCGTCAGGCGGTCAGCGTGCCGAGGGTGCGGCGAAGCTCGTCGCGGATCTCGTGCGCGGAATACCCGCGGTGGCGCAGCGAGGTGACGAGCTTCGCCACCGCCTCACGCAGCGCGCGGCCGCGCACGCGTTTGTCGGCGGAGGGAACGCGCGAGGCGACGTGGGTTCCGCGCCGGCCGTCGCTCACGATCCAGCCGTCTTCTTGCAGCTCGGCGTACGCCCGCACGACGGTGTTCGGCGCGACGCCGAGGTCACCGGCGAGCTGACGGACCGTCGGCAACACCGTCTCCGGCAGCAGCTGACCGCGCTCGATCAGCGCGCGCAGCTGATCGACGATCTGCTGGTACGGTGGCGCCTCCAGCGCCGGGTCGACGACGACGAAACCGTCAGACACCGTTGTGCGCCCAGCGCTCCACGTCGGAGGCGCCGGGGGCGCGGCGTATCTGCACGAGCTGCCACGCGCACGAGACGAGCAGCGCGACCAGCGCGAACAGCATCGCGGCCAGGTGGATCGTCGCGAAGCGCGCCTGGTGCTCGACGACAGCGATCGTGAACGTGATCGCCTCGAACACATACGGCGGCGCGGTCGCCGTCGCGAACAGGTTCACCGACCGCACCGCGCGCAGGCGGTCGTCGACGTACTCCTCGACGGCCGGGTCCTCCCCGGTCAGCAGCGCCGGGAGGTGCACGACGCGGTCGCCGAGCGCGGCGATCAGCAATCCCGCCGCCGCGACGAGCGAGGCGGCGAGCGGAGCGAGGTCGATGTATGCGAGCGGTGAGACGGCGGCGACGGCGACCAGCGCCGAAAGCCACGCCGGGACGGCGGCTTGACGGGTCCGCGCTCGGAGCGAAGCGATGCGTCGTCCGCCCGCGCGGCGCAGCCGCAGATAGGCCGCGGCGAGCGTCCCGGCCAGCACGACGCACACGATCGCGTAGAGGAGCGTGTCCGGGATCGGCGTCAGCGCGGCGAGCAGCGCCGCGGCCAGCGAGGCGCCGCCGATCCACCTCGCCATCCCGGCGCCCGGCAGCCCCTCGAGATCCTCACGCTTGGTGATCGCGTCGCGCAGCCGGCGCGCGTACGGCGAGTCGTCGGACGGTTTGCGGATCAGCGGGCCGATGCTCGAGAAGCAGCGCCGGCTCTTCAGTATCCACACTCCGAAGAGGACGAAGAAGAGCACCATGTACCAATGCAACCACGTCGCGATCACGCTCGGCCTCCGGGTTTCGCGTTTGTCTCAGTATACTGACACAAACTGAAACTTTGTGTCAATAGGCTAAGACAAACCGGCCCTTCAGCGGATCGCCAGGCTCAGCGCGTACGGGCGATCGTCCTCGCTGTCGCTGACGACTTGAAGCCGATACGTCCCGGT
>DATHLN010000228.1:0-13983 GCA_035488115.1 Candidatus Limnocylindrales bacterium | reverse complement strand
GAAGGGTGCGCTTGACGTTCTCTTAAATTCATAGTAGAGTGGCGCCGCTGCTGTTCTTAAGTTCTTAAGAGAGTGCCAGTTTCGGAGGGTGCCGCGATGATGACCGACCGGCTGCGGAGTCTCACGTGCCTGAGCGCGCTCATCGTGGGCGCTTGGTTCATCGCGCCGCGCGAGGCGGCCGCGCAGGCCGTCACCACGCCGTCGAACGTGCTGACGATTCCGTCCGTGCAGTCGCCGCCGCCGCTCGATCCGAAGGCCGACGTCGCGGCGTGGAAGGATGCCGCCGCCGTCGCGTTGCCGTGGGACGTGCAGCACCAGAAGCAGGCTTCGGAGCCGGCGACCGCGCGCGTCGCGACCGACGGCGCGAACATCTACGTGCGGTTCGACGTGAAGCAGCGCGAGACGCTGCTCGCGCAGCAGCACACCAACGACGTCGGCGACGGGACCGACGACGAAGTGTGGATCGATCTGTGGCCGAACGGCTCGAGCGGTTTCTACTACCAGTTCGCCGCGACGTCGAACGGCACGCACTTCCAGTACTCCTCGGAGAACACGGCATATTCGCCGACCTGGACGTCGTACGGCGCCGCGAGCGGCAACGACTTCGTCGTCACGATGAAGATCCCGATCAAGGTGATGCGCGGGAGCGGCGGCCGGGCCGGCTGGAAGGTGCAGTTCGTCCGCATCATCCGCTCGACCGGCGAGCGCCAGATCTGGACCTACGGTCCCGCGCAGACGAACGGCGACGACGTGAACTACGCCGGCGCGATGAACGGCCTCGCCCAGGCCGTCGCCGCGCGCCCCAAGCCGCGCTTCGCACTCTACGGACTCGGCGGCTTCGGCTCGTCCGCCTCGGGGCTGACGACGTCGCGGATGGGCGGCGACTTCTCGGTCCCGGTGACGGCGACGTCGTCGGTGTACGGCACGATTCATCCGGACTTCTCGAACGTCGAGATCGACCAGCAGACGATCTCGCCGACGGCGTACCAGCGTTCGTTCAGCGAGGTCCGCCCGTTCTTCACGCAGGGCGCGAACTTCTACGACCGTTTCAGCTGCGATGCGTGCCCGTTCGTCGCGCAGCTCTACACGCCCGCGATCCCGACGCCCCGCGACGGCTACGCGTTCGAGGGCAAGCAGGGACGCTTCACGTTCGCCGGCTTCGACGCCGTCGGAACCGGCCGGAACGACGGCGCGGCGGCGGTCGGATACCTCACGCCGGACAATCACTGGTCCTTCACCGCGCAGACGGTCGCCGCGAACTTCCCGGGGCTCACCGACCATACCGATACCGCCGGCGTCTCGTGGAACGACAACAAGCACGTCAGCGCGTACTTCGACTACGGGAACGACCACGGCACCAATGTGATCGACGGCTCGCAGGCGCAGCGCTACGACGGCGGACTCTACTACTACACGAACACCTTCGGCTTCGCGGCTTCGGCGCGGAAGGTCGGCGCGTACTACGAGCCGGTCGACGGATTCGTGCAGCACGCCGACATCGCGGGCTACGCGCTCTACACGGACAAAATCTGGCTCTTCGACAAGAAGTCGTGGATCAACAGCATCCAGTTCGGCGAGTTCATGGACCGCTATCACGGCCACGACGGCGCATTCAACCAGACCGACAACAGCCTCGCGTTCGACCTGCTCACGCAGAGCCGCATCGACATCAACGCCGGGATCGGATCGGCGTACGTCCGGCTCGACAACGGCGTGATGACGCCGATCTCGCAGAACGGCGTTGGGATCACATGGCACAGCGGTACCGCGAACAACCCGGGCAGCTTCGGCTTTCACGGCTCCTCGGCGACGCCGACGTCGATCACGTACAACACCGGGCGCTTCGGCCCCGGCCGCGTCGACTCGTGGACCCGCAGCTCGGCGATGCGCGCCGGCCCGCGCGGAACGCTCGCGCTCGAAGCGGACGACACGCGCGCCTACGAGGACGGCGGCGCGACGAACGTCCAGTGGCTGGAGCGCCTGGGGTACAGTTATGCGACCGGACCCAACTCGTCGTTCGCGGTCGGCGTCCGCCGCATCATCGGGACGCAGCCGATGCTCGAGCTGGGGCGGCCGCCGGGCTTCACCAGCGCGTGGAACGTCTCGTTCGCCTACCACCGCCGCACCCCGCACGACGAGCTCTACTTCGCCTACGGCGACGCGAGCCAGCTTTCCACGCTGCCGCAGTTCCTGATCAAGTTCATCCACTACTTCGGCGCGGAGAAGGGGACGTAGACCGGCGGCTGGGGGAACGTTACTTCGCGAACGGGTCGCCGAAGCGAGGGTCGTGCAGGAACGTCTCGTCGGTGAGCGACTCGAGGAACGCGAGCAGATCGCGCTTCTCGGCGGCGGAGAGGGTGAAGCGTGCGAGCTGGGTGTCGCGGAGCGGGCTCCTCGCGCCGGTGCCGGCGTACGGGCCGCTCGCGATCGTGCGGCCGCCGGCGGCGTAGTGGTCGAGCGCGCCGGCGAGCGTTGCGATGCTGCCGTCGTGCATGAACGGCCCGCCGGCCGCGACGTTGCGCAGCGAGGGCGTGCGGAACTTCCCCATGTCCTCCGGGCGCTCGGTGAGCTCCATGATGCCGCGGTTGTCCGGCGGGTACGCGCCGGTCCCGCCGATGTTGTAGAGCGCGGTGTTGTGGAACGCGATCTCCGGCGCGCGCAGCTTCTCGTGCATCACGTTGTCGGTGAAGTTGATCCCGCCGTGGCAGTGCGCGCAGTCGATCCGCTCGCCGAAGAAGAGCGCCTCACCGCGCTTCGCCGCCGCTGAGATCGCGTCGCGCTCGCCGCCGTACCGGTAACGGTCGTACGGGGAGCCGAACGAGATCAGCGCGCGCTCGAACGTCGCCAGCGCGCGGGTGATCCCGCCGAGCGAGATCGGATCGCGCTCGCCGGGAAACGCGGCGGCGAACATCGCGGGATAGCGCGCGTCGCCGCGCAGCGTCGCCAGGATCTGCTTCTCGCGGCCCGCGAGCCCCATCTCGACGGGGTGCTCGCCGAACATCGGCACCAGCGCCTGCTTCTCGAGACTGCGCATCGTCGGGTTCGCCCAGGTCAGCACCGGCATGTACGCGACGTTCGCCAGCCGCATCGCGTGGCGCGGGTGCTTCTCGCCGGTCACGCCGACCGGGACGACGCGCGGGTCGGAGAACGCGTGCGCCTGCTGGTGACAGGTCGCGCACGCGATCGATCCGTTCGCCGAAAGCCGCTTGTCGTAGAACAGATACCGTCCGAGCTCGGCCTTCGCCTCGCTCATCGGGTTGTCGGACGGCACCACCGGCCGCGGCATCACCACGGGCAGCGCCCAGCGATAGCCCTCGTCGGCCGCGGCGCGCGCGGACGTGAGCACGACGATCGCGAGAGCGAGCGCGAGCAGGCTGCGCACGGCGGTCAGCGCACGCGGAAGACGGTCTGCGCCGCGACGGCCGAGCCGTCGGCGCGCAGCCCGAGCGCCGCCGCCACGCCGCCGCACTCGTCGCGCGCCGCCATCATGCAGCCCATCGGCGCCTGCCGGGCGTGCGATCCGACGTCCGTCGAGGCCAGCAGCCGCTTCAAGTCGGCGACGATCACGTTCTTGCGCCAGTCGAACCCGCCCAGCGCGATCGACGGACGGTTCGCACGCGCGCAGCGCGTCGCGGCGCCGTCGCCGGTGCACGCCGTGCTGCCGAGGTGGACGAGCCAGCTCGTCGCGCGCGCGCCGTTCACGGCCAGCGTGCGCAGATCGACGCGCAAGAACTTGTAGCCGTCCTGCCAGCTCCAGAACATACCGGTCACGTTGAGCGGCGCGTCCGCGATCGTCGCGTCGGCGTGGTTCAAGCGGTCGGGGATCCCGACGGTGAAGCGCAGGCCGCGGTAGTTGCCGGGCGGGACGTTCCCCGCGATGGTGTCATGCACGTCGGCGCGCCCGTCGGCGCACCAGCTCAGCAGCGCGACGCCGTTGCTCTGCCAGGCGCGGTCGTCGTCGAGCGCGACCGGCGTCTCACGCCCGTCCTCGCCGACCAGCCGCACGTCCGAGACGTAGAAGCGCACGTCCTCGGCGACGATCGTCGAGTTGCGCGCGCCGACGCCGGCGAGCGGCGACGCGCACGCGAGCGGCACTTCTCCGGCAGTTGCGGCGAAGCGCAGCGTGACGTGTTGCGCGGGTGCCGGAGCGGCACTCAGCAACGCGAGCGCCGCGAGCGCGAATAGAGCGTCTCTCACCGAACGGTCCCTCCTGACGTTCGAGGATAACCGTTCCGCGGCGCGCGGTCTTGAACCGGATTAGCGCGTCAGCGCGCCGTGCCGAACGCCGGTTCCGTGCCGATGCGGTAGGCCGCGACCTTCCCGTCGGGATCGACGCGCAGCAGCACTGCGATCGGTCCCTTGTCGAACGACGCCTCGTACTGATAGCGGCCGGCGGACGGATCGCTGCTCACTTCCTTGATCCCGCGGTACGAGCCGTACGCGTGCATCCGGTCCGACAGATCGCCGACCGACCTGCGCGTGACCTGCGCCTTCAGCGCGTCGTCGAAGTGCGCGGTCGTGCCGTCGTAGTCGGCGGCGTACACCGCGCGCGTCGTCGCGTCGGCGAGATCCTGCGGCGTCGCGGTGCGCGCACACCCGCACGCCGCGATCGCGAGCGCGACCGCGGCGTGCGCGACGAGGAGGCGCACGGGCTTAGAAGGTTCCCCAGCCGTACGTGTTCGAGGCCGACGCAATGCGCGTCGGCGCAGCGTTCGGCGTCCGCGCGCCGGCGACGAGCGGGTGGAACGCCGGGCGCGCTTGCGCGACGTTCTGCGTGCGCGCGCGCTGCGACATCGCGATCTGGTGCCGCAGGCGCAGCACCTCTTGGTGCTGGACCGCGACCTCGTGCTGGTAGGACGAGACTAGCGCGGCTTCGTGCGCGTACGCCTGCCGCTCCGACTCGTAGGCCACCTCGGCGTTGTTCGCCTCGGCCTGCGTCGAGGCTTGGCGGCGGTCGTACTCGGCGTACTTCTCGTGGACTTTCTTGTTGTGGTTGATGATCAGCAGCGCCGCGGCGGCGCCGCCCAGGATGATGTTCCGGGTGCTGGCCGCACCGTCGGCGAGCGCGGGCGCGGCCGGGAGCGCGGTCGTGGCGAGCGCTGCGGCGAGCGAGAGGCAAGCAAGGCGGCGTTTGGTCATCGGTTTCTCCTCCGGTCCGGTGTACCCATGACGTGAACGCGGCTCGCGCGACCCGCGTCACTCGGGATGATTGGTGGCCCCGCTCGGCGGAGAAGCGAGGATGCGGCAAACCATCGTCCCCGGAGTATGGTCTTGGTCGCGCTGGCAGCCGGACCGCGGCCTCGACTTCAACGGCTTCTTCGCCGAGCATCCGGACGGCAATCTCGTCGTCGACCCGCTCGAAGCGGACGAGGAGACGCTGGCCCAGCTGCGCGAGCGCGGCGTCGCCGGGATCGTCGTGACGAACCGTGACCACGAGCGCGTCTCGGCGCAGCTCGCGCAGAGCCTCGGCGCACCGGTGATCGCGAGCGCGCTCGACGGTCCGCTGCTGCAGCGCGCGCCGGACCGCACCGTGCAGCCGGGCGACGTGATCTGCGGCTGGACCGTGCTGGGTTTCGACGGTTTGAAGACCGACGGCGAGATCGCGCTGTACGACCGCGCGCGCAAGGCGGCGATCGTCGGGGACTCGCTGTGGGGGAAGCCCGCCGGCGCGCTGACGATCATGCCGAAGGTCGCCGATCCCGCACGCGCGGCGCTCTCGCTGCGCGCGCTGCGGATGCGACAGGTCGAGCACCTGCTGGTCGGCGACGGAGCGTGCATCTTCGGCAACGCGTACGAGGCGATCGGTGCGGCGGTCGGCGCGCGCGACGGCGTGCTGGCGAACCGCGTGAACCTCGACGAGCTCGAGTTCGTCCGCTACCCCGACGATCCGAAACCGTTCGACGCCGCGATGGGCGAGGCCGGGCGTGTCATCGGCTCGCGCAAGCTCGCGTACGCGGTGGGACGGATGCGGCGCGGCGAGCACTACTGCCCGTATCACTGGCACACGGCGGAGGAAGAGCTGTTCGTCGTGATGACGGGGACGCCGACGCTGCGCACGCCGCGCGGAACCTTCCCGCTGCGCGCCGGCGACATGGTCGCGTTCCCGACCTCCCCCGACGGCGCGCACCGCATCTGGAACGACGCCGACGAGGACGCCGTCGTGCTCATGGTCGCGAACGCCGACGAGCGGGACGTCTGCCATTATCCCGACTCCAAAAAGCTGGTCGTCGAGAAGACGGGGACGCTCGTGCGCGACAATCCCCAGCTCGACTACTTCGAAGGCGAGGCGGGTAGGAGCTAAGCGATGCTGCCGTTTCTCCTCGGCGCGGCGCTTGCATCTGCCTCGCCCACACCGTGCCCGTCGGATCTGCTGGTCGCGAACCCGCGGCTGAAGGTCGTGCGCGCCAACGACCGGACGAAAGACAACTACGTCGTCTCCGCCGCGGTGAAGAACCGCGGAACCGCGAGCCAGCCCGAGGGGACGAAGCAGCACCTCGAGCTGGTCCGCGACGGCGCGCGGATCGGAACGCAGCCGATCCCCGCGCTCGGCGCGAACCAATCGTATCTCGCGGCGTTCCGGGTGCAGCTGCCGCACCAGGCGCGGCGAGGCCCGTTCACGGTCGAGTTCCGCTACGTGCTCGACTCGAAGGACGCACCGCGAGCGAACTGCACCAGCGCCAACGACCGCGTCAGCGCGACGCTCTGATGCGGATCCGCCTCGACCGGCGCGGCGCCGACGAGGCGACGGTGACGCTCTTCGCGCGCGCGGCGTTCCCCGACGGCCCGCTGCGGCTGCGCTACGCGACGCGCACCGGCGCGCTGCTGCGCGTCGACGGCGCGGTCCGCGGCGCGTTCGACGCGAAGCACACCGCGATCGATCTGCCGCCGCTCCCCGGCGAGCACGAGCTGACGCTCGAGGTCGAGCGCCGCTCGCTGCCGACCGCCGGGCTCCCCGCCGGCGACGGGATCGCGTGGCGGTGGATGCTGTTTCGAGCCGCGCAGCGGCCTTCGCTGCAGCTCGACGTCGAGATGCGCGGGGACGCGCGCGGGGGCGAGCCGATCGACGTGCCGCTGGTCGGTCACGCGCACCTCGACGTCGCGTGGCTGTGGACGTTCGAGGCGACGCGCCGCAAAGCGATGCGCACCTTCGCGACGGCGCTGCGCGAGCTGGAGACCGATCCGTCGTACGTCTTCGCGCAGAGCCAGCCGCAGCTCTACGCGTGGGTGTTCGCGAGCGACGCCGAGCTCGCGCAGCGCGTCCGCGCGCGCGCCGGGACGAGGTGGGACGCGAGCGTCGCGGCGCTGTGGGTCGAGCCGGACCTGCACGCGCCGAGCGGCGAGTCGGTGCTGCGCCAGTTCGCGCACGCGATCCGCTGGATGCGCGAGAACGTGGGCGTCGAGCCGAACGTCGCCTGGCTCCCCGACACATTCGGGTTTCCGTCGACGTTCCCGACGCTCGCCGTGCACGCCGGCGTCCCGTACTTCGCCGCGACGAAGCTGCAGTGGAACGAGACGACGCGCTGGCCGTACCCGCGTTTCCGCTGGACCGCCGACGACGGGTCGTCGCTGGTCGCCGCGATGCTCGACGGTTACGACGGCCCGCTCACGGGCAAGCGCGTCGCGACCGCGCGCGAGCGTGACGAGCTGCTGGTCGTGGGCTACGGCGACGGCGGCGGCGGCCCGGCCGACGACGATCTCGCTCGCGTCGGCGCGGGCTCCCGCGGCTGGACGCGCGTCGACGATTGGTTCGCGAACGAGGTCGCCCGCGGCGCACTGCCCGTCCACCGCGGCGAGCTCTATCTCGAAGAGCACCGCGGCACGTACACGACCCATCACGACGTGAAGGCGCGCAACGCCGAGCTGGAGCGGGCGCTCGGGCGCGCCGAGGAGCTCGCCGCGTGGTGCGTCGCGGTGCGCGCGCCGGCGACGGTCTGCCGCGCGCTCGCCGACGATTTGCGCAGCGCGTGGAAGATCGTGCTGCGCGGGCAGTTCCACGATGCGATCACCGGGACGTCGATCGGCGCCGTCTACACGGACCTGCACGCCGGGTACGACCGCGCGCTCGCGATCGCCGCGCGGGTTCGCGACTCGGCGAGCTCGGTGCTGCCGCGCAGCGATCTGCGGCTGATCCCGCCGCGCGCGCTCGCGCCGGTTCGCGACGGCGAGGCGTGGTCGTTCGAGAACGCGTACCTGCGCGCGCGCGTCCGCGACGACGGCACGATCGTCGAGCTCAGCGGCGCGGAGGGACCGAATCTCGTCGCGGTCGCGAACGGCCTCGTCGCGTACGCCGACAACCCGAAGAAATGGGACGCCTGGAACGTCGACCGCGGTTACACGCGCAAGCAGGTGCGCGTGCGTCCACAGGGCGCGGACGTGGACGAGGACACGCTGAACGTGCGCTTCACCGCCGGCCGCGCGTCGCGGCTGACGATGCGGATCGCGCTGCTCGAGGACGAGCCGTGGCTGCGGGTCGAGATCGGCGCCGCGTGGCACGAGAACCACGTCCTGCTGCGCGCCGAGCACCGCGTCGCGCTGCGCGCGCGCGACGTCCGCTACGGCCAGCAGCACGGGACGCTGGTGCGCACCGCGTATCCGAGCACCGATGCCGAGCGCGCGAAGTTCGAGGTGCCGGGACAGCGCTGGGCGCACCTGACCGACGGCGAGCACGGGCTGGCGGTCTTCGCGCCGGATCTCTACGGCTGGAGCGCCGCCGGGCTCGAGGGCGGCGGCGTGCGGCTCGGCACCTCGCTGCTGCGCGCGCCGCGCTGGCCCGACCCGATGGCGGACCGCGGCGAGCAGCGGCTCGAGTACGCGTTCGTCCCGACCTGCGGCGCGTCGGTCTCCGCGCTCGAGCACGCCTGGCTGTCGTACGTCACGCCCGAGCAGGACGTGCGGTTGTTCACCTGCGAGGATCAGTCGGTGCTGATCGTCGCGACGTATCCTTCCGACGACGCGAGCGGCGTGATCGTCCGCGTGCGCGAGTGCGACGGCGAGCGCCGCCGCGCCGCCGTGCGTTGCGGCGGCCGCATGCGCACGGCGATCGCCGTCGACGCGGCCGAGCGCCCGGTCCCCGGCGACGCGCAGATCGTCGAGGAAGAGCTCGTCTTCGACCTGGGCCCGTACGCGCTGCGCTCGTTCCTGGTGCGCTTCTGATGGCGGTGCGCGTGGTCGACACGGTGCTGTTCGACCTCGACGACACGCTGCACGACGACACGACCGCATATCTGACCGCGGCGCGTGCCGCCGCCGACATGGTCGCACGGGAACGGCCCGCGGTCGAGCCGCAAGCGCTCGTCGACGCGTACGAGGGCGAGGTCTCGGTGTTCTGGTCGTCGCTGAGCGCCGAGCACCTCGACCGCGAGATCGCGGCGGAGCGCGTGCGGATGTGGGACGCCGCGCTGCGCCGCATCGGGGTCGACGATCTCGGGCTCGCGCAGCGCGCGGCGGACGTCTACAACCGCGCGCGCAGCGAAGGGCTCGCGCTTTCGGCGGGCTCGCTCGACGTGCTGACCGCGCTGCGCGCGCGCGGCTGCAAGCTGGGCCTCGTCACGAACGGCTTCGCCGCGACGCATCACGACAAGATCGACCGGCTCGGCTTGCGCGAGCGGATGGACGCGTTCTTCATCGCCGACGAGGTCGGGATGGTGAAGCCCGATCCCGAGCTGTTCCGCCACGCCTGCCGCGAGCTCGGCAGCGAGCCCTCGCGCAGCGCGATGGTCGGCGACCGCTACTACCGCGATGTCGTCGGCGCGCACGAAGCCGGGCTGTTCACCGTGCTGCTCGACGTGCACGCGATCCCGATCCCCGACGGCGGCCCCCAGCCCGATGCCGTCATCGCGTCGATCGGCGAGGTGCTTGCGGTGCTTCCGCTGCCGCTGCCGCGGTAGCGCGCCTACCAGTTCTCGTCGCGCGGGGCGGCGGGTTCGGCTGGGCGGCGCGGCGTTGCCGCGGCTTCGATGATCGGGGCGGATGCCATCAGCAGCGCCGCGCCGACGAGCAGCACCGCGACGTAGAGCACGTCGATGATCCAGACTGTCGTGCGCGAGCCGTCGCCGCGCGCGATGAGCAGCGCGAACGCGGACAGGCCCAGCAGAATCGCGGCCTGCACGAAGAGCGGGCCGGCGAGTCCCATGCGAACCGCGTCGCCGTTCGCGGACGCGCGGGCCAGCGTCGGCGCCCAGAACACGTACGCGACCGCGATCGCGAGCAACCACAGCGAGACGACCGACGCGGCGTCCCAGCGCGTCATCCCGTTGATCAGCGCGATCGCGACGACCGTCAGGCCGGCGAGCGCGCCGGCGATCCGGACCCAGGCCTGCGTCGTTGTCATCGTTCGTCCCTCACGAGCTCAGGATGCGCGCCTTCTCGGCCTCGAACTCGGCCTCGGTCAGGATCCCCTGCGTCTTCAGCTCGCCGAGATCGCGCAGCGCCTGGATCCGCTCGGCCGGCGACATCGCGGACCCCGCCGGCTTCGGCGGCGCGGCGGCCTGCGGCTCCGACACCTCCTGCGCAGGCGCCGGCTGCGCAGGCGCGGGCGGCGTTTGCGGCGGCGCTGCTTGCGGTGGCGGCTGTGGCGGCCCAGGTGGACCGGCGGCGCCCACCGGCGGTGGCGGCGGCGCGCCGGGCGGCGGCGGGGCGAACTGCATCGCGCCCGCGATCTGGCCCATCCCCTGCCCGATCGGGACGCCGACGCCGAGCCCGATCCCCGTCCCCAGGCCGGCGCCCAGGACGGTCCCGGCGGTCCCCTCGTTTCCGGCGGCCTGCTGCATCACGTCGAAGCTGCGCTCTTGCTGGTAGTTGAAACCGACGATGCTCATCTCCGCGCGTTTCGCGAGCGCGGACTTGAGCGTCCGCACCGCGGGATCGTCGTCGGGGACGCTGATCGAGTTGACGTTGAACTGGGACAAGCGTACGCCGTACGCCTCGATGTCCGCGGTCAGTGCGTCGCGCAGCATCGCGGAGAGCGTGTCGAGCTGCGTCGTGACCTCGAGCACCGATTGGCCGTTCTTGATGATCGCGTTCGCGATCTCGGTCTTGATGCGTGTGATGAAGATCCCGCGGAAGTACTCGGCGAGCGTCGCCGCGTCGAATTGCGGCAGCGTCCCGACCAGCCGGTTCAGGAACTTCTTCGAGTCGCTGATGCGCACGCCGTACTGGCCGAACGCGCGCACCGGGAGCATGAGCTGGTATTTCGGATCCTGCAGCTGGATCGGGTCGGGCGTCCCCCAGCGGATGTCGAGGTTCGCGACGAGGTTGACGTACCACACCTCCGCGCTGAACGGCGTCCGCCCGCCGAACGGAATCCCCATCAGTCCGGAAAGGACGGGGATGTTCTCGGTCGAGAGCGTGTGGCGGCCGGCTTGCAGCGGCCCTTCGTACACGCCGCCTTTCACGAGGAACGCCTCTTGCGACTCGTTGACGATGAGCTGCGTCCACGTCGAGAGCTGCTCCGAGGGATACTTCCACGCGAAGATGTTGGGGTTGCCGTCGTACTTGACGAGATCGATGACCGCCACGGTGTTACCTCGAGAAGAGTCGGATCAGATCGGGTCCGGCGGACCCCAGCGGTTGTTCGGCGCGGCGTCCGACGGCAGCGACATCCAGTACAGCACGACCAGCGTGCCGATCCCGGTGAGCGACCAGAGCGCATTCCAGCCGCTCCGCCGGACGTCATGCAACCGGCGGACCGTCACCGCCCAGCCGGGGAGGAACGTCAGCAGCATCCACCAGAGGTAGACGTCGCCCGAGATGTCGCTCTTCGGCGTCGCCGCGGCGAGCAGCGCCGTCCCGAAGAACGCGGCGATCTGGAGGACGACCCACCACCAGTACTCCGCGAGCGATGCGCGCCCGCCGAAGCCGACGTACTTCGCGAAGCAGCGCGCGATCGCCGGGAGGAACGTCCTCAGCTCGACCGGGCCACGCACCGAGGCAACGTACGCGTACGGCTCGGGTGACGGGGCGATGGGGCGTGGCGGCGGGACGGGCGCGACCCGCTGCCGGGCGGCCGCGATGCCGGCCGGGGTCGCGTTGCCGCAGTAGTCGCAGCGCAGCGCGCCCGGCGTGAGGGGCGCGTTGCACGACGAGCAGTTCAACGCGGTACTGTTCACCGTCGGCGCACCTTGCACGCGGCAGGGCCCGCCTCCCGGCGGCTCGTGCGAAAGTTGACGCTGGAAGCGTCACGCGCCGAATGAATGTCGTTCCGAAGGGAGACCCAAGCGGTGCCCGAGAACGAATCCGAGGCGAGGTGCCGCCCATGAGGAAGATCGCGCTCTCATATCGTCGTGCGGACTCGGCGGCCATGGCCGGCCGCATCTTCGACGATCTCAGCCGCCACTACGGCGCGGACGACGTCTTCATGGACATCGACGCGATCCCGTTGGGGATGGACTTCAGCGAAGAGATCGACGGCGCGCTCGGCAGCGCCAAGGTACTGCTCGTCATCATCGGGCGGTCGTGGCTCGGCCACCGCGACGACGGGAAGACGCGCATCATGGATCCGACCGACCCGGTCCGGATCGAGATCGAGAGCG
Organism: Candidatus Limnocylindrales bacterium; assembly: GCA_035488115.1. GTDB lineage: Bacteria > Vulcanimicrobiota > Vulcanimicrobiia > Vulcanimicrobiales > Vulcanimicrobiaceae > Vulcanimicrobium. The sequence continues at coordinate 1,453 of DATHLN010000228.1, read as the reverse complement.
CGATGAGGCTGCGGCTCCCGATGATCCCGGTGCTCGTCGACGGCGCCGAGATGCCGAGCCCCGGCGACCTCCCAACGGAGATCGAGCGCTTTTCCTATCGCAACGCCTGCCGCGTCGACTCCGGGATCGACTACCAGGCCCACATGACGCGGCTGCGCAAGGCGCTCGACCGGTTCGTCGCCGAGCCCGAGCCGCAGCCGGTCGCGCAACCGCAGCCGCCGCCCGTGGCGCAGCCGCAGCCCCAGCCGGTGATGCAGCCGCGGCCGTACGTCGCGCCGAGGATCGCGATCGCGCCGCCCGGCGTCGCGGCGATGGTCCCACCGCACGTCGCGCACCACGCTTGGGGGCACGTCTCGCAGGCGCCGGGCATCGCCGTCCCGGAGCCGGAACTCGGGAAATGGAGCTGGGGGCCGTTCCTGCTGTGGTGGTTGTGGCCGTGGTGGAACGCCGATTCGACGGTGAAGATCATCACCGGCGCCCTCATCGTCTCCCTGTTCGTCCCGGTCCTCAACGTCTTCGCCTCGTTCGGGATGCTCGGGTTCGCGATCTATCTCGGGATCAACGGCAACCGCTTGATGGCAACGAACCGGCCGTTGCAGAGCTACGAGCAGTTCGCCGCGGTGCGAACGGCCTGGGCCAAGGCCGGGGTCATCGTGCTGATCGCCGGGGTCGTACTGTTCTTCATCGCCGCGATCATCGTGGGGCTCGCCGAGTCGACGCGCTCGGGGTCGTGAAGCGAAGGACTGGAACTGTTCGGACCCCGACCTCGGTTGTGGAGCGGGTATGCCGGACGGGACCACGCACGCCCTCGACGCCATCGTCATCAAGGGCGCGCGCGAGCACAACCTCAAGAACATCGACCTGACGCTCCCTCGGAACAAGCTCATCGTCGTGACGGGCCTCTCCGGCTCGGGCAAGTCCTCGCTCGCTTTCGACACGATCTACGCCGAGGGACAGCGCCGCTACGTCGAGTCGCTCTCCTCCTACGCCCGGCAGTTCCTCGGGCAGATGGAGAAGCCCGACGTCGACTACATCGAGGGCCTCTCGCCGGCGATCTCGATCGACCAGAAGTCGACCTCGCGCAATCCCCGCTCGACGGTCGGCACCGTCACCGAGATCTACGATTATTTGCGCCTGCTCTACGCGCGGATCGGCGTCCCGCACTGCTATGAATGCGGGCGTCAAATCAGCTCGCAGACCGCCGAGCAGATCGTCGACCAGATTCTCGAGTTCCCCGAAGGGACGCGCATCCAGCTGCTGGCGCCGGTGATCCGCGGGCGCAAGGGCGAGTACACCAAGCTCTTCGAGGAGATCGGCAAGGAGGGTTTCGCGCGCGTTCGCGTCGACGGCATGATCCGCGAGCTGCGCGAGAAGATCGAGCTCGACAAGAAGCGCAAGCACACCGTCGAGGTCGTCGTCGACCGGCTGGTCGTGAAGCCCGACGTGCGCTCGC
>DATHLN010000227.1:0-5362 GCA_035488115.1 Candidatus Limnocylindrales bacterium | reverse complement strand
ACGACGTCCCGTTCACCAAGGCGACGTGCAGCGTGCGCCGCGTGGATTTCGCCGACGGCACGTCGTGGAGCGCGCCGCCGAAGCAGGATCCGTCGCAGCCGTAGAACGCAGCCGGCGCGGGTAGACTCCGGCCATGACGATGAGAACAGCAGGCATGGCGTTCCTTGCCGCGATCGCGTTCGCCGTGCCGGTCGCCGCGCCGGCGCAGACGGTCATGAACGGAAACCAGCAGGTGGCGATCCTGCAGTACGCGGTGCGGAACATCGACCGTGAGACGCGGACGCTCGCGACGCTGCCGAATCAGATCTCGGTGAACGACATCACGCTCGTTCCGGTCGACGGAATGCGCCTCAGCGCCGCGCAGCAGCGCACGATGAACGGCACATACGGTGCCGCGCGCCGAGCCGCGTTGCGGGCTGCGCTCGACAAGGCGACGGTCGCCGACACCGACCGGCGCAACGGCAGCAGCGAAGACCAGCAGTCGCTGACCGAGTACCTGCAGCATCACAACGTCGACCCGAACCGCGTGGTCGCCGTCGACGTCAACGGCCGCGAGGATCCTCAGAACCCGCACGTCACGGTGTTCTTCCGCGGCCGCCTGCGCAGCACGTCGCAAGGCGGGTGACGAGAGCTCCTACGCCGGCCGGTCCTCGAGGATCATCAGCGTCGAGCTGCCCGTCGCGTAGACGGTTCCGTTCGCGTCGACCAGGTGCGCTTCGGACGTCGCGGTACGGCGTCCGGCGTGCACCACGCGTGCGTCGGCAAAGACCTTGCCGGTCGCGGCGGTGACCGGGCGGTGGAAGCGGGTGTGCAGGTCCATCGTCGTCGCGACGCGGCCGGCCGGGAGCAGCGACTGCACCGAGCACCCGAGCGCGTTGTCCATCAGCGTCGTGATGATTCCGCCGTGCACCGAGCCGATCAGGTTGTAGAGATCCTCGTGCGGCTGCATCCCGAAGATGACGTGGCCGCGCTCGACGGTTTCGAGCGAGAAGTTCATCCAGCGGGTGATGTTGGTGGTCGGCACCTCGCCGCGCTGCATCATCGCCAGCGCGTCGAGCCCGTCCATCCGGCGGAAGATGTCGATCGCATGGGGATAGTTCTTGATCGCCGTCATCCGACCGGGACCGCGGCTTTCTCGTGCGCCTCCAGCGACTCCAGGTACTTCTCGACGTCGATCGCGGCTTTGCAGCCCATGCCGGCCGCCGTGACGGCCTGCTTGTAGCGGATGTCGTACACGTCGCCGGCGACGAAGACGCCCTCGACGTTCGTCCGCACGCCGTCCTCGTTCACGATGTAGCCGGCGGCGTCGAGCTCGAGCTGGCCGCGGAAGATCGCGGTGTTCGGATCGTGCCCGATAGCGATGAAGAGCGCATCGGCGTCCAGCACCGACTCTTCGCCGGTGACGAGGTTCTTGAGTTTCAGCGCGGCGGTCGCGTCCTCGCCGAGGACCTCTTCGACGGCGGTGTTCCAGACGAACGCGATCTTCTCGTGGCGCAGCGCGCGGTCGGCCATGATCTTCGAGGCACGCAGCGCGTCACGGCGGTGGATCACCGTCACCTTGCGGCCGAAGCGGGTTAGGAAGAGCGCCTCTTCCATCGCCGAGTCGCCGCCGCCGACGACGACGATGTGCTTCTCGCGGAAGAACGCGCCGTCGCAGGTCGCGCAGGTCGAGACGCCGCGGCCGCGCAGCCGCGCCTCGCCGGGGATGTTCAGCCAGCGCGCGCTCGCGCCGGTCGCTACGATGACGCTGTCGGCGGTGTACTCGTTCTCCGCGGTGCGGACGACGAACGGCTGCTTGGAGAAGTCCACCTCGGTGACGTCGACGTTGTGGATCACCGAGCCGAACCGCTCGGCCTGCGCGCGGAACGCCTCCATCAGCTCCGGCCCCATGATCCCGTCGGGGAATCCCGGATAGTTCTCGACCTCGGTGGTGAGCATCAGCTGCCCGCCGTACATGTGGCCGGCGAACACCAGCGGAGCGAGATTCGCGCGGGCGGCGTAGACGGCGGCCGTCAGGCCGGCCGGTCCGGAGCCGATGATGACGACCTTGGCATGGTTGGGGGCGGGCATTTCGCCCTCTTCAACCCCGGCCGGGTTGCGTCCGGTTCGCCGCGAAGCCCGGCCCAATGAAGCTCGTCCTCGAGATCCTGATCTCGGTCATCCTCCACCCGGTCGCCGTCGTGCTGATGTGGATCAACCTCGCCGGACGGCCCGATCTGACGACGCCGCAGAAGATCATTTGGGCGATCGTCGGGCTGTTCTGGGGGATCGGCCCGATCCTGTACATCCTGGTCGGCGAGGGGACGCTCTGGTGAGCGCGACGGCCGGTTGGCCGCGGATCGGCCTCGAGGACGATCCCGGCGACGTGCTGCGCAAGGCGATGCGCGGCGTCCGGCTCGATGCGCCGGAACTCGGGCGCCGCACCGGGATCGACGGCGGCGCTATCGCCGCGTGGGTGAAAGGCGACGGCGTCCCGAGCGAAGACCAAGCGCGCGCGCTCGCGACGGCGTTGCGGCTCGATCCGGGGAAGTTCGCCGACACCTGCGCGCGCCGGTGGTATCCGGGCGCCGAGCTGCCGCCCGACGTGCGGCATCATCCGCACGATCCGCATCCGTCGAACGGTTACCTGTTCTTCCTCGAGGACGGCAAGACGGCGGCGATCGTCGATCCGGCCGGCTTGCCGAAGACCTTGCTCGACGCGGTGAACGAAGGTCCGTACGCGCTGCGCTACATCCTCATCACGCACAAGCACGCCGATCATTGCGATGCGACCGCCGACGTCGCGCGCGCGTTCCCGACCGCCGAGATCGTGATGCACAGGGCCGACTCGCAGGCGATCGGTGGTCTCGCGAAGCGCGCGATCCCGATCGGCGACGGCGACGAGCTCCCGTTCGGGGATGACGCCGCGATCCGCCTGCTCCACACGCCGGGCCACACCGACGGCTCGTCGTGCTTCCTCTTCCGCTCGACCGTGTTCAGCGGCGACACGCTCTTCGCGGGCTCTGTCGGCGGGATCTTCGCCGACATCTCGACGTACGACGACCTGCTCGCGAGCGTGCGCTTCAAGCTCTTCGCGCTCGCCGACGACACGGTCGTCATGCCGGGTCACGGCCCGCCGACGACGATCGGGGAAGAGAAGGCACACAACCCCTTCTTCTGACGATGACGAAGAAAAAGGACGAAGAGAAGCGCGAGCCGCGCGGAAACTTTGCGGCGCTGCTCGCGGAGTTCGTGGGAACGATCATCGTCACGCTCGGGACGGTCGCGCCGGCCGTGCTCGCGCGCGGACTCGGGATCAAGCTCGGCTACGTGGTCGAGACGTCGGCGACGGGCGTCGCGACGATGGTCGTGATCTACTCGTTCCGGTACGTCTCGGGCGCGCACACCAACCCGTGCACGACGCTCGCGTTCGCGCTGCGCGGCGATTTCGGCTGGCGGCATGTCCCCGGCTACGTCGCGATGCAGTTCCTCGGCGCGATCGCGGCGGGCGGGATCATGGTCGCGATTTTTCACCCGCCGAGCGCCTCGATGCTGCCCGAGATGCAGCTCGGTGCGTGGCCGGCGTTCTGGCTCGAGATCGTGCTCACCGCGATCTTGATCGTCGTCGCGCTCTCGACCGCGCACGAGGCGCGCTTCATCGGCCCGGAAGCCGCGATCGCGAACGGGGCGACGACGGTGATCGACCGCTGGATCGGCGGCAGGATCTCGAGCGGTTCGATGAACCCCGCTCGCACGCTCGGGCCCGCGATCGTCGCGGGGGGTTTCGGGGAGTGGTGGATCTACGTCGTCGCGCCGCTGATCGGGACGGCGATCGCGGTCGCGATCGTCGCGGCGATCTGGAAAGACCGCGACGACGGAGCCGATCAGCCGGAGATCGCGTAGGTCGCGCTGACGCTAGTGCGAGGGCGGAAGCTCGTCGCGCTCGATCGTCGCCTTCACTGTCGGCTTCGGCGGCGGCGCGGCGGCCGATGAGGCGTCGCGGTCGACGAGCTCCGCGAGCGCGGCGGCGCGCGCCTGCAGCGAGATCGTACGCTCGCGCGCGTCGTCGAGGAGCGTCCGGATCTCCGCGTGCTCCGTGCTCACGCCGGCGATCGCGCCGTGCGCGGCGATCCCCGCTTTCGCCGCCGCGACCCGCGCGCGCGTGAGATCGCGCTCGGCGCGCAGCGCGTCGGCGCGGCGGCGCAGCTCGTCGGCCGCGGCGGCGAGCGCGTCCTCGCGCCCGCGCAATTCCTCGATCTCCGCGCGGAACGCCTCGACCGCTTCGGGCTGCGTCCCGCTGCGCTCGTACGCGCCGAGCTGCATCTCCAAGCGCTTGCGCGCGGTGAGCAGATCGACGAGGTTGCGGCGAACCTCGTCGACGACCTCGAGCTGCGTGCGGTACGCGGCGTCGACCGACGCCGAAGGGTCGTCGAGGCGCGCGATCTGCGAGCGCGCCTCGCCTTGCAGCAGCCGGACGATACGCGTCCAGAGACTCACTTGGTCTCGGCGGCCGGTGCCGGCTGGGCCGGCTGGACGAGCGCGCCGCTGCCGTTGGCGGCGGGCGGCGTCCCGCCGGTTCCCGCGTGACCGCGCGCGAGCAGGTTGCGCGCCATCTGCATACCGGCGACGCCCTGCGTGACGACCTTCGCGAGCATCTCCGAGACGCCGTCGGCGCCGTTCATCACGATCATCTGATCGATGTTGTTGAACGCCTTCGAGCCCGCCTCGACGATCGCCGGCCAGTGCTCGGCCAGCTGCTGCGCGATGACCGCTTCCTGGTTCTGCGCGAGCGCCTCGGCGCGCGCCTTGATCGCGGCCGCTTCGGCGAGACCGCGCGCGTTGATCGCGTCGCCTTCAGCCGTACCGCGCGCGCGGATCGCCGCGCCTTCGGCCTCACCGAGCATCTTCGTCTTCTGCGAGTCGGCGTCGGCGGCGAGCTTCACGCGCGTCGCGTCGGCCTGCGCCTGCAGCTCGATCTGTTTCGCGCGTGCCTCGGCGGCGGCGATGTCGGCGTCACGCTGCGCGGAGGCGAGCGTCGTCTTCTCGTACGCGGCCGCATCGGCGGGACGGCGCACGGTCACGAGCAGCTCCTGCTCTTTCTTGTGCGCGTCGAGCTCGACGATCTTCGTCTCTTCGGCGACGACCTTCTGGCGCGCGACCGCGTCGGCGAGCGGTCCCGCCTGTTTCGCCTGCGCGGCGGCCTGATCGACTTCGGCCTGATAGCCGGCCTGCTTGATCTTGCTGTCGCGCTGCGCGAGCCCCTTGAGCGCCGCCGCTTCTTGCTCGCGCTGCGTCGCTTCTTGATCCGCCTGCGCCTGCGCGATGCGCGCGTCGCGCTGCACCGCCGCGGCGTGCGGCTTCGCGAGGTTGTCGATGTAGCCGG
>DATHLN010000226.1:0-20633 GCA_035488115.1 Candidatus Limnocylindrales bacterium | reverse complement strand
GGCCGGGAAGGTTCGGCGGATAGTTCGCCGGGCGCAGGATGCGGTCGTGCTCGTCCAGGACCGGCCGGAACTCGCGCTTGTCCCAGATGTGGTTGCCGCTGGTGATGAAGTCGACGCCGGCGGCGAACATCTCGTCGGCGGTCTGCACGGTCAGCCCGAAGCCGCCCGCGGCGTTCTCGCCGTTGGCGATCACCGCGTCGGCGTGGTGCTGCTCGCGCGCGAGGGCGAGGTGCGTCTTGAGGACTTCTCGGCCCGGCGAACCCATGACGTCGCCGACGACCAGGATGGTGACGGTGCTCGGCGTTAGGATCGGGCCCTGGCTTTCGCGCGTTTGCGGGCGTGCACGAAGTAGACCAGCACGCGCTGCTCTTCCCGGAACCCCACCAGCCGCTGGCGCGCCGAGGGGTCACGCAGCGCGTCGAGCGCGACGTCGACGTCCTCGTCGCGCGGCGCTTGATCGTCGTCCGCCGCGTCGCCGCCGTCGCGGACCAGCCGCGCGCCGTAGCGCGCGCCGAACAGCGCGACCAGCAGCTCGAGCTCCTCGCGCGCGAACGACTCCGCGTCGCGCGTGACGTGGACGAACGTCACCGCGGCGTCGCGGTCGCAGCTCACCGCGATCTTCCCCGGCTGCTCACCGCGCAGGTCGAGCAGCGCACGCACGTGCTCGCCGACGTGGTCGGCGAGCTCGCGCGTCTTCGCGCGGTCGAGCCGCTCGCGCACCGCGAACGAGAGCGTCAGGGTTGCATCGGCCGGGTTCGAGCGGACGCTGTGGAGCTCCGGAAACCGGAGCAGCAGCGCGACGACCCGGTTCACGGTGTCGGCGGACTCGAAGGCGGACGGGGTGTGCATGGCTCTCTTCTAGCGCGTGGCGGGGAGGGGGGACGATGCTTCGGACCGGGCCGGGCGGGACCTGCGGCTGCGACCCGCCCTCTCTCTGCGCCGGTTGCGGACAGCGACTAGGCACTCGTCCCGAAGGGCGGTCCCAGGAACGTCCGAAAGAATGAGGACCATGTTCCCCCGGCGTCGCGCGGCGTTCGGCCTCTGGGCCGCGCTGACGTTCTCCTCGGCCGTTTTGGTGCACGGCGTGGTCCACGCGGCCGGCGCCCGGGCTTTCGTCTGGGACTCGCCGGCGCACGTGATCATGCTGGCGGCCGCGTTCGGGCTGCTCGCCGCGGTCGCCGTCCCGCTGGGGCTCGTCGGCCCGGCCCGCGAGCGCCGTCGGCGTCTTGCCCTCGTGCGGGCCGCGCTCGGGCCCGTGACGCCGCGGGTCGCGCTCTTCGGGCTCGCCGTCCAGGCCGGGATCGCGGCGCTGCTCTTCGCCCCGGAAGGGGTCTCGCTCGAGCCCGAGCGGCTCGTCACCGCGCTCGTCTGCGGGCTGGTCGCGCTGCTCTCCTCGGCGTTCGTCTTCCGCGCGACCCGCGACCGGGTCGTCGCGCTGCTCGTCGCCCTCCTCGCCTCGATCGCGCCGGCACCGCCGCGCGCGACCCTGCGCCGCCGCGCCCCGCGCCCGGCGCGCGCCACGGTTCCCTACCGGCTTTTCGTCCCGAACCGTCCCCCGCCGGCCTTCGCGCTCTGACCGTCCGCCGCGCCCCTTGCGCGGCTCCAATCACGTCACAGTTGCGAAGGGAATCATGTTCAGCCGTCATTTTCGCGGCGGGCCGCTCCGTGCGCTCGCCCTCGCCCTCGCGATCGTGCTCGCCAGCACGAGCGCCGCGCTCGCGCAAGCGAGCACGTCCGTCCTCTCCGGCACCGTCACGGCCGCCGGCCAACCCGTCAACGGCGCCGACGTCACCGCCGTCGGCTCCAACCTCACCCTCCACGCGCGCACGAACGCGCTGGGCCGCTTCACCATCGCCGCGGTGCCGACCGGGACGTACGACGTCACCGTTACCGCGCCGCAGGGGCGCGCGGCGCTCCGCGTCGACGTCACCGGCACGGGCGCCGGCGCGAACCTGATGTTCGCGCTCTCGCAGCTGCGCGAGATCGGGCGCACCTCGGTCACCTCGCGCCCGCCGGTGCGCGGCTCGGGGACCGACCTGAGCCTCAACGCCGAGGCGCTCGCGCGCTCGCCGTCCAGCGGCAGCCTGCCGAACATGCTGATCCAGCTCCCCGGCGCGGCACGCGGCGCGAACGGGGTCGTGCACATCAACGGCGACCACGGCGACATCAACTACATCGTCGACGGGGTGCAGATCCCGCAGGAGCTCAACCGCATCGTCGGCAGCGAGTTCGACTCGAACGACATCGAGTTCGTCGAAGCGCTGCAAGGCGCGTACCCCGCGCAGTACGGCGAGCGGTTCGCCTCGGTCATCAACATCAACACCCGCACCGGAACCGGGGCGCCCGGCGCGTTCGGAGACATCAGCGCGGGCTCGTACGCCGGCATGGACTCGACGCTCGGCTACCACACGAACCTGGGCCGCGGCGCACTGGTCGTCGCGCTGCGCGATCAGCGCGGCAACCGCGGCCTCGACCCGCCGAACTTCGACTCGCCGCACAACGCGTTCAGCAACGCGAACCAGTTCCTGCGGTACACGCTGCCGACCGGGCCGAACTTCCTCAACCTCACGGTGAGCCGCTCGTTCCAGACCTACCAGATCCCGAACGACGTCGCGGGCGGCCAACCCGCCAAGACGGACGATAACGAGATCCAGGACGATCTGTTCACGGCGGTGCAGTTCCGGCACCCGATCGGCGATCACGGCTCGCTCTCGTTCGGGCCGTCGTACAAGCGCTCGCGGATCCGCGACTTCGGTGACCCGGCGAACGACTTCGTCTACGGGATGGCGCAGAATCCCGGCGCGCCGGACGACTGCGCGACCGCGCTGGCGTCGAGCGGTCCGGTCGTGAACGGCGTCGTCACGAATCCCGTCGGTAGCGGCAGCTACAGCAACCGTTCGTGCGCGTTCTCGCTCAACGGCGACCGCACCGCGATCGACGTGGGCGGGAACCTCGACTACGTCAACACGAGCGCGCACCACGCGGTCGCGTTCGGCGGGATCTACGATGCGACGCACGTCGCCAAGACGTACGCCGTCACGCTGCAGCCCGGCAACTTCCTCGCGCCGATCTTCACGCCCGGGACGCCGGACGCGCCGTTCACCGTCGTCGACAGCGCGCCGAACGTGGCCGACCTCGCGGCGGCCTACGCCCAGGACAGCTGGAAGATGGGGACGGGCTGGCAGCTGGACTACGGCGTGCGCGCCGACTCGTTCACCGTCGGCTCGACGCAGTTCGCGGCGGGTTTCGGGCAGCTCAGCCCGCGCGTGAAGCTGACGCGGTTCTTCGGCGCGCGCGACAGCGTCTATGCGTACTACGGGAGGTTCTTCACGCCGTTCTCGCTCGAGAACGTCTCACCGCTCGCGGCGTACACGCTGAACCTCCCGCTGCAGCCGGCGGTCGCGCAGTTCGACCTCAAGCCGCAGCGCGACTCGGTCTACGAGCTCGGCGGTCATTTCGCGCTCGGGCGCGGCGATGTCGGCGTGCGGATCATGCAGAAGAACGCGACCGACCTGATCGACGACACGCAGGTCGGCGTGACGAACCTCCACCAGGACATCAACTACGCGCAAGGGCGGATCGCGACGCAGACCGCGTACTACCAGCTCGGCCTGGCGCGGGCGGGACGCTTCTACGCCTCGCTCACGCACACGTACTCGGTCAACAAGGGCTGCGAGACGCAACTCCTCGCGCCGTGCTTCGGCGCGGGCGACGACTGGACGCCGGCCGACCACGACCAGCGCTGGGACGTCAACTCGGGTCTCACGCTGAACGACCGGCACGGCGGCTGGTTCGCGATCGACGGCGAGTACGGCAGCGGCCTCTCGGCGGCGCTGAACCCGAACGGCGGGATCACCTGCGCCGGTCCGGACGGAAACCTCGGCGGTCCCTGCAAGCTCACCCCGCACCTGACGTTCGACGCGGAGAAGGGCTTCGCGCTGCGCAACGGGATGGCGCTCACGCTGCGCGTCCGCAATCTCTTGAACGACCGCTACTACGTCACGTTCGCGAACGCGCAAGGGAACCATTACGCGCCGCCGCGGACCTTCGACGTCGGCCTTCGCTTCAACACGAAGTGATTCGAACGAGGCCGGTCCTGGGGACCGGCCTCGCTTCGTTCACGCCGCGTACTCTCTCGGTTTCACCGGGAGCGTCGCGCGGATGACCGTGCCGCCGTCGTCCGCCGTGCCGACGTCCACCTCGCGCGCGAGCAGCTCGACGAGCCCGAGCCCGCGGCCGGATTCCGCGTACGGATCGCGGTGGGGTGGCCACGGCTGAACGTTCAAGCCCGGACCGTGATCGCGCACCGTGAGCACGGGCGGGTCACCGTCGTGGACCTCGAGCGCCGCCTCGACCGCGCCGCCGTTCGCGTAGCGCACCGTGTTGGCGACGAGCTCGCCGTAGATCAGCTCCGCGGCGTCGATGTCGGAAGGCGGTTCCGCGAGCGACGCCAGCCTGTCACGGAACGCGCGCCGCTCCCGCAGCACCCGCTCGGCTTGGTCCTCGACTCTCCAGACGATCGCCACTCATCCACCTCCGATTCCTCTCTCGTCCGCCAGCGTACCGTAATGGGACGCTGGGGACTCTCCTGGGATCAGGGGATTCCGAGGTCACGCCCCCCGCGGAAGCAAGTGCCGCTGCTGCGGTGCGAGCGCTTCCTCGAGCGCGAGCGCGGGCATCGGCCCGCCGAACCTGAATCCTTGCACTTCGTCACAGCCGAGCGAGGCCACGAACGCGACCTGATCGTCGGTCTCGAGGCCTTCGGCGGTGACGTGCAGTCCGAGGATCTTCGCGACGGAGACGATCGAACCGACGATCGCTTGGTCGTACGCATCGTCGGCGACCTCGCGGATGAACGCACGGTCGATCTTCAAAGCGGTGATGGGCAGGCGCTTCAGATACGCGAGCGAGCTGTAGCCGACGCCGAAGTCGTCGACCGCGACCTGCACGCCGAGCGCGCAGATACGCCGGAGCGCGGGAAGCACCGCATCGTCGAGCAGCACGTGCTCGGTGACTTCGACGGAAAGCGCGTTCGCCGGGAGGCCGTGCTCGGCGAGCATCGCCTCGACGACGTCCGGGAGATCGGGCTCGAGCAGATCGCGCGGCGAGAAATTCACGCCGACACGGAAGTCGGGCTCGTACGCGCGCACGCGCGCCGCCGTCGCGCACGCCTCGCGCAACACCCAGCGGTCGAGCGCGACGATCGCACCGTTCTCCTCGGCGATCGGGATGAAGACTGCCGGCGGGACGAGCCCGCGCGTGTGGTGGTGCCAGCGCACGAGCGCTTCGCATGCGACGATCCGCCGCGTGCGCAGATCGACGATCGGCTGGTAGAGCAGCCGCAGCTCGTCGCGCGCGATCGCGTGGCGCAGATCGGTCTCGAGCACGAGCCGCTCCGTCGCGACCGCTTCCATCGAGCCGTCGTAGAGCGCGAAGCTGCTCCCGCCGCGCGCCTTCGCCTGGTACATCGCGGCGTCCGCGTGCGCCACGATCGCCTCCGCGTCGCGCCCGTGATCGGGATAGATCGCCGCGCCGGCGCTCGCGTTGACGAACACCTCGCGCGTCCCGGCCCGGATCGGCAGCGCGAGCGCGCGGAGCAGCCGCTGCGCGACGATCTCGACCTCACCGGGCAGCACGACGCGCGGCAGCAGCACGATGAACTCGTCGCCGCCCGGGCGCGCGATCACGTCGCCGGCGCGGAGCGTGTCCTGCAGCCGCGTCGCGACCTCGCGCAGCACCTCGTCGCCGGCGGCTTGGCCGAGCGTGTCGTTGATCGCGTTGAAGCGGTCGAGGTCGAGGAACAGCAGCGCGAAACGGCGCTCGTCGCGCCGCGCGTCGACGATCGTCTCGGCGATCCGCTGGTCGAGCGAGAGCCGGTTGGGGAGCCCGGTGAGCTTGTCGCGGTGCGCGCTGTCGAAGAGCTCCTGCTGCGTGCGCTTCAGCTCGGTCACGTCGACCGAGACGCCGCACGCGCCGATCACCGCGCCGTCACCGTCGAGCAGCGGCTCGACGTGGTGGCGCAGCCAGCGCTCGCCGCGCGCGGTCTCCGCGCGGACCGCGGTTCCGGCGACGACGTCGCGCAACACGTGCTCGGCGATCAGCGCGTCCGAAGGCTGGTCGATGAGCTGCTCCGCGCGCAGGCCGAGATCGCCGAGCGCGCCGCCCGCGACCGAGGTGAAGCGCGCGTCGCACGCGGTCGTCCAGAGCACCGCGTCGACGTTCTCCGAGACGAGCCGCAGGCGCAGCTCCGTCTCGCGCATCCGCGTCTCTCGCCGCACCTGCTCGGTGACGTCGCGCAGCGCGACGACGACGTCGCGGCCGGCGGGCCGCACGCTGACGTCGACCATCGCGCCGCTCGCGGCGCGGGCGTGCGCCCGCGTGACGGTCTCGCCGGTGCGGCGTGCGTAGCGCACGTCGGGGACCAGCTCGGACGCGAGCGGATCGATCACCCCGTCGAGCGTGCGCCCGACGAGATCCTCCGCGCGTGCGCCGAGCAGCCGTTCCGCCTCGCCGTTGAGGTCCTCGATCCGCAGCTCGTCGCCGACGACGTAGACGCCGTCCGTGACGGCAGCGAGGACGTGCGCGTGCCGCGCGACCCGGTCGGCACGCTCGCGGGACAGCGAAGCCGCCGTCCTTCGAAGGAGGACGGCGTACGCGGCCAGCGCCAGGACCGCGACGACCGCGAGCCCCGGCACGAGGACGGAAACCATCAACGGTTCTATCGGCGAAAAGTCACGATTCCGTTAACCTGAGGCGGCTTTCCGGCACGCTGGAGCGCTCGGGCTGCACGGAACGGCGGCCGGCGCGTCGAAAGCAAGCGGCGTGGTCCGCTACTTCGCGCCCCTCGCCGTCGGCGCTCTCCTGCTCGGCTTCGCCGCACCTTCGCCCCGCGCGTTCGCCGCGACGCCGAAGCCGGAGCCGACCAACCCGTTCAACCTGAACCCCATTCCGGCGGCGACGAACCTTCCGCTGATCGGGACGACCCGCTCGAAGCCGGTCTGCACCGCGATCCGCCGCGCGGTGGCGCCCGCGGTGCAGGCCGCGATGAGGAACGACGCGACGTACGGCGCGATGCGCAAGACGATCTTCGACTACGTCGTGAAGGACAGCGAGCCCGCGCGCGACCTCCACCTCATGCAGATGGACCGCCAGATCGACGGGATGGTCAAGAACATGGACGCGATCGAGACCGCGCTCAAGTCGCCGGCGCTCGACATCCCGGCCACCGCGAAGCCGGAGGACGCGAAGATGCTGCGCGAGCTCAAGAGCTCGCTCGCGAACGTGTGGACGGCGCAAAAAACACAGCTCAACGCGATGAGCGGCTTCGTCGAGACGGAGCGGATGCGAAGGTTCGGCCAGCTCAGCGAAAGCGAGCTCCAGATGCAGAGCTCGCTGGTCCCGAACTACGCGCCGAACGGTGTCATGACGACGCCCGCGCCGATCAGCGGCTTCTTGCGCGATACGAAGGATGCGTTCAACCCCAAGCATCCGGTGGTGAGCTCGCTGAACGACGCGCACGTGCTCGACCGCGATCTCGGCGACATCTCCGCGTTCGTCACCCGCTACGAAGAGGCGGCGACGAAAGTGATCGTCCCCGCCGCGAACAGCTGCAAGTAACGGCCGGCCGCACCGCCGCGAGGCCGAGGCGACTCGCCTCCCGAAGCCGCTGATCCCGATGGGGGTCCCGCGCAAGCCGATCGAGCCGCCCACGCCCGAAGCGTCGGCGTTCCTCGAGCAGGCGATGGACCAATACGGCAAGGCCACCTACAATTTCGCGTACCGGCTGACGGGCAACGAAGCGGACGCCCGCGACCTCACGCAGGACGCGTTCATTCGCGTCTACCGTGCTTGGCGATCGTTCCAACCGGGCACTTCGTTCCTCTCGTGGATCTACCGGATCGTCACGAACCTGTATCGGGATGAACTAAGACGCCGAAAAGGACGTTTCCAAGAAGAGATCCCCGAGGACAACGCCCCGCAGGAGTACGGTGGGCAGCGGCCGCTGGCCGTCGACCCGATCGAAGACTACGTGGCGGGGCAGTTGGGGGAGCCGCTGGCGAAAGCGCTGGCCCAGCTCTCCCCGGAACAGCGCCAGGTCGTGGTTCTCGCCGACATCGAGGAGTACAGCTACCAAGAGATCGCCGACATCATGGGCTGCTCGATCGGGACCGTCAGGTCCAGACTGCATCGAGCAAGGGCTCTTCTCCGTCGGCTGGTGACCAGGGCGCAACAGGAACAACGATGACCACCCACTACGACCGCGACATTCTGATCGACTACCTCCACGGCGAGCTGGACCCCGGCTCGGACGCCGCCGTTTTGGCGCACCTCGAGGGCTGCGCCGCCTGCTCCGCGGTCCACGACGAGGAAGCCGCGCTCGGCGAAGCGCTTCGCGTCGCCGCGCGCACCGCCGAGCTCGAGTTCCCCTCGATGGTCAAGGCCCGGGTATGGGACGCGGTGCGCCGCGAGCAGCCCTCGTGGCTCGACCGCCTGCGCGCCTGGGGCCCGCGCCTCGCCGTCCCGGTCGCCGCGGCGATCGCGCTCGGCGCTTACCTCGGCGCCCCGGCGTGGCGGCATGCAGGCCAGCCGGCCGGGATCGAGGCCGCGTACTTCCTCGATGCGCACAACGCCGAGCTGCAGCAGAACCCGTTCGGGCCGGGCGCCACCCCGACCGTCTACACGAGCGACTCGCAAGACCGCGCGTCGTCCGCCGCTTCGTACATCGATACCGCCGACGCCGCGACTCTCGACGACGCCAGCGGTGCGTTCAACTAGCGTCGCGGCTACCGCGCTCACGCTGCTCACGCTGGGGCTCGGCGTCTCGGCGGTCCGAGCCGCGTCGCCGCCGCCGCGCGCCCTCCCGGCGCCGCAGCTGCGCGCGGCGAACGTCCCGCCGCCGCCGCCCGCCGCGGACGGGCGGCCGCTGCTCGTCGCCGCGGCGGCGGCACCGAAGCACGTCTCCTTCGTCGGTCAGCTCGCGTCGATCCGGAGCGGGCAGACGCGCTCAGATGCCGTCGTCTCGAAGATCGAGCACCGCGCGCCCGACGAGACGCGGCGCACCTATCTGACCCCGCACGTTCTCTACGGCCAGTTCGTGATCACGCGCGGGGCGATGTCCTGGGACGTCGACCCGGCCAACAAGCGCATCGTCGTCAGCGAGAACAAGGCCGCGGTCGACCCGGTCGCGGTCGTCGACGACATCGCGCTCGTCGACGGCAACTACCGCGCGGTGAAGAGCGCGACCGAGACGGTCGCCGACCGCAAGACCGACGTGGTCGACCTCGTCAGCCGCTACACCGGCGAACGGACGCTGCGTCTGTGGATCGATCAGCAGACGCACGTCGTGCTCGCGAAAGAGGCGTACCACAGCGACGGTTCGCTGGCGTGGCGCACGCGCTACGACGACATCCGCTACACGGACGTCATCCCTGAGACGATCTTCAGCGCGTCGACGCCGCCCGGATTCACCACGGTGAAAGGCCGCTCGTACGCGCAGCCGGTCACGCGCCCGAACGCGGTGCCCAGCCCCGGCTTCACGCCGATCACGCCGAAGTATCTCCCCGAGGGGTTCACGGTGGTCGGTTCGGCGGTCACGCAGGTCAAAGGCGTGCGCAATCTCCACTTGATCTACTCCGACGGGATCCGCAACCTCTCGCTGTTCGAGAACGCGACGAACCGCGCGATCGACTTCACCGGGATGAAGCCGCACGCGACGCGGTTCGAGAACCACGACGCGCAGTACGTCCGCGACGGCCCGACGACGCTGCTCTCGTGGCGCGAGCACGGTCTGGCCTTCGCGCTGGTCGGCGATCTGGATCTCAAGGAGCTCGTGCAGATCGCGACCTCGGTCGTCCCCGACTAGCCGAACTCGCCCGCGCGCGTGATGGGCGTGCGTGGCACTCTCGCTCTCGTCCGTTCCGCGCGTCCTCGCGCGAGTCGCCGGCGCGCACGACGTCGCGTTCGGCGCGTATTTCTTGCCGCCGGGCGGCGCCGCGGCCGGTGCGCTGCTGCAAGCAGCGCGCAGCGGCGCGCACGTCGCGGTCACGCTGCAGGCCGATCCGTACCGCAACCCGTACGGCGCGCGCGGGAACGCCGCGGTCGCCCGCGAGCTGCGCGCGGCCGGCGCCGAGGTGACGCTTCTCCCCAGCGACCAGGCACCGTTTCATCTCAAGGCGGCGGTCTGCGACGGGGTCGCATACCTCGACGATCGCAACTGGACGAAGCGCGGCCCCGAGATCGTCCTCTCCGACGACGACCCGCGCGACGCCGCGCTCGTGCGCGACGCGCTCGCGGGACGCGGCGGCGGTGCGGACGCGGCGCTCGCGCTGCGGAAGGACGAGGCGCTGCGGCGCGAGCTGGAGCTGGTCGAGAACGCCGGCGCGCAACCGGTGATCGTCGAGACCGAGCGCGTCGCGACGTCGCCGCTGACGCGCGCGCTGCAGCGGCGGGCGCTCGCAGGCGAGCCGACCACGCTCATCGTCGGCCGCGCGAAGCACCGCTCGCGCACCGAAGCGAACGCGATCGCGCAGCTGAAGCACGACGGCGTCGACCTCCGCGTCGGCGGGACGAACGAGAAGCTCGCGCTCGCCGGCGACACGGCCTGGATCGGGTCGGTGAACGCGACCGGCGTCTCGGGCCGAAACGCCGGTCAGCTGGAGTGGGGGACGCTCACGCGCGACCCCGCGCTCGTCGCCGCCGTGCGCGAGTCGCTCGCGCGCGACGCGGAGTGACGACCGCTAGGCGGTGTTCGCCGCCGTTCAGGTGCCGGTTCCGAGCGTCTTGTCGATCGCCTTGACGAGCTGCGCCTCGGGCACCTCACCCTCTTGCTGGAACGCGATCTTCTTGTTCTTGTCGATCAGGTGCATCGAGGGGAACCCGCTGTGCAGGTACAGCCCCGCGACCTTGAGGTTCTGGTCGAACGCGACCGGGTACTTCGTCTGCCACTGCGAGGCGAAGGCGTTCACGTTCGACTGCGACTCGGGACCGTTGTGCTCGTAGTCCACGGCGTCACCGCTGACCGCGACGATCGCGAGCTTCCCGGCGTACTTCGTCGAGAGGTCGTTGAGGATCGCGACCTCGTGTTGGCAGTGCGGGCACCACGGCGCGAACACCTCGAGCAGCACCGGCGTCGAGACCGACGCAAGATCGAACGTACCGGCGTTCGTCGTGACGCTGAACTCGGGCGCGGTGTCGCCGACCTTGAGGTTCGACTGGCCGACCGCCTTCGTCGCGTTCTCCGGCACGACTTGCTGGCGCGAGGCCAGCCCGACGAACACGACGATCGCGATGACGACGATCGCGATGATCGCGTACACGATCGTGCGCGGGGTGATGAGGGGCGCCTTCGCGGCGGTGCGGCTCATGTTGGTTCTCTTTCGGCGAGGGGAGCGTTGAGACGGTGGTCGAGCGCGAGCGCGCCCGGCGGGCGCAGCGCGACGACGAGCGCGAGCAGGATGAAGACGGCGTCGCGCGCGACCTCACCCCAGGTGGTGACGCTCGCGTCGTTCGGGCCGAAGCAGCCGCACGAGATCGACATGCCGCGCACGACCGCCGAGGCGATCGCGAGATCGAACACGGCGAAGACGGCGACCGCGATCCAGCCGACGCTCCGCGTGAACACGCCCAGGACGAGACACGCGCCGAGCACGATCTCGAGCAGCGGCAGGCCGAGCGCGAGCGGCGCGATGACGCCCGGCGGCAAGAGCCGGAAGCCGGCGATCTCGACCGCGAACTCGGCGGCGTGGCCGACCTTCGCGGCGCCGGCGACGAGGAAGATCCCGCCGATGACGACGCGCAACACCAGCACCGCGATCGGGACGATTCGTTCGCGGTTCATCGGACGGCTCCGCAGCGCGCGGCCTCCTCGATCTCGCGGACGAGCGCGCGCTGCGCCGGCGGGATCGCGCCGACCTCGGTGCGCTCGATCTCCGCGTTCTCCTCGAAGCCCGCGATCGTGCCGGCGACGCAGTCGGCCAGCGTCTGCGGATCGTAACCGCCTTCGAGCACGAACACAGCGCGGCCGCCGCAGTACGTGTCGGCGACCTCGCGAACGAGCCGGCCCATCTGCCGCGCGAAGGCCGGATCGACGCCGAGATCGCCGACCGGATCGCCGGCGACGACGTCGTAGCCGGCGCTGACGACGACGAGACCCGGCCGGATCCGTTCGGCGAGCGCGCGCAGCATGCGCGTGTGCAGCGCGACGAACCCTTCGGTCGCGATCCCGCGCACGTCGATCGGAACGTTCACCAGCGCCGCGCCGGGTGCGACGCGGTTGTCGCGCGGATCGCCGGTCCCGGGATACGCGGGGTCGGCGTGCGAGCCGGCGTACGAGACGCCGCCGCCGATCATCGCCTGCGTCCCGTTGCCGTGGTGGTAGTCGAAGTCCCACACCAGGACGCGCTTGCCTTCGCGCTGCGCGTACGTGCGCGCGGCGATCGCGGCGTTGTTGAAGACGCAGAAGCCCATCCCGCGCGCCGGCTCCGCGTGATGGCCGGGCGGGCGCACGAGCGCGAACGTTCCGCGGCGCCCGTCGACCGCGGCTTCGAGCGCGACCAGCGTCGCGCCGGCCGCACGCGCCGCCCCGTCGTACGAGCTCGCATCGACGACCGTGTCGCCGGTGACGAGCTCCGCGGCCTGACCGGGCTCGAGTGCCGCGCACGTGCGGCGGACGAGCTCGATGTACGCGGGCGAGTGAACCACCGCGAGCTCGTCGGGGCGCGCGGCGCGCGGGTCGACCCGCTCGCCGAGCATCCCGCGGCGCGCGAGCTCGGAAGCGGCGACGCGCACCCGATCGGGCGATTCCACATGCGGAACTCCGCTCAGGTGCGCGCCGAGGCCGTCGTCGTACGCGACGAGCATCGTGTCAGCGCTGGCTGGTCGTCGTCGGCTTCTTCGGTGCGGGCGTGCTCTTCGCCGCCGGCTTCTTCGTCGTCGACGAGGGTTTCTTCGCGCCGTTCTGCTGGCGATCGATCGCGGCGATCAGCGACTTGACTTGGCTCGAGGCCTGCGAGCCGGGACGCACGTTTCCGAGCAGCTTCTGGTACGCGCTCTTCGCCTTGTCGAGCTGGTGCGCGCCCTGATAGCACTGACCGAGACCGAAGAGGATCTGCGGGTTCTGCTTCGAGAGATCCGGCGCGCCTTTGTCGAGCGCGTCGTAGACCTGCGCGCACTCGTTGTAGTTGCGCAGCTGCAGGTCCGCCTGGCCGAGCCCCATGAGAGCGTCGGGCGTGTGCTGCAGGTTGTAGGACGCCTTGAACTCGGTCGCGGCCTGCGAGAACTGCCGGTTCGCGGAGTACGTGGCGCCGAGCAGGAGGTGCGAGCGCGGGTCGTTCGGCGCGAGCTCGCTGACGCGCTTGAACTGATCGATCGCCTGCGGGATCTTGTTCTGCGCGGCGTAGAGCTGGCCGAGCCGCGCGACCGCGTCGATCTGGTCGCGGTTCGGGCCGGCGCCCGCGACGAACTCGCGCTCGGCGCCCGCCATGTCTTTCTTAGCGAGCAGATACTGGCCGTACGAGGTGTGCGCGGAGAGCACGTTCGGGAACTCGGAGATCGCGCGCTTGAACGCGGCGTCCGCCTCGGAGTCCATCTTCTCGTTCGCGTAGACGATGGCTTCCTGATCGATCACCGCGACCTTGTCGTTCGGATCGGTCTGGAGCTTGTAGATCGCGTCGTAGGTGGCGATCGCGTCCTTGACGTTGTGCTGCGCCGCCGCCAGCCGAGCCTTGCCGACGAGCGCGTCGACGCTGGTCGGATCGATCGCGATCGCGCGGTCGTACAGCTGCGAGGCGAGCGCGACCGCGTTCTGCTGCTCGTAGGTTTGCGCCTCGATCAGGATCGGGCGCACGTCCTTCGGGTCGATCTTCGCCGCGGCTTCGAGCTGCTGGCGCGCCTCGTCGAACTTCCCTTCCGCGCCCAGCACCTGGCCGTAGGCGAGGTACGCGTTCGCGTCGTTCTTGTTGAACGTCACGGCGCGCTTCGCGATGCGCTCGGCGTCCTGCGGGCGGTTCTGCTGCAGGTACATCCGCGTCAGCGTGCCGAGGACGCCGGGGTTGGTCGGCTCGAGGTTCGCGGCTTGCTCGAGGTCGGCCAGCGACTCTTTCTGATGGCCCATCGCGTTCTGCGCGAGCCCGTCGAAGTAGTAGACCTGCGCCGTCTTGGTCCCGCCCTGGAGGAGCTTCTGCGTGAGCGGCAGCGCCAGATCGGGGCGGTTGATCTGGATGTAGTCGGCCGCGAGCTCCGTCTGGTTCTGCTTGTTGCTCGGGTCGGTCTTGAGCGCTTTCTCGAGGCGCGGGATCGCCTGGTCGAGCGGCTCGGGGGTCGCCGTCGGCGAGGCGGCCGGCGAGGGCGCGGCGGAGGCCGCGGGTTTCGCGGGAGCCTTCGGTGCGGCGGCCGCCGGATGCACGCCGACCGCCGCGACGATGGCGACGGCCGCGAGCGCGAGGGCGGCGGGGACGAGACGGGCGTTCATTCTAGGCGTGTACGGCTTTCGCGTCGCGGACGAGCTTCGTCAACTCCGGAACGATGGCGAACGCGTCTCCGGCGACGAGGAGATCGGCGAACTCGGCGATCGGCGCGCTCGCGTCCTTGTTGATCGCGATGATCGTCTCGGACGTGCGCATACCGACCTTGTGTTGGATCGCGCCGGAGATACCGACGGCGATGTAGAGCTGTGGGCTGATCGTTTTTCCGGTCTGCCCGACCTGGTGTCCGTGAGGGATCCAGCCGGCGTCGACCGCCGCGCGAGAGGCACCCACCGCACCGCCGAACGCGTCGGCGAGGTCTTTGAGGATCGTGGTGAACGGTTCCGGACCGCCCATCCCCCGACCACCGCTCACGACGACCGACGCCTCTTCGACGCCGAGCTCCGCAGCGGCTTCCTCGACCTCGTCCTCCACGGTCACCGTGGAGGCCTTCCCGCTCGACGGAATCTGAACGATCTCGCCGGCCCCGGAAGTTTCCTTGGCGGCGAAAACGTTCGGCCGTATCGCTGCCACGCCGAAGTCGGAGCCCGTCAGCTTGCAGGTGGTGATGACGAGCCCGCCGAGCTTCGGCATCACGCACGAGACCGCGCCGCCCTCGACCTTGAAGTCGGTGACGTCGGCGTTGATCCCGCAGTCGACGCGCGCGGCGAAGCGCGAGCCGACGTCGCGGCCGATCATCGTGTTGCCGACCAGCACGAGCGCCGAACCGGCGCTCTTCGCGACCGACTCGACGGCGTCGACCGCGGCGTCCAGGAAACGGTCCTCGTCGGAGACGTGGATCTGGTCGAGCGGGTATTTCTTGAGGGTCTCGGCCGCTTGCTGCGCGCCCGGCCCGACGACGACCGCATGGGCCTTGCCCCCGAGCTGATCGGCGAGCGTGCGGGCTTGGGTGGCGGCTTCGAGCGAGCTGCGGCGGATCGTCCCGCCCTTGTGCTCGATGAACGCGATGACGTTCTGCATCAGAGGAATTTCCGTTCCTTGAGGAACTGCACGATCGCGCGCGCGCCTTCGGCGGCGTCCGGTGCTTGGATGACTTGGCCCTTCGCGCGCGCGGGCGGCGTCGCGAGATCGACCAGCTGGGCTTTTGCGCCGCCGGTTCCGACGGCGGTTACGCCGACGTCGGCGGCGGCGAGCTGCTTGATCTCCTTTTTCTTGGCACCCATGATGCCTTTGAGCGACGGGTAGCGCGGCTCGTTCGCGGACTTCGTGACGCTGACGAGGGCGGGGAGCGGCGCCGAGACGGTCATGTAGCCGGTCTCGGTCTCGCGCTCGACGCGCACGCGGCCGTCCGCGACCTCGAGCTTGCGCGCGTACGTCAAGCCGGGGATGCCGAGCTTCTCGGCGAGCATCCCGGGCAGATCGCCGCTGATCGCATCGGTCGACTGCGTGCCGGTGACGACGAGGTCGGCGTTCTGCGCCTTGATCGTCGCGGCGAGCGCG
The DNA here is from genome assembly GCA_035488115.1 of Candidatus Limnocylindrales bacterium. Taxonomy (GTDB): domain Bacteria; phylum Vulcanimicrobiota; class Vulcanimicrobiia; order Vulcanimicrobiales; family Vulcanimicrobiaceae; genus Vulcanimicrobium. Next base: position 4,713 of record DATHLN010000226.1, on the reverse strand, counting down.
ACCGCGGTTCCCCACAGATCGCTGCCGGCGACGGCGTCGTCGGAGAGCATCACCGCGTCGTCGGCGCCCATCGCGAGCGCTTTGCGCACGATCTCTTTGCCGGACGCGGGGGTCATCGAGACGATGGTCACCGTGGAACCATCGTTGAGCTTCTCTTTGAGCTGGAGCGCCGCTTCGATCGCGTACTCGTCGAACGGGTTGAGGACCGTTTCGACGCCCGTACGGACGAGGCGCTTGGTCGCCGGATCGATGCGCTTGTCGGCGTTCGTATCCGGGACGAGCTTGACGGTGACGAGGATCTTCAGCTTCCGAAACCTCCGGACGCACGAAACCCGGCGGCTCGCCGGGTCGTCGGGAACTGCCGGAGCTTCCTGGGCAAGGGCATCGAGCCCTCCAACCTATACAAAATAATAGGTTATCCCGAAGAGGTCAAGGCCCGGCCGCCCGGCGCCGGGCGGGGATAGTCTCGCGTGGACTCCTCGAGCCGCTTGCCGTGAGGTACGAGCCATGCATCGTCTCTACGAACGTGTCGCGCTGACGGTCTGCGCGGTGGCGCTTTCCGCGATCGCCGTGAGCTCGTTCTCCGCGCGCGCGGCGACGCGCGTCGAGCGCTTCGACGAGATCGTCGCCAAGCGCGTGCGCGTGGTCGACGCGTCCGGTAAGACACGTCTGTTGCTCTCCGGGAAGCCGATGACGGAGACGATCATCGAGGGCCGCGTGCTCCCACGCATCGGCGGACCGCGGCAAGACGCCGGGCTGATGTTCTACAACGACCAGGGCGACGAGCAGGGCGGACTGACCTACGGGGGTACCGGGGGCGAGCAGGGCGAGGCGCTGACGTTCGACGCATGGCACCAGGATCAGGCGCTCGAGATTCAGCACGGGGACGGCCCGGCCGGCAGCGACTCGTACATCGCGGGGAACGAGCTGCCGAAGAACTCGATGGCGCAGACGATTCCGGAGTTCGTGCGCGAATACAACGCCCTGCACACCGACGAAGAGCGCCAAGCGCTGCGCGCGCGCTGGCGCCGCGAGGGAAAATTCGGGCGTCAGCGCTGGATGATCGGGAACCGCGCCGGCTCGTCCGACGTTCGCCTCAACGACGCCAACGGCCATATTCGCCTCTGGCTGCGCGTCGACGCGGACGGTAAAGCGCGCATCGACTTCCTCGATGAGAACGGCACCGTCACGAAGAGCATCACGCCTTGAGCGTTTTCTTGGGATGACCGGGACTCGAACCCGGACGCCTTTGGGGGGCCGCAGATTTTCGCACCACTTCGGCTTTCGCCGCCATCGCGCGACCGCGCGATGTTCGTGGTCCGGACTGTGCCTTGACCGTGTGGGTTCGCCTGTAGCGAACCCGTGTAGGCCGCGCCCGTCCAGTCTCTACACCTTCTCGTCCGGCGCCGTAACGGCGGACGAGTTTGGCTCGGCGTTGTCGTGCGGAGACCGCGACGAGTTCACCGAATTTGAGCGCATCCCGACCGGTGTTTCCATCCGGCCGGCTCAGAAGTCCAAGTCTGCTGTGTCTACCGATTCCACCATCATCCCGCGGAATGTTTCGCCGCCGCAACGGGAAGCCCCCGGGATTGCTCCCGAGGGCTGCACCATTCCGACGAAGTGGACAGTTCGATGGTACCTGCGGTGACGAGTCGCGTCAAGCCGTCCACCTCGTCCGAGGCGCGCCGGGCGGGACTCGACCCCGCATCACCCACTTCGTCGGAATGGGGCTCTATCCGGTTGAGCTACCGGCGCTACGCGCTCATTGTCGCGCGCCGGTGTTGCATCAGAATTGCGCTGGTGTTGCCGCCGTGTGAACTCGATCGGCGATTCGCAGTGCTTCAGCTTGGCCGGAATGGAATCGCGCGGAATGCCGGTGCGGTCAGATAACCCGCCAGTAGGTCGGCTTCGCTTACGGTGAACGCGTCGACGCCGAGGAGGCGGCAGGCTTCGTCGACGACGATCAGGCCGGCGGGTAGGATGTCGGCGCGCTGCGGGCGGATGTTCGGCATCGCTTTGCGGGCCTCGAGGTCGCGGCGCAGCAGCTCGTCGATCAGGTGGCGGCGGTCGGCAACGGTCATCGTCGCGCCGTCGCGCACGCCGCCGGCGACCATCGCTGCGGCGGTGAAGACCGTTCCGCCGACGGCGATCAGCTCGGTGAAGCCGCGCATCGAGCCGAACGGGGCGAGGACCGCGGCCGCGTCGGCGCGCGCTTCTTCTTCTAACGCGCGGCGTTCGTCGGGGTCGAGAGCGCGGGCACCGAGCAGCGCGGGATGGCGTTCCGAGAGCCGTACCGCGCCGACTTCGAGCGAGAGCGTCCGCTTCACCGCACCGGCCGCGCGCGCGTGCGCCGGCGTGTCGATCGCGATCTCGGAGCTGCCGCCGCCGACGTCGAGCACGGCGATGACCTCGTCGCCGTCGCGGGTCGCGGTCGCGCCGAGGAACGAGTAGGTCGCCTCTTCGGAACCGCCGAGGATGCGCGGCGCGACGCCGACGCGCCCGGCGACCTCGTTCGCGAACGCTTCGCCGTCGCTCGCGCGGCGCAGCGCGCTCGTCGCGATCGCGTCGATCGCCGTCACGCCGAGATCGCGCGCCTGCGCGAGATAATCGTCGATCGCCGCCAGCGTGCGCTCGCGTGCGCCGGGCTCGATCGCGCCGGTCTCGCCGATTCCGGCGCCGAGCCGCGTGCCGCGCGATTCCGCCGCGAGACGCCGGTCGCCGTCGAGGACCAATAGGCGGGTCGAGTTGGTGCCGATCGAGACGAGCGCGCGGATCACCGGCGGGCGGTTCGCGCGGCGAGCCGGAGCGCCCCCCCGAAACCGCCCCGCCGGCGGTCTTGCGATCGTCGCTCACCCTTCGACAGGCTCAGGGTGACGTTGCGGTATGGCCCGTGCGCATGCGCGGGCCGCGCTCAAAGCGGCGTAGGCGGTAAGCGAGGCCGAAGCCGAGGTCCGCGACCAGGTCGAAGGCATCCGCGGCGTCGATCGCCGTGCGGTCGACCGGCGTGTGGTAGAGCAGCACGACCTCGCGGTCGGCGAGCGCGCGCACGTTCGCCACCACCGCCTCGAAGACCGGGCCGTGGAAGGGGTTGTACATGAAGAGCACCAGATCGCCGCGCGGGAACGCATACTCGGCCGCGTCGGCACGCACGATCTTCACGTCGCGCACGACGCGCTTCGGGTCGTGCAGGGTAGCCAGGTTCTCGCGCGCGATCTCGACCAGCGCCGGGGAGATCTCCACGCCGATGACGGCGCGGAACGGGCGCCGCGCCGCGAGCATCACCACACGCCCCATGCCGACGCCGAGATCGACGAACGTTGCGCGCTCCGGCGCGAGCGGCGAGGCGTCGAGCAACGCTTCCGCTTGTCCGACCGGCGTCGGCTCGTAGTGCGTCGCGTGCTCGAGCGATGGGCCGACCGCGTCGGGATCGAGCTCGCCGAGGAACACCAGCGCTTCGGTGGTCACGTGATGTTCCGCGTCGAACCGCTGTCCCGCGCGCCGGCCCGAGACGCGAGGTTTAATAGCGCTTCGCGGCGGTCGCTTCGCGCGTGCGCTCGATCATGCTCAGCGAGCGGTCGTGGTTCACGTGCGCGACGCCGACGTAGAGCACGTCGATGATCGTCAGCTGCGCGATGCGGCTCGAGCTCGCGTCGCTGCGGAATGCGGTCTGCTGCGCGGCGGTGACCAGCACGATGTCGGAGACCTTCGTGATCGGCGATGATTGACGGTGCGTGATCCCGATCGTGGTCGCGCCGTGCGTGCGCGCGCGGGCGAGCGCGTCGGTGACGTCGCGGCTCGCGCCGGTGTGCGAGATCCCCAGCGCGACGTCGTCCGGCCCGAGCAGCGAGGACGACATCGCCATGAGATCGCCGTCGGAGAGCGCCGCCGCACTGACGCCGAGCTTGAGGAACTTGTGGTACGCGTCAAGCACGAGCGGCCCGCTCCCGCCGACGCCGTAGAACTCGATCCGGTGCGCGCGCGAGAGCGCGGCGACGGCGAAGGCGAGCTGCTCGTCGTCGAGGACCTCGATCGTGTCGCGCAGCGCCTGCGCGTTCGCCTGGAAGACCTTCGTCTTGATCGTCGTCAGGTCGTCGCCCGGCTCGATCGAGGAATGGATCTCGCGCGTCGGCCCGACCAGATCGCGCGCCAGCACGATCTTGAACTCCTGGTAGCCCTTGTAGCCGATCTTCTGGCAGAGCCGCACGACGGTCGACTCGCTCGTGTTCGTGCGCTCGGCCAGCTCGGTCACGGTGAGGTAGATGAGCTCGTCGGGGTGGCGCAGCATGAAGTCGGCGACGCGCTGCTCCGCGGCGCGCAACCCGGAGTACGCCGCCTGCAGACGGACGAACGAGCCCGGCACCTCGACGGGATCGACGTGAAAACCTTTGACGGTCATCGCTACTCCGACCGGCTCTCGAAAAACTTCGCGCGATGCTGCTTGCGGACGAGGTGGCGCTCGAAGGGTTGCGGGCGGTCGGGCGGCGCCCACTCCTCGGTCGATTTCAGGTACGCCGCGATCTGCGCCTCGAACGAGGGATCCGTCAGCGCCGGCGCGTGCGAGGTCGGCGTCACTTCGTCGATCCGCGTCTGCGCCAGGACGACCATCTTCCCGACCAGATCGAAGGGCAGCGTTCCCTCCTTGCGGTCGAGCGCGCGCGTGTACGCCGCGCGGTTCTTGTTTACGTCGCCGATCGGCGCGGCGACGAGCCGGCC
>DATHLN010000225.1:0-13795 GCA_035488115.1 Candidatus Limnocylindrales bacterium | reverse complement strand
GCATGATTGCGGTCGCGCGGCGCTGCTCCTCTGCCATCCGTGGGAGATTCACCGCGCTCGGCAAGAGCTCCGTCTGGTTTTGATCATGCGGAGCCGTAGTCGATCAATGAGATCTATTGACATCAGCGCGCCGCCAATGCTCAAGATATTTGGAGCGGAGGTATCGTAGTAGACCGGCGTTCGTCGTGACGTCTCGTGCCGCTAGGCATTGCCTATATCGCGCTTGCGCACGGCAGTAATTCGGCGGGTAGTCCGAACCGGTGAATTCAAGATCCCAGAGGTCCTCAAACCAATGCGAACTACCTTTGTGATATGTAAGATACTTTGCTGGATGTACGGATCCAGCAACTAACGCGCGATACTCCTCGGGATTCAGTAGGCGGCCGGACGTTGAAACGCTTTGCGTCTCATCGAAGACACCTGCGGATGGGGTTTCTGCCGCCGCAAGAAAGAGCGCAAAATCGATCAAATAGCGCTCGCCGGTACTGCCGATCTCGTCATGTATGGGAACATTGTCGAGCAGCATGTCAAACCGGTAGTTGCTCGCCTGTCCGAACACTGACGCTGTTCCGCGTTGATCGCTGCTAAGGACAAAGAAGAGCCGTTCATATTGCATTCCGTTGCGATAGATTTCGCGAAAGAGATCGATCGGAGATCCGTGCTGTGCGCGCTGCGCAAAGGGCTGGCCCCTGCCCGACTCGAGCCAATCACGATTAACTCCAAAGAGCTCACAAAAGCGATCGCCATCACCGAATGCAAGCGGAATATCGCCTCGGTAAGCGGCATCGAAACCCGAGACGTCAGCGTGCCCGAGAGCGCGTGCGACTGCGGCGATGGTTGGGGGTGGATCAAGCGCATACGTTCTGCCGAGTTCGAGCACATGATCCACGGCGCTGTGGAAGCGCTCGCTAATCGCACGCGTCGCGTTCGATTCACCACCAAACGAGCGTTCGAGGTACGCACGAAGGTATGCCTCGCGCGATCGGAATCCACCACTCTTCGCAGCAACCAAAATCCCAGCTATGACGGAATCGCTTAGGTCCCGGATGTTGATTGTCGAGCCCATTGCTGGTATGATAGCAGATACCGGTTGCACGAAGCAAGCAACAGATGCGTTCGGTGGCGGCCATGATCGCCGCCTCCACAGGGGGCGCGTTTCAGCCATCCCTTCGGGCGCTCTGCGACAGAGATCCGAGCGCATCATGACCGTTAGAGCGATGAAGTTGAGTTGGAGACTAGGTTGACCGAGCATGATCTGACGTGAGCGCCGATGTACGGCCGGCCGCGGATGGCACAAACCCGGGCGGCTCGGCACTGCCGGTTGCGCGCCCGCCGTGCTGCACCGGGCCCAAGCCGGTAACGCCCGTCGCCCGTCGACTGATGACGGCCGAATCCGGCGATTCACGCATCCTCTCGCGCGTGGATGAATACTGTGACGGATGCCGGACGATCACCCCATCGCGTTTTGGGGCTGGCAAGGTAACCAGGGAAGACGCCGCGCGCGATCGCGAACTTCGCCGCAGTCCGGAGGTTATACGGCAACGCCTAGCGCAACGCAGAGCGCTCGCAAGGTCGCTGCCCTGGGCCGACGTCGTGACGATGCTCGAGCTGCCTTCCGTGAGCGGCTCACAGCTGTACTCTGATTGGAGTATTCCGGACTTGAAGCGCGACATCGTGGAGACGCATCGCGCACGCCAGCTCGGGATTCCCAAAGGTCGCCGCGGGGTGCGTGTTCCGACCCCGGTTCCTGAGATCGGGGAGGTGAGCGTCGATGGCCGACTGGTTAGTCATCCGTTTCTGGACAAGAGCCGATGGGATGCCGACCACCTGCGCTACGGCGGTCCCCTCACCAGCGCGTCGCTTCGCGACCCCGACGAAGTCAACATCATGCCGGAGCGCCTCGCGGGACCCTACGGTGACGGCCGGCCGGAATCGTATGCGTTCTTGAAGGCGTTCATGCACGGCGATCGCATCGTGACCGTCTTGGTCGCAGTACATCGTGAGAAACGGTATGTCATCACGTCGTACCGACTCGAAACGGCTGAGACCGAAGACCGGATCGATGCCGAGCGCCGCCTTGGGGTGACGATCTACACTCGTCTGCCTCACTAACCAAAGCAAGAAGCCGACCTCACGATCGGCTTCTTGCTGGGCGATGGCCCGAGTTCGCCTTGCGGCAGCCCGGCTGATTACGCCGCCATTACGCGGTACGCCCGAGCGGGTGTCCCCGAGGGGTCCTACAGCGATGATACCCCAACCACATTCCCTTTTCCTGCGACCTTTGTCGGACGCGGGTCGATCGCAAAGACTTAGGCGGTCGAACAGCTGTTCGGTATTGTGCCGAACCATAGATGGGATCCATAGCCGGGGCAACATATCTGGATGAGCAACAGAACCAAGCCCCCAAACCGCGCGACGAACTGCGCTTTCACCAAGGCCGTCGGATAGACGATCGACAGCTTCCAGTACGGTCCCGGCCCAAGAATGAAGCTCAGCGCGAAGGCCGTCCATCACTGGGAGTGTACCTGCATCTCTACTTCTTCACCCGTCTCATCGGCCGCGTAGAGACAGGCCGACCGTGCAGCAGGAGACCCGGCCTTCGAGAGCTTGGAGCGCCGCTCGGGCGTGGAGATCCACCGGGGCAAACCAGGCGATTTCTCTTGCGACACCGATAAGGTCGGCTGGCAGAAGATCTTCATCTATCTCGATCATGCCGGACTCGCATACGCCGCGAAGCGGGCGCTGGTTGCAGAAGACGTGAAAATAACGCACGTAACTCCGACCGGAGCCAGGCTCATCGCTTCAACGTACGCGCCGATGGGTCATCGGCCGTTCGATGCTTCGCACAGACACACGTGCTACCGACGATGACGGCAATCTCCAAGGCGGCTCCGGAGAACGATGCAGTAATTCTCCGGCATCGGCTGGGTTCAGCCGGCCGGCGGAGAATCCTCGCCCGGCACGACGCTAGCCTCTGCGTTTCTGCCCAAGCGGGCCCATTCGAACCGCTAAATGGTGGCTGACATTGCGGAGCGCCTCAGTCGGTACCTAACGGGCTGAGCCCGTCACCCGGGCCGATGGTGAGAACAATGGCACCGCGTCGAGCCTCCGGCCTGCCGCCCGCGCGATCGCCGAGCTGATCGAGAACCGTAACACCGCCGCCGCACGGCGGCAATCGCGAGCGTGCAGGATGGTCGTATGGACGATCTCCTCCGCATCGCCGGCCACGCGCACTCGTCGCTTCCGCTCGACGTGCTGACCGCGCTCACGCTCCTCTCCGTCGCGCCGTTCGTGCTGGTGCTCACCACGTCGTTCGTGCGGATCGTCGTCGTGCTCTCGCTGGTGCGCTCGGCGATCGGCGCGTCGGCGCTGCCGCCGAACGCGGTGCTGACCGGCCTGGCGCTGGTGCTCACGTGCGTCGTGATGACGCCTACGTTCGAGGCGGTGCGGCAAGACGCTATCCGGCCGTACGCCGACGGGAAGCTGACGCAGTCGGCGTTCCTCGACCGCGCGAGCCGCCCGCTGCGCGCGTTCATGCTGCGGCAGACGAAGGCGCGCGATCTCGCGGTGTTCGCGCGGATCGCGCACCGGCCGGCGGAGGAGTCCGCATCCGATGCGCCGCTGACGGTGGTGATCCCGGCGTTCGTGGTCGGCGAGCTGCGCTCGGCGTTTGCGATCGGCGTCGCGCTGTATCTGCCGTTCGTCGCGATCGACCTCGCCGTCGCGGCGATTCTGATGGGACTTGGGATGGTGATGCTCTCGCCGCCGGTGATCTCGCTGCCGTGCAAGCTGCTGCTCTTCGTGATGGTCGACGGCTGGGCGCTGGTCTGCGGCGGCGTCGTGCAGAGCTTTCGCTGACGCCGCGCGCGTCAGAGCTCGCCGCGGATCAGCAGTGCGCCGATCGCGACGTACCAGAGCGCCTGCGCGAGGACGACCACGCCGAGGGTATGCGGATCGAAGTTCCCGGTGAACGCGACGACGGCGAGCGCGAGCACGGTCGCCGCGATCCCGCCCGCCCCCGCCGCGCGCACGATACCGCGCTGGCGCACCAGCCCGAACGACCAGAGCGCGATCGCGGTCGAACTGGCGAGCAGCCACGTCTTCGTGGCGATCTGGATCGCGGCGGCGCAGACGGTCAGCAGCACCAGCGCGGTGCGGACCGTTTGCGGGTCGGCGCTCGCGAAGCGCGCCGCGATCGCCGGGATCAGAAAGCCGTCGATCAGCGCGGCCGCGATCGCGGGCCCGGTCCCGACCGCGTACGCGATTAGACCGGCCAGCACGCCGGCGTCGCGCACGCCGCGGCGGAGCGCGAACGCGACGAGCCCGAAGAGCAAACCGCACGCGGCGACGATGACGGCCGCGTGAACGGCTCGGTCGAGCGGCGCGAAGCGAACGACCTGCGCGAGCACGTCCGACCGGCTCGTCGCTCGCGTGATGGTCGGGTGGTGCGCGATCGCCGCGACGGTGAGCGCCGACGAGAGGACGAGAACGATTCCGGCGGCCTTCGCTCGGGACGGGGCGCCGTTCGCAGTGGGACGATTCGAATCCAAGCCGATGTACCTCGCGGGTGATGCGGTCTCGACCGTAGCAGATTCCGGCGTGAACGAGATGGAAGATCCGGCCGCGGTGTCCGGTTCCGGACATCGGCGCGGGAATGTCCGGGACCGGCGCGCCGGCCGCACCTACCACGCGCTGCTGTCGGCGTTCCGCGACGAGATGTTCGAGCGCGGTTACAGCCGGATCACGGTGCGCGGGATCATCGGCCGTGCAAACGTCGGGCGCTCGACGTTCTACGAGCACTTCCGGAGCAAGGAAGACGTCCTGCGCGAGAGCGTCGCGCCGATCGTGACGCCGCTCGCGGACGTGCTCTCGCGCCGGCATTCCGCGGAGCGGCTGCGGTTCGTCGTCGAGCACATGTGGGCGATGCGCGAGCGGACGTCCTCGGCGATGCTCGGGGCGACTCGGCCGCTCGTCGTGCGCGTCTTGGCGGAGCTGCTCGAGGAGCGCCTCGCCGAGATCTCCGCGGAGCGCGGCGGGCGGCCGCCGAGGATCCCGCTGCGTCTCCTCGCCGGCGCTCTCGCGGACGCGCAGATCGAGCTGCTCGGGGGCTGGATTCGCGGCGACGCGGCGGCGCCGCCGGATGCGGTGGCCCAAGCACTGATCGCCATGACGACCGGGGCCGCGCAGGCTCTGCTCGGGGGTTCGTAGCGACGTTCGCGTCCAAAGCCAACGATGCCGTGCGTGGTGGACAGCCGCGCGGCGGTGGCCGCGCAGCCTGCGGCGAAAGCGGCGGCGTGCGCATCTCGGAGAAGCTGGGGACGCGGCGGCCGTTCTTCTCGTTCGAGTTCTTTCCGCCGCGCGACGACGCGGCCGAGCAGAACCTGTTCCGGACGATCGAGACGCTCAAGCCGCTCGATCCGGGGTTCGTTTCGATCACCTACGGCGCGGGCGGCTCGACGCGCGTGCGCACGGTCGAGATCGCGAAACGGCTGCGCAGCGAGGCCGGCTTCGACGTGATGGCGCACGTGACGTGCGCCGGCGCGACGGCCGACGAGCTGCGCGCGCTGCTGAAGGACCTGCGCAAGTGCGACATCGAGAACATCATGGCGCTGCGCGGCGATCCTCCGCGGGGCAGCGAAGCGTTCGTCGCGGTCGAGGGCGGGCTGCGCTACGCGAGCGATCTGGTGACGCTGCTGAAGGCGGAGTTTCCGTTCTGCGTCGGCGGCGCGTGCTATCCCGAGAAGCATCCCGAGGCGCCGAGCCTCGATGCCGATCTCGCTGCGCTCTCGACGAAGGTGCGCGCCGGTGCCGAGTTCCTCGTCACGCAGCTGTTCTTCGACAACGCGCGCTACTTCGAGTTCGTCGAGCGCGCGCGCAGCTGGGGGATCCGCGTGCCGATCCTGCCCGGGATCATGCCGATCACGAACTACGACCAGATCGACCGCTTCACGCGCCAGTGCGGTGCGGTCATCCCGCCGAGCCTCCGCTCCGCGCTCGAAGAGCGCCGCGACGACGCGAACGCCGTCGTCGATCTCGGCGTCGCCTACATGACGCTCCAAGTCGCCGATCTGCTCGCCCGCGGCGCCCCGGGCGTCCACTTCTACACCCTGAACCGCTCGCCGGCGACCCGCGCAGTCGTCTCTGCGCTCCTCGCCGCCCGCCGCGCCTGGTGACGAACGACAAACGCTGATCGCGCGGTAACGATTCGGCAACACGGGGTCGGTACGATGGGCGCGTGGAAGCGTTCGATGGGCTGCTGCGCGATGCACTGATCGTTACCGCGCTGCTGACGCTGCCGGTGCTGCTGGCCGCGACGGCGGTCGGGGCATGCGTCGCGATCCTGCAGGCGGCGACGCAAGTGCAGGAACAGACGCTGACGATGCTGCCGAAGATCGTCGCGGTCGGCGCGATGATCGTGCTGTTCGGGCGGTTCGGAATGGAGCTCTGCGCGCGGCTGTTCGGCGAGGTCGTCGCGCGCATTCCTCAGCTGGTGCACGGATGAACGGCGCTTCGGTCGACACGACGTTTTTGCTGGTGTTCGCGCGTTCGGCGGGGCTCGTCGCGCGGGCGCCCGGGTTCTCGCATCCGTCGGTGCCGCCGGTCGCGCGGGCGGGATTCGCGCTGGCGCTTGCGCTCGCGGTGATGCCGTCGGTCGCCCCGGTTCGTGGGCTCGGGCTGGTCGCGCTCGCATTCGCCGCCGCGAGCGATGTCGCGGTCGGTGCGGCGATCGGGTTCGGCGCCTCGCTGCTGTGCGACGGCGCGTATTTCGCCGGGCGCACAATCGACGACTATCTCGGCGTGCGCGGCAGCGTCCCGGGCGCGAACGTCACCAGCGCGCAGGCGTTCGGGCGGCTGTGGTCGTCGGTGTTCCTCGCGGCGTTCGTGCTGCTCGACGGCTGGGTCCCCGTCGTGCGCGCGTTCGCCGACTCGTTCTCGCACGTCGTGCCCGGCGGCATGGTCGCCGCGCACGCGTGGATGCGCTACGCGCTCGCCCTGCCGGAGACGATCCTTCGCGCGGCCTTCGTCGTCGCCGCGCCTGCGATCGCGGTCGCCGCGGTGCTTCAGCTCTCGCTGGCCGCGGTCACGCGCGTCGTGCCGCGGTTCTCGAGCTTCACGCTCGCCTTTCCGGCCGTCTTTGCGGGCGCGTTGCTCGTGACGCTCGCCACGGTGCCGCTGCTCGCGCCGCTCGGCGCGCGGCCGTGGCTCGTGCTGCCGTGGGGCGGCGTGCCGTGAGCGACGCCGACGAGAAGCGCCACGAAGCGACACCCGCGAAGCGGCGGCGCGCCCACCGCGAAGGCAACGTCGCGCGGTCGGCGGAGCTGACGAGCGTCGCCGCATTCGGAGCGGCGGTGGTCGCCGGAGTCGCCGCAATACCGTTCGGTGCCGCGGCCGCGATCGCGGCGTTGCGCGAGGCGACGAATCACATAGCGATCGGTGCTATCGTCGCGCTGACCTGCGCCGCAATCCTGCCGCTCGCTTCAGCGGCGTCGGCCGGCACGTTCGTCGCGTTCGCACAGACCGGCGGTCTGCATCTCACGCCGGTTCATCTCGATGCCAAACGTCTCGATCCGGTCGCCGGGCTCAAGCGCATGTTCGGCGCCGACGCGGTCGTCGCGCTCGCGCGCGCGGCGCTCGCGTTCGCGGCGGCATTGCTCGGCATCGTCCCGATCGTGCGCGACGCGATCGCCGCCGGTCCCGCGCTCGGCTCGCCCGGCGCCGCGGCGGCGTTCGCAGGCGCCGCCGTGCTGCGCGCCTGCGGTACCGCATTCGCGGTCGGTGCCGTGTTCGCCGTGGTCGACTACGCGCTGGCGCGCCGGCGCTGGCTGCGCGGGCTGCGGATGTCGTTCGAGGAGCTCAAGCGCGACGCGAAGGAGAACGACGGCGATCCGCACGCGCGCGCCCGCCGGAAGAGCGCGCACCGCGCCGTCGTGCGCGGCACGGTCGGGCGGACGCGCGAGGCGTCGTTCGTCGTCGTCAACCCGACCCACGTCGCCGTCGCGCTGCGCTACGCGCCGCCGGCGGTTCCGGTCCCTGAAGTGCTCGTGCGCGCGGTCGACGATGCGGCGCTGCGCGTGCGCGCGATCGCGCGCGAGCACGGCATCCCGGTCGTCGAGGACGTCGCGCTCGCACGGCTGCTGTACGCGCAGGGGGAGTCCGGGCGCGCGATCCCGCCCGAAGCGTACGTCGCCGTCGCGCACGTCGTCGCCGCACTCGCTCGCGACGGGCTGCTTGCGTGAACGCACGTCTCACCACCGCGTTCGCCGTCGCCGTGCTCGGCGTCGTCGCGATCCTGATCGTTCCGCTCCCGCCGCCGCTGCTCGACGCGCTCCTGGCGCTGAACGTCTTCGGCTCGGCGCTGGTGCTGTTGATCAGCCTGCGCGTCGAAGAGCCGCTCGAGTTCTCCGCGTTCGCGCCCTCGCTGCTGCTCGCGACGCTCTTCCGGCTGGCGCTGGACGTCAGCGCGACGCGGCTGATCCTCACCGAGGGCCACGACCCGGGCGGCGTCGGCGCGCTGATCCCGGCGTTCGGCGCGTTCGTCGTGCGCGGGAACGTCGTCGTCGGGCTCATCGTGTTCGCGATCCTGATCACGATCCAGTTCGTCGTGATCGCGAGCGGCGCGCAGCGCGTCGCCGAAGTGTGCGCGCGCTTCACGCTCGATGCGATGCCCGGGAAGCAGATGGCGATCGATGCCGATCTGCACGCCGGGATGCTGGACGCCGAGGCCGCGCGCCGCAAGCGCGCGCGCGTGCAGCGCGAGGCCGACTTCTACGCGGCGATGGACGGCGCGGGAAAGTTCGTCAAGGGCGACGCGATCGCGGCGCTCGTGATCGTCGTTCTGAACCTGCTCGGCGGCGTGCTGGTCGGCACGCTCTACCACGCGATGGCGCCGCTGGAGGCGGTCGAGACGTTCGCGATCCTCTCGATCGGAAACGCGCTGCTCACCACCCTTCCGGCGTTCCTGATCTCGACCGCGATGGGACTGATGGTCACACGCGTCGCCGGCGACGGCGCGCTCGGCGTCGACTTGGCGGCGCAGCTGCTCGCGCGGCCCGACGTGCTGCGCGTCGCGGCCGCGCTCGTCTTCGCGCTCGCGTTCGTGCCGTCGTTCCCGGGGCCGCTGTTCGCGGCGCTCGGAATCATCGCGTTCGGAGGCGCGCTGCTCGCGGAACGGCACAAGCGCCTCGCCGAAGCGAACGCTCGCGCCGCGCACGAGCGGCGCCGGCGCGAAGCCGTGCGCCGTCCGGAGACGGCGTTCGGGCTGGTCGGCGTCGACGCGCTCGCGATCGACGTCGGTGCCGATCTCTTTCCGCTGCTCGCGGCGCCGAACTGCGACGCGCTGCTCGACCGCGTCGCCGACGTTCGCCGCGCGCTCGCGGCCGAGACCGGGATCGTGATCCCGGGCGTGCGCCTGCGCGACGACGCGCTGCGCGATCCGCGCACGTATGCGATCCGCGTCCGCGACTGCGCCGTCGCCGAAGGGATCGTGCGTCTCGACCGGCTGGTCGCCGTCGCCGCGCCGGAGATCCTCGAGCGGGTCGGCGGCGAGCCGACGACCGAGCCCGTCTACGGCCTCGCCGCGCGCTGGATCGCCGCCGCCGACCGCGAGCGCGCGCAGGCCGCCGGCGCGCTGACGTTCGACGCCATCTCGATCGTCGGCTCGCATCTCGCCGAAGTGGCGCGCGCGCACGCCGCCGAGCTCTTCGGGCGCCAGGAGCTGCAGACGCTCGTCGAGCACGTGCGAACGTTCGCGCCGAGCGTCGTGAAGGACGCGGGGACCGACGCGCTCCCGAGCGCGCTCGCGCACCGCGCGTTCGTGCACCTGCTCCGCGAGCGCGCGTGGCCGCGCGATCCGGTCGCGGTCTTCGAGGCGCTCGCCGACGCCGCCGCGACGACGCGCGACCCGCGCGAGCTCGCCGAAGCGGTGCGCCGCGCGATCGTCCCGCAGCAGCTGCGCCGCGAAGGGACGCGCGCGCTGCGACCGCTGATCCTCGCGCCGGCGTTCGAGAGCGAGCTCGTGCGCATGTGGTCCGCGGACGGCGCTCTCGCGCCCGATCCGCACACCGCGCTGCGGCTGCGGGAAGCGATCGCGCGCTATGCGAGCGACTCCGCGTTCGCGCCGCACGCCGTCGTCGTGACCGCGCCGCTCCGCCCGCTGCTCGCGGAGTTCCTCGAGCGCACCGTCCCGGGCGTCGCGATCTACGCGTTCGCCGAGCTGCCGCCGGCGCTCTCGCTCGAGCCGGCCGGCGTGCTCGGTGACGAGGCATGTTCACCGCGGGAGGCCGCGGCGCTCCGGGAGTGAAATGACGCGATTCCGGGCCGCGCAACCGGATAGCCACTGATCGTTACGTCCCACGCACGGAGTGCATCGTTCGAAATGATGCCCTGTCTCGCTGCCGTCAACTCCGACGATCTTCGCGATTGGCTGCTGTTCGCGCCGATTCAGCCGCCGCACGGCCCGCATCGAGGCGGCGTCGCGGGCTGGCTCGACGAGGCGGGACGCCCCGCGTTCGTCTACGGCGAGATCACAGGGTATGTCTTGACGTGCGCTCGTTTCATCGCACGTCACCACGACGGCGTCCCGCTACGACGCCGCGTCGACGGCGCCGTCGCTTGGCTCGACGCGGTGTGGCACGACGCGCCGCCGCCGACCCGCCACTATCTCGGACCCGCCGAACCGGACTGGCGCAACGATGCGGTGTTCTCGTTCGACGGCGCGATGATCGTGCGCGGGCTCAGCGGCCTCGAGACGGCGCCCGCGCGCCGCACGCGCGAGGCGGCCGAGAACACGCTGCTCGCGCTCGTCGCGCCGGACGGCACGCTGCGCACGCACGTGCCGCGCGCGAACGCCGCAACGCTCCCCGACCGCTGGTCGACGACGGCGGGGCCGTTTCAGCTGAAGACCGCCGCGGCGATCCTCTCGGCGCAGACAGCGGCGCCGCTGCGCGCCGCCGCAGAGACGACCGCGCGCAGGTGGATCGGCTGGTATCCCGCGCACGAGCTCACCGGCGAGCTCCACCCGCTGCTCTACCACGTCGAAGGGTTGCTGTTGCTCGGCGGGGCGCTCGCCGAGGCCGCGCCCCGGTGGCGGCTCGCCGCCGAGATCTTCGACGAGATCATGGCGCGGCAGCGCAGCGACGGCGATCTCCCGTCGTCGTTCTCCGACGAGCGGGCCGAGCCGCGCTCCGACGTGACCGCGCAGGCGCTGCGCATCGGCACGCTCCTCGTCCAGGCCGGGTATCTCCCCGGCCGCCGGCTGCGCCGGCTCGGCGGGCTCGCGGACGCGCTGCGCGGTTACGCCGATCCGAGCGGCGGCGTGCGGTTCCGCCGCGCCGACTCCGCGCCGCGCCACGTCAACGTCTGGTGCACCGTCTTCGCATATCAAGCGCTTTCGCTGTTCGAGCGCGCCTGCGAAGGCGCGGCGATCGACGAGCGGGTCCTCGGCACGATCGCGTGACGACGGCCGGGCTCTCGCCGGAGCGGACGATCGATCTGCGAACCGGCGACATGCCGGGCGTGCTGTGGATCGAGCTCACCTCGAAGTGCCCGTTCGACTGTATCTTCTGCACGCGCCGGTCGCTGCGCGGCGACGGCCTGCACATGGACTTCGACCTCTACCGCTCGCTCCTCGCGGAATTGGAACGCCCTTCGGTCCTGCGGCTGAACTACTCGGGCGAGTCGCTGCACCATCCGCGGATCATCGAGGCGATCGAGCTCGCCGCCGCGACCGGGGCCGTCACCGAGCTGGTCTCGGCGTTCGCGACGTTCCCCGAGCGCGGGATGGAGCGGTTGGTGCGCAGCGGCCTCGACCGGCTCACGATCTCGCTGCACACGCTCGACGAGGCGCAGTTCGGCGCGATCTACCGCCACATGTCGGTCGCCGACATGACGCGCAAGATCGAGGCGCTGCTGCGCGTGCGCGACGCGCTCGGCAGCCGGAAGCCGGCGGTCGATTTCGCCGTCGTCGCGATGCAGCGCAATCTCGCGGAGATCCCGCGCATCGCCGCGTACGCGGAGTCGCTCGGGATCGCGCAGCTCTTCGTCCATCCGGTCATCAGCCGCGATCCCCTCCCGGTGCGCTTCGACGACGAGCTCGACAAAGGGCGGCTGCGACCGCAGTTCGTCGCGGCGCTCTCGCGCACGGTCGCCGAGACGTGCGCGCGGCATCCCGGCCTGAAGATCGACTTCTCGACGCCGGAGCTCGAGGAGCGGCACGAGCTCGACGGTGTCCCGCGCCATTTCACCGGCCGGCTTCCGCGCGGCGCGCGCATCCACTCGTGCGATCAGGATCCGTGGGACACCGTGCACATCCTCGCCGGCGGCGACGTCGTCGTCTGCGAGGTGCGCGACAAGATCGTGCTGGGGAACCTGCGCGAGCGGACGCTGCGCGAGATCTGGCGCGGCGACGAGTACCGGCGGTTCCGCCGCGACTACGTCGAGGGCCGCATCGCGGAGTGCCGCAGCTGCCCGTACAAGATCGCCTATCGCCCGACCGCGTCGAACGGTTCGATCCGCTTGGACGACGGGATGGATCCGCGGCTGCTGCGCGGCTGGTATCCGCCCGAGCCCGGGATCGTCTGGAGCATGGAGCGCGCGCTCGCGACGCTCGCGCCGGCCGGTGCGGCGAGCGCGCTCCGCGTCGAGGGGATTCTGCCGCCCGCGAACGCCGGCGGCCGCAACGAGCTGGTCGTCGCGTCCGACGGTGCGGCGATCGGGACGATCGTCAACGCGTCCTCGGAGTTTCTCCCGTTCACGGCGGAGCTGCCGTTCAACCCGCCGCTCACGGCCCCGCTGGCCTGCACCTTCAAGACCGCGAGCCTGTACCGTCCCGCCGACCACGGCAGCCCGGACGTCCGCGCGCTCGGATTCGGGCTGCGGCGGCTCGAGCTCGTCGCCGCGCCCGTGCAGGAGCAGCCCGCGCCGCGCGCCCGGCCCACGCCCGCCGAACGGCGCCGCGCGCGGGGCGTCCTGCGGCTCGCGGCGGCGGTCCGGATCGCCGGGGCGGTCCTCGCGCTCGCGCGCCGGGTCCCGCGCCGGCGCCGGCCGCCCGCGACCGAATGGCGCCCCGGGATCAGCATCGTGGTCCCGGAGCGCGCGAACGCCGCGCTGCTGTGCGACGCGCTGGGGCACGCGCACCGCGCGGCGCGCGCGACCGGCGAGCCGTTCGAGGTCATCGTGGTGGTGAACGGCAGCCCGCTCGCCGATTACCGCGAGGCGGTCGAGCTCTTCCCGGAGATTCGCTGGCTGCACTCCGCCGAGCCGCTCGGCTTCGCCGCCGCGATCGCGCGCGGTCTGGGTGAAGCGCGGTACGACGGCGTCTACCTGCTGAACAACGACGTGCTGCTCGAGGAGGACGCGCTCGCCGCGCTGCTGCCGTGGCGCGCGCCGAACGTCTTCGCGATCGCCTCCCAGCTCTTCCGCGCCGACGGGACGAGGCGCAGCCAAGAGACCGGGTGGGCGGATTTCACGCTGCGCGGCGGGACGGTCTCGATCCACGACGCGTTCCCCGACGACGACGGGCTCGTGCGCGGCGGGCTCTACGCCGGCGGCGGCGCCTCGCTGTTCCGGCGCCAGTACCTCGAGCGGCTGCGCAACCGGCGCGATCCGTACGCGCCGTTCTACTTCGAGGACGCCGAGTGGGGGATCCGCGCCTGGCGCGAGGGATACGAAGTCCTGTTCTGCCCGGACTCGCTCGCGCGGCACCATCACCGCGCGACGATCGCGAAGTTCTTCACGCCCGGCGACGTCGACCGCATCATGGCGCGAAACCAGATGCAGTTCTTGCTGCGCAACCTGC
>DATHLN010000224.1:0-7515 GCA_035488115.1 Candidatus Limnocylindrales bacterium | reverse complement strand
CTCGGTTCTAACGCCCTTAAAGGCAAGCCTCGGTATTTGGCCGAAGAGTGGCAGAACGGCCATGTCTGTGCGCTGGGTGTCGATCATCGGAAACGTGGCGGCGGGGGTCGTCGCTCTCGCCGTCGTCGTGCTCATCGTCATTGCCGCGGAGACCGCGCGGCCGTCGGTCTGGGTCGACACTGCCTCGATAGCGCGCGACGCCCAGCCGCGAGCGGCAAACTCATACGTCGTCGATCTTCCGACGCACCTCAGCGACGTGACGATCACGGGGTCGGCGACCGATCGGTCCACGGTGAGCGTTTCGGTGAACGGCGTGATGGAGGGGGCACACCATATCCCGGCGCGGAGTGGCGCGTTCACGTTCGCCCACGTTCCGGTGCCGAACGACGGCTGGAACGCCGTCGAGGTCGACGTCACCACGTGGCACGGGCTATGGCCGACGACGACCAGCGTCACGTACGGCGTGGTGAACAAACCGTTGATCTATACGAAGCCCGCGACGAGCGGCGTCTTATTCGACGCGAAGGCGCTCGCTGGAACCAGCGACGCGAACGTGTTCGGGCAAGCAGCGCCGCGCCAGGCGATCGTGATCTACGACTCGTTAGAGCCGCCCGCGCACGGCAAGCCCCCACCGGACGCGCGCGCCGTAGGACGCGTTCGAGCCGACGGTGACGGATCGTTCGAGCAGACGGTCGCGCTGCCGACCGGAACGCACCACATGTGGGCGGCGACGCTCGGCTGCGCTTCCGAAACCTGCTCCGCACAATCGCCGGACGCGGTTGTCATCGATCACTCCGCGCCTCCGCCCGCCGCGTTCACGACCGAACGTTCGATCGGATTAAACTTTGGCTACCAGCGCCTCGGCGTCGTGGTCGACGCCGCCGTTCCGATCACCGATCCGGTCGTAGCCGACCTCGAGCGGGGGGTGAAGGGCGACACGATCCTCTCGGCGCTCTACGGGGATCTCGACGTCAATGAGCGCCCAATCCGGTTTCTGTTCGGCGACGTCGTTCCCTCGTTCACCGTCCGGAACGATCGCGTCGACATTCACCTCGCCACGGAGGAGGCGGTGCCGCCGCCGACGCTCCCAGCGTTCACCGGACGCGTCGTGATCACCAACGCGCCGATCGCCGGCCAGCGGCTGCACTGGAACACCGACGTGCTGACCGTGCACCAGGGACCGTACCAGCTCACCGCGCCGCTGCCGGCGCAGGATCGAACCGAGCGTGACGGCGCGGTCACCTGGGACCAGCCGTTCGCCTCGGACGGCGGGCGCATCGCGATGACGCTCTCCTTCGCGCCGTGGTCGGGATTGAGCGCGGCCCGCAGCGCGTTGTCGCTCTCGACGTTCTCTCTGTTCCCGGACGCGATCGCGCGGTTCGCGGAGTTCGCGGGCGGCTTGATCTTTGCGATCCCGATGCTGGCTTACGCCGTGCTCGCACCGGCTAGGGCACCGCTTCGCCTCGCGGCGCGTTTCGGGACCGCGGTCTGCGTCTCGCCGCAGGTCTTCTTCGCGCTCGCATCGTCCCAACCGGACGTCGCCGACATGCTCGGCGTCGGGACGGCGGACGCGGCGTTCATCACACCGATCTTTCTGATCGCCGTTTGCGCCGTCTTCGCGTCCCTGACGCATCGGCTCCCCAGCAAATGGTGGGCGGTCGTCGTGCACGAGTCGATGCTCGGCATCATGTTGGCGAGCGCCCTGTTCGAGCTCGTGGCCGGCGTGGCGTACTTCGTCGATAACGAGTTCCCGGCGGCGCAGAACGGCAACTTCTGGTACTTCGTGTTCATCACTGCGGCGATCGGCGTCGTCGTGGTCCTGGCGCTGTACAGGTGCGGCTTTTACACCGACGAGGACGGTCGCATCTCATGGCCGCGCGTCGCGCTCACCGCGGTCATCGCCCTTGCTCAAGCGCTGCCGCTCACGTTCACCCAGTACGTCGAGTGGGGCGGGCTTCGGACGGTCGCCGAGACGATCCTCGAAAACCCGCGCGGGTTCGCGGCAGTCGTGTACGACTACCTACGGCAAGCGGCGATCCTCTCCAACTTCGCTTTCGGGCTCGCGTTGGTGTGGACCGCGTTCGCGCGCAAGGCCAACGGTCTCTCGAAGATCAATTTGCTGCGCGTCATCCTGTGCTGTTACGCGGTCCCCGCCACCACCACGTTCGTCCTGGTTCCGGTCAGCTTCATTCTCGCCTGGCTGTCGTTTCCGTTCATCCTGAACGCCAAGGCGCCGGCCGAAAAACGGCGCACGGAGGTGCGGAAAAACCGCGCCGAGCTCGTGAACCGCTTGCTCTATGGCCGCACCGTCGACGAGCTCGTGACCGAGGTACAGGATCTCGAAGACCAGCACATGCTCGGGAAGGTCGAGAACTCGGAGTTCGAGCAACGGAGCGTGAAGCTCCGAGCCGCGCTGGACGACCGCATCAACACGCTCAGAGACGTCTTCGGCGTCGCTCCGAAGAGCAGCCCGCGCGAGGCAGCCAACGTCGGCCTGTGGGTCGGCGTCGCGTTCGTGCTCGCACACCTCCTGCTCTTCCTCTCCACCGCAACCGCCGGACTGCGCGTCGCGCACACGGCGTTTCCGTTGCTCGTGGTTTCGGCGTACGTCGCGACCGGATTCGCGCAGTTCGTCGGCCCGGCGTTCGTGTTCGGTGCCTGCTACGAGGAGATCCGCGGGCGGTCCGGGCTGCAGAAAGGGCTCGCCATCGCCGCCTGGGTGATCCTGTGTTCGCTTCCGAGCTGGTGGCTACGGCTGCCGGGGCTCACCTCGGTCGCCGCAATCGCGCTCGAGACCGCGCTTTTCTACACCGTCCTCGGAATCACGTTCGACGTCGCGATCGTTCGCGAGGGAATCGGGGTTCATTTCCGGCTGCGCGACTTGCCGCGTCTCTCCGGGCTGCCCGCACTGTCCTGGGCCGGGTCGATCATCCTCGCATCGCTCGGCGTTGCGCTCAGCGGCGCGATGACCGGTCAGTTCCAGAACGTCGTGACGTCGACGATCACCTCCGTGTACCGGCAAGCGGTGGGGCCGTAGCAGTCGCCGTGACGGCGCTTCGCGTTCGGCTTTAGCCCATGCCAGTGGTGTTCACATCGGTGAACACATCTTTTTCAAGCACGAGCTCTGGTAGCCGAAAGCTGGATCGGCGAGCGGCGGCCGGCGCAGTTCGCGGCCATTACCGCTAGTCGGGTCAGTATGTCTATGTCGTTGCTGTAGCGAGCGTCCCAACCGCCGGGCGGAACGTCACGGTGACGCGGGTGCTGCCGCGGGAGGTTCGGTCGATGCGGATGACGTCGGCGACGGCGCGCACCAGCGAGAGGCCGCGGCCGGTCTCGGCGAGCGGGTCGGGGAGTTCGTTCTCCGACGCGGCGAAGCCGGTGCCGGAATCTTCGATGACGAGGTGGGCGACGCCGTCGCCTTCGGTCGTCGCGAGCGCGCGGACCGGGCCGGGCGCGTGGCGGACCGCGTTCGCGATCAGCTCGCCGAACGCGAGCTCGCTGGCGAAGCGCGCGTTCTCGTCACCGGTCCAGCGCGCGATCAGCTCGCCGATCTCTTGGCGGATCTTCGCGCCGGTGCGGCCGTCCTCGCTCGAGAAGCGCCACTCGTGCTCCTCGCC
Source organism: Candidatus Limnocylindrales bacterium (assembly GCA_035488115.1). GTDB lineage: Bacteria > Vulcanimicrobiota > Vulcanimicrobiia > Vulcanimicrobiales > Vulcanimicrobiaceae > Vulcanimicrobium. Next base: position 3,898 of record DATHLN010000224.1, on the reverse strand, counting down.
CGGGAGCTCGGCTGCGAAGCGGTCGATCGTGACCGCGAGGATCGCGATGTCGTCGGTCGGCTCGTCCTCGCCGAGGACGTTCTTCATCAGCGCGCCGGCGAGATGGTCGACGTCCGCGACGTCGAGCGCGCTGATCGCGCTCTCGATGCGGCGTTCGCCTTCGCCGAGGTCGCGCGCGAACTCCATCAGGCCGTCGGTATACATCACGATCGTGCACGGCGCGCGCAGCCGCAGCGCGAAGTCGACGCCCTCTTCGTCGCGCAGCCCGATCGGAAGACCGGAGGCCGGCAGGCGGCGCACGCCGCGCGCGTCGCGCAGCAGCGGCGGCGGATGGCCCGCCGTCGCGTACGCGAAGCGGCCCGTGACCGGATCGAGCACGCCAAAGATCGCGGTGACGAAGACGGTTCGGCCACTAGCGATCAGCAGCCGGCTCGCGCGGTCGAGGATCGCCGCGGGATCGGCCGACTCGAACGACGCCGCGCGCAGCGCCTGGCGGATCTCGCCCATCACGACCGCGGCTTCGAGCCCGTGTCCGGTGACGTCGCCGATCGCGACCGCGACGCGCCCGTCGGGAAGCGCGAACGCGTCGTAGAAGTCGCCGCCGACGCGCTGCGACTCGGACGCCGCGGAGTATGATGCCGAGAAACGGATGTCGGGCAGCAGCGGCAGCTGCGCAGGCAGCATCGCGCGCTGCAGCGCGTCGGCGGTCGTGCGCTCGCGCTCGTAGAGGCGCGCGTGCTCGAGCGAGAGCGCGGCGCGGCGCGCGAACTCGCGCACCAGCGCGACGTCGTCGGTGTCGTACGCGCGCCCGGTCGTGCGAACGAGCGCGAGCGCGCCGACCGGCGCTTCGCCGTTGACGAGCGGAACGATCATCGCGGCGCCGGCGGGCCGGTCGCGCACCCACGGATCGGGGAACCGGTCGGGCTTGTCGAGCACGACCGGATACCCCGTCTCGACGATCCGCGAGACCGCTTCGTGCAGCGCGGGCTGGAGCGGTGCGCCGATCCAGCGCCGCGTGTCGAGCTCGTCGCTGATGTCGGTGCTCCCGAGTCCGGTCAGGATGTAGCGCCCCTCGTCGTCGAGCAGCGCGACCCAGGTGCGCTCGGCGAGGCGCGGGATCAGCAGCGTCTTCATCGCGGCGACCGTCGCGTTCACGTCGAGCGAGGCGCCGAGCCGCTCGCCTGCGCGCGCGAGGAACGCTTCGCGCTCTTCGAGCCGCTTCTGCGTGTCGACGTCGGTGCAAGTGCCGATCCAGGCGAGGATCTCGCCGCGGTTCCCGCGCGCGGGGACAGCGTTGACGAGGAACCAGCGATAGCGCCCGGTCGCGCCTTCGCGCAGGCGGTACTCGGCCGCGAACGGCTCGCCGGTGCGCACGCTGTGGCGCCAGCGGTCCATCACGACGATCTCTTGCTCGGGATGGATCGCCGTGCGCCAGCCGCCCTCGCGCGTCGCGCTCAAGTCGTAACCGGTGAACGCCACCCAGCGGTCGTTGACGTACTCGACCTCACCGTTCGCATTCGTCGTCCAAATCAGCTGCGGCACGACGTTCGCGAGCGACGCGTAGCGCGCTTCGCCGACCGCGAGCGCCTCCGCAGTGGAGCGGCTGCGCGCGGCGAGCCGCAGCATCAGGTCGTTGATCTTCACCAGGAAGACGCCCAGGACGACGATCGCGGCGAAGAGCGTGTCGATGCGCGAGCTGTACCAGCCGACCGAGAAGCGCGCGCCGCCCAGGCTGCTCGACGTCACGAGATCGAGGACGCGCGAGATCAGCAGCACCGGGAGCCAGATCTGGATCACGGTCGTGAACCGGCCGGCGACGAACGCGGCGCACGCGACCATCACTCCGGCCAGCACCGGCGTCATCACGTTCCGCCATAACGGCGTGAACGTGCCGTCGCTGCCGACGAGCGACGGCAGACGGTCGTGCGCGAGGCTCAGCCCGAGCGCCATGACGATCACGAGGACGACGGCGAGGAGCGCGATGAGACGGATCCCGGCGCGCGAGATCCGTACGCCGAACCGGTCGACCGCTTCTTGCGCGACGAGCCATGCGGCGAAGCCCAAGTATCCGAGCGCGTACCACCACGCGGCCGTCTGCAGCCCCGCGCCGAGCAGCCCGACGTCGGTGAACAGCCGCGGGAAGGTGAGCACGTAGAACGTCAGCGTCGCGGCGGCGTAGACGTAGCCGATCGCGAGCAGCCCGAGCTTCGCGTCGCGTTCGATCCGGTACTGGACGTAGAGCAGCACGGCGGTGAGCAGCAGCGCGACGATCGAGGCGCCGACCACGATCGGCAGGAACGCGTCGACCTCGCCGAGCCGGTTGCGGCCGAACGGGATCGAGATGAGGAACAGCGAGAGCAGCCCGGCGACGGTGAGGAGCGCGGTCCGGCGGTCGAGCTGGGTCGCCGGGGCGGTGGCGATGTTCTCGATCGCGCGGGTGTCGAACGACCTCACGCCGCCACCGCCCGTTCCCCGGCGCGGTTGGAGCGGATGTGAACAAACAAACGGCGATCTTTGCGGCCGGCTGCTTCTGGGGCGTCGAGGCCGATTTCCGCGACATCCCGGGCGTCCTCGACGCCGAAGCCGGCTACACCGGCGGGATCACCGAGAACCCGAGCTACCGCGAGGTCTGCACCGGCCGCACCGAGCACGCCGAAGCGGTCCGCGTGACGTTCGATGCGGACACCGTCTCGTACGACACCCTGCTCGACGCCTTTTGGGACCTCCACGACCCCACGCAGGTGAACCGCCAAGGGCCGGACGTCGGGACGCAGTACCGCTCCGCGATCTTCTACGCCGGCGAGGCGCAGCGCGAGGCCGCTCAAGCAAGCAAAGCCCGCGCTCAAACGCGGTTCTCCCGACCCATCGCCACCCAGATTCTCCCCGCGGCCCCCTTCTTCCGCGCCGAAGATTACCACCAGCGCTACCTGGAGAAACAGGGCCTCCGCAGCTGCCGGATCTAGAGGCCGGTGTCGCGGGGGGCGGGGCGGTTGGCGAAGTCGTCGACCGCTTGCGCCATCGCCTCGTTCGTGATCTCGGTCAGGCCGGCGGCGACGTTCTGGCCTTTGTGGACTTTGTTCGCGGTGGCGTAGGTCTTCCAGCGGACGACGCCGGTGCAGTCGATCAGGTACAGCCGTAGCGATGCGCGGATCGGCGAGCGATCGAAGACGCCGGACGACGAGACGACGCCGCCGACCACCGGCAGGAAGCCGGTGAGGTTGCGCTCCTTCGACTGCTCGAAGCGCAGCTGCGGGATCAGCAGTCCGGAGGCGTTGTAGTTCTCGCAGAGCTGGTGCGCGGTGCCGACCGCCTCGATCGCGTCCATCGGCGTCGCGATCGCCGAGCGGATCCGGCGCTCGGAGAGGTCGACCGAGAACTGCTTCGTCGCGTTCTTCAGGACCGGATCGGTGTCGCCGGGGTCGCCGAACGGGACGATCACGTAGAGCGGGCCGGGTGCCGCTTGGTCGACCGCGACGGCGGGGGCGGCTCCGGCGAGCATGAGGACGAGCGCGAGCGCCACGTGACGGACCAGCATGTGCGGACCGAAAACGTTCGGTCGCCGCCGTTCCGTTCCCGGCCGTTCGCTCGTCAGGCCGCCGCGACCGGCGGCACGCGCGCCCGCAGCGTGAGTAGGACCCGCTCGCGACCTGAGTAGCGCGACTCTGTCGGCGCGGTGCGCCCGTGCGTACGCTCGTCTTCCGGGCTGCAACACCACGCCCAAGGAGATCTTTCGTATGGCACAGACCACATCGCGGCCGCCGATCATCGCGCCGACCACCGCGCCGATGGTGAACGGCATCAAACCGTCTCAAGGCGAGGCGGGCGATAGCTTCGACCTCACTGGATCCGGGCTCTCGGTGGTGAGCGAGGTGCGGTTGCGCAACAACGCCGGCACGCA
>DATHLN010000223.1:0-26172 GCA_035488115.1 Candidatus Limnocylindrales bacterium | reverse complement strand
GGCGGATCGGTGATCGGGCTCGTCCCGATCTTCGTGCCGACGGTCCTGCAGCGCATGACCGATGCGTTCAAGACCGGCGGCGCCGGGCGCACCTCGATCTGGGACGTGGTGCTGCTGGCCTACAAGCAGCACCCGTTCTTCGGCACCGGGGCCGGCGGCTCGATCGACGCGTACGACCGGACGTATCTGCAGGTGTTCCAGTTCTACAACGCCGGCTGGAGCCGTCCGCCGCACAACACGCCGATGCAGATCGCGCTGGAGCTCGGCGTCGTCGGCCTCGTCCTGATCCTCGGCGCGTACTTCCTGACGTTCCGGCAGTTCCGTGAGGTTCGCCAGGGTGACTCGCTGTACGATCTGCGCGTCGCGCTCGGCGCCTCGCTGATCGGGCTCGGCATCTGCTCGCTCTTCATCGGGCTCGCAACGTACAAGTATTTCTGGCTCGCGCTGTCCACGACGGCGCAGCTTCGAACCGTCGCGCGATCGCGAAGGCGCGCGGAGCCGCTCCCCGCGGCCGGGGCGCCCGCCGCGCGCCGCGCGCGGCCGCGCCTCTGGCGCCGCTGGACCCGCCGACCGGCCCCGGCCGTACCGTGAACGTCGTCGTCTCCCTTCCGGGCCGGCGCGTCCCGCGGTGGCACGCCTGGTGCATCGGCGCGCTGCGCGCCGCGCCGGCGCTCTCGGTGAGCGTCGTGCTCGGCCGCGAGGATCCCGGCGCGCTGCCGAGCGGCCTGGGCGTGCGCCTCGGGGGCCGCGCGCTGGCGCCGGCCGACGTCACGCCCGACGCCTTCGACCCCGCCGACGGCGCGGACGTCGTGCTCGATCTCGGCGGCGGCGCGCTCGGGCTTCGGCCGCGCGAAGGCGTGTGGCGCTTTCGCCTCGGCGAGGACGACGACCGCGATCTGCCGTTCGCGCGCGAGATCGCCGCGGGCCGGCCGACCTTCGAGAGCGCGCTGATCCGCTCGCGCGACGGCCGCGACGAAGTGCTCAGAAAAGGGCGCTTCGCCTCGCCGCGCTGGTATCCGGCGACGCTGCGGCAGACGCTGGCCGAGGCCGCGCGCTGGCCGGCGACGCTGGCGTCGGCGCTCGCCGCGGGCGCCGAGCTGCACGGCGAAGCGGCGCCGCCGAGCGTGCGCCGAACCCCCGCGTCCCGGCTGCGCTTCGTGCTCTCGCTCGGCCGGCGGGCCGCCGGCGCACTGACGACCGCGCTGCTGGAGATCGACGAGTGGAACGTCGGCTTCGTGGAAGGCGGCCCCGCGCGGCTGCTCGCGCCCGAGCCGCTGGACGTCAAATGGCTGCCGCGGCCGGCGCCGCGGTCGTACATCGCCGACCCGTTCCTGGTCGAGCGCGACGGCGTGCGCGCACTCTTCGTCGAGACGTTCGACTACCGCGACGAGCGGGGCGCCATCGAGGCGATCGTGCTCGATGAAGAAGACCGCATCGTCCGCCGCGCCCGCGTCCTCGATCTCCCGACGCACCTGAGCTATCCCTACCCGGTCGAGATCGACGGCGAGCTCTACCTGATGCCGGAGAACTCCGCCGCCGGCGAGGCGGCGCTCTACCGCTGCGCCGAGTTTCCCGACCGCTGGGAGCGCGAGACCGCGGTCCTCTCCGGGATCGACGCGGTCGACACGACGCTCTTCGCGCACGAGGGGCGCTGGTGGGCGTTCTGCACGCGCTACTCGCGCGGCTCGACGCTCGCGCTGCACGCCTTCCACGCCGAGTCGCCGCGCGGCCCGTGGACGCCGCACGCGCTCAATCCGATCGTCGTCGACGTCACGCGCGCGCGCCCGGCCGGCCAGCCGTTCTCGGTCGACGGCGCGCTCTACCGCCCGGCGCAGGACTGCTCGCGCTCGTACGGCTGCGCGCTCGTGATCGCGCGCATCGACGAGCTCACGCCCTCGTCGTACCGCGAGCAGATCGTTCGCCGGCTCGACCCGAGCGGCTTCGCGCGCTGGAACGCGGGCATCCACACCGTCAGCTTCGCGCCCGGCCGGATCGTGATCGACGGCAAGCGCGCGTACCGCGACCTGCGCCGGCTCCGCGGCGCGGCCCGCAAGATCGCCTTCGCCGGCCGCCGCGCGTTCCGCCGGCGCCCCGTGACCGAGGCCACCTTCGCTTAAAGCGCGCCGCGAACGTCCGATACTACAAGGGCGACCCCGCGCGTAGACGCTTCGTAGACGCCGGGTTCGTAGGCTGTGAAAACGACGACGGCGCCGCTCGTGAGGAGCGCGCCGCCGCCGTGAGGATTCGCTACACCGCCGGTCATGCCGGCAAGCTACGTCGGCGGTGCAGCGTGGTGCCAGCAGCCGTCTCGGCGTACTGACTTTGTAAGAGTGTAACCCAAGTCACGCGTCGAGCGCAATCACCCGAAACGGAGTTCGCTCATGCGTGCGCGCGAAATCGCGACCTTGATTTCCTTTTGCCTCGCCGCCGCCTCGCTGGCGGCGTGCGGCGGCGGCGGCGGCGCATCGTTGCCGCCGGTCCAGCCGCCGGGCGCGGGCAACGCAGGTTCGTCGGTTCCGTCCGCGCCCGCGTCGGTCGCGATCTCGATCGCGATCCCGTCCGCGAGCACCGCGAGCTCGAGCGCGCGGCGCGCGCGCTACGTCTCCGCCGGGACGAGATCGGCGACGGTGAGCTACGCGGGGACGTCGCAGACGGCGAACTGCACGTCGACGTGCTCGCTGGTCGCGAACGTGATGCCGGGGACGGTCATGTTCTCGCTGAGCTTGTACGATGCGCAGAACGGGACCGGCCATGTTCTCTCGACCGGGCAGACGACCGCGACGATCGTCGCCGGCACGAGCAACACCGTCAATGTGACCTTCGACGCCGTCGTCGCCGCGGTGGTGGTCTCGACGCCGTCGGCGAGCGTGAACGCGGGAACGCCCGCGACGATCCCCGTCACCGTGACGGCGAAAGACGCGGCGGGCTACACGATCGTCGGCAGCGATCCGTACGCGACGCCGATCGCGATCAGCAGCGACGATTCGTCCGGCGCCTTCTCGCTCTCGACGGCGTCGGTCGCCGCGCCCGGCGCGCCGGTCATGCTCGCGTACAACGGTACGCCGGTCTCGAAGCCCGTCCACGTCGCGGCGAGCATTCAGGGGACTCCGGTCGCCGTCACGCCGGCGACGATCGCCGTGCAGACGCCGCCGGCTCCGGCGACGCCGTCTCCCGCGCCGACCGCCACGCCGGTTCCGGCCGGCGGCGTTCCCGCGCACGTGAAGACGTACTACTACTACGGGATCAACGGCGTCAACGCCGGGATTCCGCCCGCGTGGATGGCCGCGCACGCCGACTACGTCGAAGACGACGCCGCGAACGACACCAGCCTGCTCAAAGCGTTCAAGGCGGCCGGCGGAAAGTACACCGTCTCCTACAGCGATCCGGCGTTCTCGGTCTACTGCGCGCCGCCGTTCACGCCGCCCGCCGGCTCGTGCCGCGGACCGATGGGCAGTCTGGTCAGCGGCGACGAGTCGGCGTGGCTGCACGCCGCCGACGGGACGCGCGTCCACAAGTTCTACAGCGATCACTTCCAGTACCAGGAAGCGATGAACCCGCGATCCGCGAGCGTGCAGAACGCGTACCGCAACAGCACGGGCGGCTGGGCGAGCGCGATGCCGAACCTCGACTACATCTTCGCCGACGACTCGGGCGGCACGCTGACGGGCGGCGACGGAACGCAGCTCACCGGCCTGCTGTACAACTTCAGCGGAGCCGCGACGGAGATCGCGAGCGACGACGCGTTCGTCAGCGCGGAGAAGCAGATCTTCGCCGCCGCGGCGCGCCCGGTGTTCATCAACGGCGCGACGCCGTACACGATGATGCCCTCGTACGACGGCGCCTTCCTGAGCGCGCCGAACGTGGCGGGGCAGAACTTCGAGGGCTGCTACGGCGACTACAGCGGCCTGATCACCGACAGCTCGAGCAGCGGGCCGCGCTGGAGCAACATCTCGAACGCGCTCATCGCGGTCAACCGCTACAACAGCACCGCGCTGTGCATGAACGTGTGGGCGGCGACGCCTTCGAACCGCATCTACTACCTGGCCTCGTGGTGGATGGCGTTCGACCCCGTACACTCGGTCATCGTGCCGCAGGCTCCGACGTCGGACGGCTACACGGTGCTGCCGGAGTACGACATCGTTCCGATGCAGCCGCGGACGACGGCGACGTCGACGATCGCCTCGCTGCGCGCCTCGAGCGGCGCGTACGTCCGTGAGTTCGGCGCCTGCTATCAGGCCGGCGCGGCGATCGGCCCGTGCGCGGCGGTCGTGAACCCGAGCTCGGCTGCGGTCGCGATGCCGGCGCTCGCCGGGAAGTACACGAGCGCGCTGGCGCTCGACGACCGCAGCTCGTACACCGGCGGCAAGGCGTCGTGGACGGGCGCCGTGCCCGCGTCGCTGAGCGCGAACAGCGCGGTCGTTCTGCGGTAAGCGGGTCCTTCGGCGGGGAACGATCGAGCCAGCATGCGCTTATCGGTGATCGTCCCGTCGAAGAACCGGCCCGACGAGATCATCAACTGCCTCGAGAGCATCTACGCGCACAGCCCGCAGGTCGACGAGGTGATCGTCGTCGACCAGTCGGCGACGGCGTACGAGCTGCCGGCGCATCCGCGCCTCACGCACGTCTACCGGCCCGACCTTTCGGGTCTCACGGCTGCCCGCAACACCGGGATCGACGCGTCGAGCGGCGACGCCGTGCTGTTCATGGACGACGACTGTCTGTTCGTGAACGACGTCGTCGCCGAGATGAGCGCGTTCCTGGACGCGCATCCGGACGCGATCGGCGCGCAGGCGAAGGTCACCGACGCGGAGTACGTGCCGCGGCCGCTGTCCTCGCGGATCTTCGAGCACGGATTCTTCGATGTCTACACGCTCGGACCGGACGACGACCTGCGCCGCACGATGGGTTTCGGCTGCGCGTTCCGCCGCTCGCTGTTCGATCACGAGCGCTACGACGACGACCACCTCGAAGGCTACTGCTACGGCGAGGACTACGATCTCTCGGCGCGCGCGCGCCGCTGGGGGCGCTTGATGTACGCGCCCGCCGCGGTCGTCGAGCACCGCGCCTCACGCGTGAACCGGTTCGACCGCCGCCGCTTCTACGAGACGCGCTGGAGAAACCTGAACTATCTCTTCGCGAAGCACCGCCCGCGGCGCTCGCTGCAGGACCGGCTGGCGCATCTCTGGTGGCGGACCGGCGAGACGGTGCAGTGGCTTCGCTTCGGGCTCGGGTTGCCGCGTCTCCCGCGCTGAGCTCCGCGAACGACCGCGTCTACAGCTGGCGCCCGGGTCCGTAGACGACGTTCGCGACGGCGAGCTTGAGGTCGAGCCACTTCGGCCGCGCGCGCTCGATGACCGCCGCGCGCAGCCCCGGCCGCAGCACGCGGTAGTGCCGCGTGACGGTGACCTCGCTCGCGTAGCGGGCCTTGAACGGCTCGGCGCCGCGCATGAAGTCGAAGCGCTGGTAGCCCGACTCGATCGCTATGCGGATGGCGCGACCGATGATCCCTTTGCCGGGCGAGAGCTTCTCGTACGCCTGGTCGAAGCCGATCATGTACAGCCCGAAATACGAGCGGTCCGCATCGACGAACGCGGTCCCGCCCGCGAGCGGCTTCTCGCCGTCCCAGTACATCGTCATGCGCAGCAAGCCGCGGTCGAACGCGTCGCGGAACAGCGGCCCGTAGCGGGCGCGCTGTTTGCGCAGGTTCCCGCCTTGGCGCGAGTGGTTCACGAGGAGCATCGCCTCGATGTGCGCGTCGACGTCCGCCGCGGACGGCTCGCTGATCCGGAACGCCGGCACCGCTTCGGCGAGACGCCGCTCGACGCGCAGCATGTTGACGCGCGTCTTCGCCGAGATCGACTCGGTGATGTAGCGCTCCCACGTGTCGGGGAGCGCGCAGGAGAAGCACTCCGTCCCCTCGGTGGAGATCACGCGCATCCCGCGGTCTTCGAGCCGGCGCACGAGCGTGTCGATGCGCGGATCGTTGACGTCGCCGACGTTGAACGCGTCCCACGGCTCGCGCACGATCGCGTCGGCGAAGGCGCCGATCGCGGCCTCCGCGCGCGCCGGATCGGCGATCATCCCGGTGTAGTCGGCGGTCGGGTTTCCGCCGAGCGCGAGCTCGCGCACGATCGGCGAGGCGTTGCGCGCGATCGGAAGATACGCGACGGTCTCGCCGCCGTCGCGCGCGGCGAGCACGCTCCAGCGCAGCCGCGCGTGCGGAAAGTACGAGCGCAGCCAGCGCCAGGTCGTGAAGACCATCGCATGCGGATCACGCCGCTCCAGCGCTTCCCAGCGCTCGCGTTCCGCCTCGAACGCCTCCAGCGTGGCGATCCGCTCGACCTCCATGTTCGCGTCCCTTCCGTTCTCGTTCACGCGTTTCGTCCGGCCCGCATCGAGCGAGCGCCCGTCCCCATCATTCCCGTACCACGCGTTCCGTAACGGGCGCGCCTTCTCCGGCGCGTCCGAGCCCGTAGAGTTCCGCGATCCGCGCGGCCCACCGGTCGAGGCCGTCGCCGTCCGCATCGCGTGCGGCGGGCGGCGCCGCGCCGCTCGCGAACGCGCCGCGCAGCGCGTCGGCGAGCGCGCCCGGGTCTTCGCTGCGCGCGAGCGTCACGCGGGCGTCGCGGCGCGCCAGATCGGCGGCCCAGGGCAGATCGCTCGCGACGACCGGAATCCCGCACGCGGCCGCCTCGAGCGCGACGAACGGCATGCCTTCGCCGCGCGAGGGCAGCGCGAGCGCGTCGACCGCCCACAGCACCTCGCGCACGTCCTCGCTGAAGGGGACGTCGACGACGCGCGCGTGGCGCGCCAGCTCGGCGCGCGCCTCGGCGGGCGTCGCGACGGCGACGACGGTGACGGCGTCGAGCCGGGCGAGCGCCGAGGCCAGCACGTCGGCGCCCTTGATCCGCGGGTCCCGGCCGAAGAACGCGATCGCCGGCCCGCCGCCGATCCCGAGCCGGGCGCGCGCCTCGGTGCGCTCCTCGGCGCTCGGCGGCCGAAACCGCTCGGTGTCGACCGCGTTCGGCACGACCACGATCTTCGACGCCGCCGCGCCGACCGCGCGCGCATCGCCGGCGATCGCGCTCGAGACGCAGATGAAGCGCTCGACCCGCGCGCCGATCAGCCCGTACTTCAGCCGCCGCAGCGGCGTGATCCGCGCATCGCGCGCCGTGCCCTGCTCGAAGGCGGAGTGCAGGTGCCACAGCACGCGGGCGCGCGAGCGCCAGACCGCGAGCGTCACCGGCGCGAGCCACTCGAAGAAGTGCGCGTGCACGAGGTCGCCGCGCAGCTCGGCGACCGCGCGCGCGGCGGCGCGCGGCGTGTTCGGGACGACGTGGAGGCGAACGCCGAGCTCGCGGGCGGAGGCGTGCCACGGCGTCTGGCCGACGTCCGGGACGACCAGCTCGAACGCGTGCCCCTCGCCGATGAGCCGCCGCGCGAGGCGCTCCATGGCGGGGACAAACCCGCCGCGCTGGCGTCCGCCGTACGCGGCGGCCCAGACGATGCGCATGCTGGAGATCGCTTGCCCGCATGGGTATCAGGCGAAACAATGCGCATCGCGCTGCTGACCCAGTTCTACCCGCCCGAGCCGCTCGCCGCGGCGAACCGGCTCTCCGCGATGGCGAAGGCGTTCGCCGCGGGCGGCGACGACGTGCACGTGTTCACCGCGCTGCCGTCGTTCCCCGACGGGGTCATCCCCGCCGAGTACCGCGGCCGCACCCGGCAGACCGAGCGGACCGCCGAGGGCATCGTCGTCGAGCGGGTGCCGACGTACGCGTCGGCGGCGACGCCGGGGAGCCGGATCCTGAACTGGCTCTCGGTCTCGGCCGGGATCGCGGCGCGCGTCACCGCGGTGCGCGAGCGCTTCGACGTCGTGATCGTCTCCTCGCCGCCGATCACCCTCGCCGCCGCGGCCTTCGCCGCGGTCGCGGCGCACCGCGCGCCGCTGGTCGTCGACATCCGCGACGTCTGGCCGGAGATTGCGCTGAAGATCGGCGAGTGGCGGCCGGGCTCGCCGCCGGCCCGGGCGGTCGGCGCCCTCGCCGACGCGCTGTACCGGCGCGCGGCGCTGATCTCGTCGGTCACGCAGCCGCAGTGCGACGAGATCGTCGCGCGTGGGGTCGACCCGGCGAAGGTGATGCTCGCCTCGAACGGGTTCGACCCCGTCGAGCCGGCGGCGGCTCCGCCCGTCCCGCCGGTCGAAGGCGTCCGCGACGTCGTCTACGTCGGCAACATGGGCCGCTCGATGGGCCTGGAGATCGTCCTCGACGCCGCCGCGGCGCTGCACGACGACCCGACGATACGGTTCGTGATGATCGGCGGCGGCACCGCGGCGGCCGGGCTCCGCGCGCGCGCCGAGGCCGAGGGCCTCGCCAACGTCGTCTTCACCGGTCCGCTCCCGCGCCCGGACGCGCAGCGGGCGCTCCAGGACGCCGCGGCGACGGTCGTCCCGCTGCTGGCCTCGATCACCGACACGCTGCCGACGAAGCTCTTCGACGCGATGATCGCCGGGACGCCGATCGTGCTCAGCGCCGGCGGCGAGGCGCGCCGGGTCGTCGAGCGCGCCGGCGCGGGTCTGGTCGTCCCGCCCGAGGACGCGGCGGCGCTCGTCGCGGGGATTCGCGAGGTGCTCGGTGACGACGCGCTGCGGGCGCGCTTCCGCGCGAACGGCCCGCCGTTCGTGCGCGCGAACTACGAGCGGGCGGCGGTGATGACGCGCTTCGCCGAGCGCGTCCGCGCCATCAAGTCGCGGTAGAGCTGCGCGTAGCGGCGCGCCTGCGTCCCGACGTCGAACTCGACCGACGCGTAGGCGAGCGCGGCGGCGGTCCGCGCGGCGGTCTCCGCGGGCCGCTCGACGACCTGCGCGATCGCCTCGCCGACCGCCTCGGGGCTGAAGTCGCGGGCGACGAGGCCGAACCGTCCGTGCCCGAGCATCTCGAGCGCGCCGTTCCACGGCGTCGAGACGACCGGGGCGCCTTCCAGCATCGCCTCGATCATCGCGAGCGGCATCGCCTCGCGCGCCGAGGTCATCAGCGCGATGTCGGCGCCTGCCAGCAACTCGCGCGCGTCGGTGCGGAAGCCCAGCAGCGTGACGCGGCCGGCCAGCCCGGCCGCCTCGGCCTGCGCCTGCAGCTCCGCGCGCAGCGGTCCGTCGCCTGCGATGACGAGCCGGGCGCGGGCCCGCAGCGGGCCGGGGAGCCGCGCCAGCGCGTCGATGGCGATGTCGTGCCGCTTCTGCGGGAACAGCCGCGCGACCGCGACCAGCGCGAGGTCGCCGTCCGCGAGCCCGAGCGTCGCCCGCGCCCGTGCGCGGCGGCCGGGGTCGGGCGGGGCGGGCGGCATCCCGTTCGGGATCACGACGATCCGCTCGAGCGGGATCGACTCCGCGGCGGAGAGCTCTTCGCGGCGCCGCGAGGTGAAGTCGACGAACGCGGCGGTCCGCGGGTTCAGCAGCCGGTTCAGCCCGCGGTAGACCCAGCGCGGCTTCGGCGGGGTCAGGTCCGGGTTGTGCTCGGTGTGGACGATCTGCGGGACGCCGGCGAGCAGCGCGGCGAGGCGGCCCCAGTACCGCCCGTGGTGGCCGTGGCTGTGGACGACGTCGGGGCGAAGACGGCGCAGCTCGCGGACCATCCGCCAGAGGAAGCCCGCGTCGCGCCGCCCGGCGCGGTCGATCGCGACCACCGGGACGCCGGCGCGCTCGCGCGCCTCGGGGTGCTTCGAGCGGTTGACGGTCATCGCGACCAGCTCGACATCCGGCTCGCGAGTATGCTGCATCAGCAGGGCGACGACGTTCTCCGCTCCGTAGAGCCCGAGGTCACCGCAGACGTGGACGACCCTCATGGTACGTGGGGCTCGTACCCGTCCGGGCGCTTGGCGACCCATGTTAGCTCGGTCGCTTTTCGGGGGAGACTCCGACCAAACCATGAGGGACGCCATGCTCACGGTGGAGCACGTCGACAAGTCGTTTCCGACCCTGCACGGATTCGGGGCGATGTTGCGTTCCCTCACCGGCCAGCACATCCCGCGGCGCCAGGTTCTCTTCGACGTGAACCTCCAGGTCGAGCGCGGCGAGCTCTTCGGGCTGCTGGGCCCGAACGGCGCCGGCAAGTCGACGCTGTTGAAGCTGCTCGCGACGCTGACCGTCCCCGACCGCGGCCGAATGACGATCGACGGGATCGACGTCGCCGCCGAGCCGCTCGAGGCGAAGCGCCGGATCGCGCTCTGCGCGAGCGACGAGCGCTCGTTCTACTTCCGGCTGACCGCGCGCCAGAACCTCGAGTTCTTCGGCGCGCTCGCCGGGCTCTCCGGGAAGCATCTGCGCGACCGGATCGACGAGTGCATCGAGCGCGTCGACCTGACCTCGCACCTCGACCGCCGGGTCGGCGGCTTCTCGTCCGGGATGCGCGTCAGGCTCACCGTCGCGCGCGCGCTGCTCGGCGATCCGTCGGTGCTGTTCTTCGACGAGCCGACGCGCGCGGTGGACCCCGTCCACGCCGAGGACATCCGCATGCTGATCCGCGGCGAGCTGGTGCAGAAGGCGGGCAAGACGGTGATCCTCGCGACGAACCTGCTCGAGGAGGCGTGGGAGGTTTGCGACCGCGTCGCGGTCGTGAACCACGGCCGCATCGTCGCGCTCGGCCCGCCGCGCGAGCTCGACCACGATCTCGGCGCGATCGCGCGCTACCGCGTCACCCTCGCCGAGGTCGACGACGAGCTGCTCGCGCGCACGCGCACGCTCCCGGGCTTCCTCGACCTGCGCGTCGTGCGCTCGGAACGCGGCGTCGATCTGCTCGTCGAGATGGAGCCGCAGGAAGGCGCGCTCGGCGCGCTGATGCGCGTCGTCTCGTGGAACGGCAGCGCGCTGCGCGACTTCCGCCCGGTCGATCCCGAGGCGATCGAGATCTTCAAGAAAGTCACCAGCGTCACGGATGTGAAGGACGATGAGCACCGCGATTAGCCGCGCGCCCCGGCTGCCGCTGGCGCGCGTCGGCGCGATCTTCCGCCGCGACGCGATCGTCGCGCTCTCGTATCCCGGAAACTTCGCGCTCTCGTGGCTCTCGATCGGCGTCGAGGTCGTGATCGCGTGGTACATCTCGACGCTGATCCACCCGTCCTCGAAGTTCGGCGGCGGCGGCGAGGTCACGTCGTACTTCCAGTACATCGCGATCAACTTCGCGTTCGTGCGCTTCCAGACGGCGGCGCTCGCGAGCTTCGCCGAGGCGATCCGCGACGGCCAGCTCACCGGGACGCTCGAGGTCGTCCTGGCGACGCCGACGACGCTCCCGGTCCTCGTCCTTTCTTCGGGGGTGTGGTCGTTCGCGCTGACGGCGATGCAGACCGGAGTCTATCTGCTGGTGGCGGTCGCGTTCGGCCTGAACCTCTCGCACGTCAACCCCACGACCGCGCTCGTGTTCCTCGGGCTGACCGTCGCCGCCGTCTCGCCGCTCGGCGTCCTCGCCGCGGCGCTGGCGATGGTGATCAAGAAGACGGGGCCCGTCGAGTGGCTCTCGGCCTCGAGCGCGAGCCTGTTCGGCGGCGTCTACATCCCGCTGGCCTCGCTGCCGTGGGTGCTTCAGGCGATCGGGTGGTGTCTGCCGATCACGCACGCGCTCAACGGCTTCCGTGCCGCGGCGTCGGGCGTCGCGCTCTCCGCCGTCGCCTACGACGCGTACTGGCTCGCCGGCGCGTCGGTCGTCCTGATGCCGCTCTCGCTCTGGATCTTCGTCCGCGCGGTCAACAAAGCGCGCGTCGACGGCACCCTCGCGATGTACTGATGGGACCAAGGTCCCTTCAATAACGGGACTGCGGCCACGTCGCTGCGGAAGGTCCCGCGGGCATGACTCATCTAGCCTCGTAAGGAGATGAGCACCGCTATGATCACCCGCCCGATCGCTGCCGCGGCCCTCGTGCTGTCGATGACGCTGCCGGCAATGGCCCAACCGATCGAGATCGCGACGCTCGGACGCGCGCCGTTGATGGGCCAGTCGACGAACGCCGCCGAGCTGCAGTACAACTTCAAGAAGAACGAAGCGCTGATGCGCCGCGCCGGCGCCGACCTCGGGCTGACCAGCGAGCAGTACGAGCAGTTCAGGCTCGCGCTCGAGGTCGGGAAGCCGAACTGGGTCACGGTCCCGCGGCATCTCGACGCGATGACGTGGTCCTCGGACGGCCAGGTGCACGTCCTCCACGACGTCGTCATCCCGGCCAACCAGAAGGGCGTCGAGGTCGACCTCCACTCCGGCGACAAAGTGATCGCGCTGTTCCTGCCGGCGAAGTGCGGCAATCTCTCGGTGATCCGCCGGACCGTCCCGCACGTCGCGGCGGTTCGCAACTTCCCGGTCCCGCACGTCGCCGCCGTCACCGCGCCGCAGCCCTGCGGCCCCGGCATGACCTCGCCGAACGGAACCGGCATGATGCCCGATTGCCAGCCGGTCGTCGCGGTCCAGCCGCCGCCGGTCGTCGCGGCCGCCGGCCCGCCGATCCAGATCCCGCCGCCGCCCGTGCACCACGGCATCAACCTCCTGCCGCTGGCCGCGCTGCTGCCCTTCCTGGTCCACACCTCGAGCACGACGACGCCCGGTACGCCGACCCCCGGATCGGGAACGGTAGTAGGACCGCCGCCCTGCCCCTAGGCCACGGACCGGCCCCCCACCAGACCGCTGAACGAAAGGATTCGTGACGTGAGCATCGACCGACGGAGATTCCTGAGCGCGGCCGCCGCGACCATCGCGGCGGCCGGTGCCGCTCGCGCGCTAGGCGGAACCGCGCTCGCCGCGGATGGCGGTGCGGTGCTCTCGTACGACGCCTTTCTCGCGACCGCGCGCGCGCCGTTCAAGCACAAACAGCTCTTCACGTCGCCGCGCGCGAACGACGGCGCGATCTTCGCCTACATGCGCAACTCGCTCAACGGCTACCAGTTCGGCTGGGGCGAGGGCCCGGGGACGCTCCACGCCGCCGCCGTGCTGAACGGGATCGGCGTCGCGCAGGGCGCGAACGACGCGATGTGGGCGCGCTACCGGCTCGCCGAGGTGCTCGCGCGCGGCGGCGATCCGGTGAAGACGCGCGGCGCCGACCGCGGGAACCCGTGGCTGCACCCCGCCCCGTACCCGCGCAACGACATCGATCCGAGCGCGCCCTACAACCAGGACGCCTCGATCGAGACGCTGCTGCGGCGCGGCGCGACGTTCTACGTCTGCAACAACGCGCTGCGCGGATTGGCGATGAAGGTCGTCGCGGCCGGCTTCGCCGGCTCGAGCGACGCCGACGCGCTCCATGCCGAGATGCGCCGGAACCTCGTCCCCGGCTCGCTGCTCGTGCCGGCCGGCGTCACCACGATCGACGCGCTCCAGCAAGAGCACTTCACGCTCTACGACGCGAGCGTCTGATGCGCCCAGCGACGACGCCGAGCCGTCCGCCGGCGGCGCCGCAGAGGACGTCGACGACGTTCCATGCGATGCCCTCGTGCGAACCTTTCATCGCCTGGACGATCTCGATCGCGCCGGAGTACACCGCGACGTACAGCGCGCCGTCCGCCGGCGTCAGCGCGCTCGCTCCGAGCGCCTTGCGAGCGGTGAACCCGACCAGCGCGAAAGCCGCGATGCTGTATGCTTTCCGCAGCAGCACGTGGAATGAAAGCTCCGGCGGCGACGTGAGATCGTACACCTCGTTGCTCGTCGCCGCCCAGAACAGCGCCGCCGCCAGCGCGAGCGCCGCCACGCCCCAGATTCTTCGCGCGCGTCGCGAAGCCGGAGAGTCGTCATGATCGCTCAGCTCGCTCATCCCGTTCGTGCACTGATCGGCACCGCTGCGGCGGTCCTGCTCGCGGCCGCGCCGCTCTCGGCGCTCGCGCAGGAGAAGCCGCAGCCGGTGAACCCGCCGAGCGAGTCGCAGCCGTTCCCGGTGCCGTCGGCGGCGCCCCAGGCGCCGCCTCCGGTCAGCGGGACCGTCGGCTCCGTGATCCGCCCCGGCGATCAGCTCGCGATCTCGGTCTACGGCCATCCCGATCTCACCCAGTTCGCGGTCGTGCAGGCCGACGGCACGATCCAGTACCCGCTGGTCCAGCGCGTCTTCGTCGGCGGGATGAGTGCCGCCGAGGCCCGCGACTCGCTCGCGAAAGCGCTGACGAAGTACATCAAGCGCCCCATCGTCGCGCTCTCCGTGCAGCAGCAGGGGATGATCAGCGTGACCGTCCTGGGCAACGTGAAGATCCCCGGGAAGTTCCAGATGCGGAACGGCTCGCACCTCAGCGACGCGATCGCCGCGTCGTCGGGGATCGCGTCGATGAACGGCGACTACCCCGACGCGCGTGTCAGCGAGCCGGACGGCGACATCAAGAAGGTCAGCCTGCAGAAGCTGATCCACGACGGCGACGCGACCCAGAACGTCGAGCTCAACGACAACGCGCTCGTCTACGTGACCGGCGGCGAGACGTTCCGCGTCCAGGTGATCGGCGCGGTCACGCGCCCGGGGAACGTCGAGGTGACCGAAGGTGAGCGGCTCTCGAACGCGCTCGCACGCGCCGGGCTCGAGACGGCCTCGAAGCCAGACCTCAACCGCGTCTTCCTGACGCGATACGAGCCGAGTGTGGGTAGAAACGTCTCGTATCGGGTCGATCTGTACCAGGCGCTGCAGAACGGGCAGCTGCAGTACGACCCGATCTTGCACAAGGAGGACAAGATCCTCGTACCCGAGGCTCGCACCGTCAGCCCGGCGCTGATCGGCGTCATCGGCGCCCTCGGCCGCCTCCTCGGTTTCTAGATGGAAAGGATTCCGATGTACGAACCTCAGCGGCTCCCCGGCGCCGGCATCCCGCTGGCGACCCCGATCGCCGCGCAGCGCTCGACCGACATCGACCCGGTCGCGATGTGGCAGTCGTTCATCGGCACCCTCTCGCGCCGCCGCAAGCTCTTCGCGCTCGTCTTCTTCGGCGTCGTGTTCGCGGTCGCGATCGTCACGCTGCTCACGCCGAAGCACTACATCACCGAAGTCAAGATGATCGCCGGGAACCCGAACACCGTCGCGCAGAACCCGCAGGGCTCGCAGACCGGGCTCTCGGTGCTCAACGCGCTGATCCTCCCGAACGCGGCGCAGTCGGCCGAGACCTACGCCGAGCTGATGAGCGAGACGCCGGTCGTGCAGCACGTCATCGACGACCTGCATCTCAAGACCGACGTCGCGACGCTCCAGGCGGCCGTCAAAGTCAAGCCGGTGACGAACACCAACATCCTCACGCTCAGCGTGAGCTGGACCGATCCCGTGACGTCGGCGAGGATCGCGAACGATTTCGCGAACGTCTTCGTCGCGCGCCAGGCCGAGCTCGTCTCGGGCCAGGCGAACGGCGCGGTCGAGAATCTCCAGAAGCAGCTCCCCTTGGCGCAGCAGAACCTGCAGCGGACGGAGACCGCGCTGCGCCAGTACGAGACGACGCACAACATCGCCGACCTCACCACGCAGACGACCGCGACGGTGACCGCCGCCGCGAACGTCGACGCGAAGATCCAGAGCGTGCAGCTCGACAAGCGCCAAGCCGACGCGCAGGCGAGCACGCTCGCCGCCGAGCTCGCCCACATGAGCCCGACGACCGGCGGCGGCCAGAGCGTCGCTCCGAATCCGGTCCTCGCGCAGATGCGCTCCCAGCTCGCGCAGTACCAGGGTCAGCTCGCCGCGGCGCAGCAGCAGTACACCGACTCGCATCCGACCGTGATCAGCCTCAAGCAGCAGATCGCCGATCTGAACAAGCTGATCGCGCGCGAGAAGCCGACCATCGTCGCGACGACGAGCACGATCGCGAACCCGGTGTACCAGACGCTCTCGCAGCAGCTCTCCGCGGCGCGCGCGATGAGCCAGAGCGACTCCGCGCAGCTCACCGAGCTCGCCGCGCAGCGCGCCTCGATGAACCCGCTGATCCGCGCGCTCCCCGGGCAGGCGACGCGCCTGGCCGAGCTCAAGCGCCAGCAGAAGTTGGCGGAAGACGTCTACAACGCGCTCTCGCAGAAGCTCAACGACGCGAAGGTCTCGCGCATGACGGGGCTGAGCGACGTCACCGTGACGCAAGCCGCGAACGCCGATCTCGCCAAGAAGACGCCGCACCTCTCGCTGAACCTGATCATCGCGAGCATCGTCGGGCTGCTGCTGGCGCTCGGCGTCGTGTTCCTGGTCGACTGGTTCGACGGCCGCATCCGCGACGAGCGCGATCTCGAGAACGAGCTCCAGCTCCCGGTCCTGGCTTCGATCCCGCAACTGCCCTCGGGCGACGGCGCGGCGGCGATCCCGGCCTCGGTCCGCAACGCGACGCTCGAGTCGTACTTCCAGCTCGTCCTCGCGATGCGCTACAGCTCCGACCACCCGCTGCGGAGCGTGACGGTCACGAGCCCCCTCAAGGGCGACGGAAAATCGACGGTCGCGATGAACGTCGCCGGCGCGTTCGGCGAGATCGCGGTCTCCAGCATCGAGCGCGAGGCGCGCGTGCTGATCATCGACGCCGACATGCGCCGCCCCTCGCTGCACAAGAAGCTCGAGGTCTCGAACGAGATCGGGTTGAGCGACATCCTGATCGGGCGCGCGTCGCTCTCGCACTGCGTCAAGCGCACCGATCGCCCCGGAGTCGACGTGCTGACGAGCGGGACGCCTTCGCCGAACCCGATCAAGCTGCTGCAGTCGAACCGCTTCGACGCGCTGCTGAACGAGGCGCGCGCGCGGTACGAGACCGTCATCGTCGACGCGCCCGCGCTCGTCCCCGTCTTCGACGCGGCGATCGTCGCCGCGAAGACCGACGGCACCGTGATGATCGTCTCGGCCGGCCACACCGACGTCCGCTCGACGCGCAAGGCGCTCGCGCGGCTGGAGGCGGTCGGCGTGAACGAGCTGGTCGGGACCGTCGTCAACCGTTCCACCACGCGTGTCGACGATTACAGCGACTACTTCGCCGTCGCGCCGCCGGCGCTCAAAGAGCTGCCGCACACGGCGTAGGCCGGGGCGGCCGCCGGGACGCCGCGGGCAACGGCGTCCCGGCGGCTGCGAGAGCAACGTGCACGAGCGCTGTCAGTTCGAGAACACCATCTACCGTTACGTACCGCCGTTCGGCACGCTGCGCCGGCTCCGCCGCGCGGTGCGCCGCTTCCCCGACCGCTACGCGATGGCGCGCGGCGAGGGGAAGCCGTCGCGCTTCGCCGCCGGCGACTGGGTCCGCGTCCGCGACCCCGCCGACGTGCGCGCGACGCTCGACGAGCGCGGATGTTTGCGCGGGCTGGCCTTCACCGCCGAGCAATGGGCGTACTGCGGCAAGACCTTCCGCGTCGACGCGGTCGTGCGGCGGATGATGAACGACTTCGGGCGCATGAAGCGGGTCTCGCGGACCGTCGCGCTGGCCGGCGTCGCGTGCGACGGCCCGGGCCGGATCGGCGGCTGCGGGCGCTCTTGCCCGCTGCTCTTCCGCGACGAATGGCTCGAGCCGTCGTCAGCCGACCGCGCCGAGCAGCAGCCCGAGTCCGTGCGCTATGCGCGGGTGCGTTCGCAGGCCGAGATCCTGGCGACGCTCGACGCGAGCGGCCGCCGCGACGGCGTCATGTTCACCGCGGCGATGGGCCGCTACGCCGGCGGCCGGTTCCCGGTCCACAAGCAGGTGCAACCGGTCGCGCTGACGCCCTGGCGGCGGCGCGGCGCGGACTGGTTCATCCTCGCCGGCGTCGTCTGCCGCGGCGAGTCGCTGACCACCGAAGGCCCCTGCCACCGCGGCTGCAGCCTGCTCTGGCACCGCGACTGGCTGGAGTTCGACTGACCGAAATGTCATCCTGAGCCTGTCGAAGGATGAGAGAGCATCCTGACGCTCGCGTCCCGCTCTCACCCTTCGACAAGCTCAGGGTGACTTTGGGGGTCAGGCTCCGCGCCAGCCTAGCGCTTTGGCGGCGAGCTCGACGCGGTTGCGGGCGCGGGTCTTGAGCATCATGCGCTTGATGTGGTCGTGGGCGGTCGACTCGGCGATGTCGAGCGCGGTCGCGATCTGCGGGGTGCCGAAGCCCTTGAGGACGAGCGCGAGGACCTCGAGCTCGCGCGAGCTCATCCCGAACTTGTCGGCGGCATGCCGCAGCGGATTGCGCGAGCGGTAGCGCTCGACCAGCACGCCGATCTTCGGACCGGCGGGACCGGTCAGCGGCGCGACGCGGACGACCATGAACGGCAGCGGGACGACCGTATCGGGCTGCCAGGTCCCGGGGTCGTCGGTCCACGAGGCGGTGACGTCGCGGACGGCCTTTTCGACGACCGGCGGGAGCGACTCGCCGGCCAGCTCGAGGATGTTTTGCAGGACGTCGTTGGGGTCGTCGTCGGGGATCCAGCGCGACTCGACCGCGAAGTCCCGGCTCAGGACGAACTGCGCCGCGTTGGCGCGCTCGGCCGTGCGCTCTTGCGCGCTCTGCTCGCCCTCGAAGGTCGAGAGCCGGCGCATCAGCTCCGAGCCCGAGCGGAGCGTCGCCTCGAGCGCCTTGCGCTCCTCGGGGAGGAACGCGCGCGGCCGGGCCACGATGGCCAGGCCGAAGATCGTCCGGTCGACCCCGTAGACCGCGACCAGTCCGCGCATCCCGTCGAGCGCGATCATCGCGTCGGTGACGCGCGGGATCGACGCCTCGGAGCGCGACTGGAGCAGCCGCTCCGCCTGGAGCCACTCGGTCTGGCGCGAGGGGTTGCCGTGATCCTCGGCCAGGACGATCTCGTTCTGGATCCCGTTCTGGTCGTACCGCGCGAAGACCACGTACGTCGCGCGAACCAGCGTGCGCAGCTCCCCGACGAACGCCCGGGTGCGGTCGGCTTCGGGGACCGCGGTGATCACCGCGGCGGCTGGCGAGGTTCGGCGAGTGCGCACGACTCTATACCTATCCGTTTCGGCGCCCCCTCTCACAGCGGCCCGCCTAGGGCCCTATGCGAAAACCCCCAATTCAGGGGAGTTCCTCAGGCACCCCCAGGGGCCACACTATAGACGGCCGGGTTAGTCTGAACGGCCTTCCCCAAAGGACTGAGGAACGAAGATGCTCGGAACGATCGCCACCCCCGCACCGTCCGTCACCAAGCCGGTTCGCGTTCTCGTTGTCGAAGGGCAGGCGCTCTTCGGCAAGGCCCTGTGCCAGGTGCTGGCGAGCGACGCCGAGATCGACGTGGTCGGCGACGCCGACTCGATCGCGAACGCGCCGCTGCGCCGGCTCCGTCCCGACCTCATCGTCCTGGACCTCGACGGCCACCACGTCGAGTTCTCCGAGACGATGCGGACCTGCCGGGAGCTCGCGCCCCAGGCGAAGGTCTGCGTCCTCTCGACCCACGTCCAGCCCGAGGTCATGCAGCGCTGCCTCTCCGCCGGCGCCGACGGCTACGTGGTGAAGGACATCCTCCCCGCCGAGCTGATCCGCGCCGTGAAGAGCGTCGCGAGCGGTCACGCGTACGTCGACCCGCGCGTCGCGGGCGGCGTCCTGAAGCGGCGCTCGAACGGCTTCGGCCGCGCCGCGCAGAACGAGCTCTCGGTCCGCGAGACGGAGATCATCCGTCTGATCGCGCGCGGGATGTCGAACAAAGAGATCAGAGCGAAGCTGCACCTCTCCGAGAAAACCGTGAAGAACCACATCAGCCGGATCTTCGCGAAGCTGAACATCACCGCGCGCACCCAGGCGGCCGTCCACGCGATCAAGACGGGATTGGCCTAACCGACCGTCCCCGCGATAGGCCGCAAGCCTCCGTGTAGGAGGACCACATTGCGCGGTACCGAGCAACTGTGGACTCCTATGTCGTCGAACCGCAGTCGCTTTTCGTCCCGTACCTGAGCGACGTGCTGGCCAAGGCCGAGTTGCGGGTGGTCCGGGTCGCGCCGACCCTCGACGTGGACGACATCCGCGCCTCGCACCCCGAGGCGCTCTTCGTCGACACCGACTTCCTCGACGTCGACCCCGCCGACGCGGTGACGGCGATGCGGGCCGCGCTCCCGCGCGCGTTCATCTGCGCCTACACCGACGGCGAGGGGCCGCGGGCGGACCGCCTGCGGTTCGCCGGGGCGAACTGCGTGATCCCGAAGCGCTACGGCGCGCGGGAGGTCCAGCAGGCGCTGCGCTCGGCCCTGGCCACCGCGATAGCCTGATCCAAGCGGGGGTACGATACCCCCATCATGGACGATAGCCGACGGGTCATCCTGATCGAGTTCAACGAGCTTTCCGCCTCGTTGCTCGACCGTTTCATCGCCGACGGCTCGCTGCCCAACTTTCGCGCGTTTCGCGAGGCGTCCGACGTCTTCACGACCGACGCCGGCGAGACGGGCGCGACGCTGGTCCCGTGGATCCAGTGGCCCTCCGTGCACACCGGGCTGCCGTACGCCGAGCACCGCATCTACCACCTCGGCGACGCCGCGCGCGCGCAGGCTGCGACGATCGGCAGCGTCCTCTCCGAGGCCGGCGTCCCGGTCGGGATCTTCGGCGGGATGAACGTCCCGGTGCGCGGGGTGCGCGGGTTCCGGCTGCCCGATCCGTGGGAGGCCGACGCGCGCGCCGAGCCCGCCTCGCTGCAGCCGTACTACGACGTCACCGCCGATCAGGTGAAGGAGTCGTCGCACCACGGCCGCCTGACCGCGCGCGACGCGCTGAAGCTGGCCGGCTTCTACGCGCGGCACGGTTTCCGCTGGGAGACCGCGCTCGCGATCGCGCGCCAGCTCGTCGCGGAGCGGCTCGACCGCGGCGTGCGCTGGCGGCGCGCGGCGCTCTTCGACCGGATTCAGTACGACGTGTTCCGCACCTACGCGCGCGCGCACGGCGTGCGGTTCTCGAGCTTCTTCTCGAACTCCACGGCGCACTACCAGCACCTGTACTGGCGCAACATGGAGCCTGAGCGTTTCCCCGATCCGCCGTCCGGGACCGATCACCCGACGCTGCGCGACGCGATCCGCGACGGGTATCGCGCGATGGACCGGCTCATCGGACGGTTCGTCAAGGACTTCCCCGATGGGACCCTGATCTTCGCGACGGCGCTGAGCCAGGAGCCGTACACCGGCCCGGTGATCCGAAACTACCGCCCGGTAGAGTTCGGCGCGCTGCTGCGTTTTCTCGGGATCGAGCGCGCGCGCGTCGCGCCGGTGATGTCGCAAGAGTTTCATCTGCTCTGCGCCGACGAGGCGGCGGCGCGCGCGGCCGAGGCGGCGCTGCTCGCGCTCGAGGTCGACGGGACGCGCGTGTTCGCGGCGCGGCGCGACGGTGCGGGCGTCTTCGCCGGCTGCGTCTATCTCGATCCTTCGGTGATGGAGCGCGACGCAGTCGACACGCGGACCGGCGCGCGCGCGCGGTTCGCCGATCTGTTCTATCTCGTCGACGGGCACCGCAGCGGGCACCATCATCCCGAAGGCGTGCTGTGGATCCGCACCGGGCGCGGGTGCGTCCATCCCGAGCCGGTCTCGATCCTCGACGTCGCGCCGACGGTCCTCGCGATGTTCGGTGTCGATCCGCCGGCGGTGATGCACGGCTCGGTGCTGCCCGTGCTCGGCGCGGCGCAGCGCCCCGAGCTCGTCAGCGCGTAGCGCGGCTCACTGGAGCATCCACGGCTCGGCGGTGCGCCGCCGCCGCCCGCCGACGTAGAGATAGCGCTGGTTCCGGACGACGCGCGGCGGTGCGCTCAAGATCGCGTCGTCGCGCTCGAGCTCGAAGATCATCGCGTGCGTCGTGAAGCGCAGCTTACGGCCGCGGCCGTCGAAGATCACCTCGCGCATCTCCGCTTCGGCGATCGGGAGCTCCGTCAGCTTGAGCGAGGCGAAGCCGCCGTGCTGCTGCGGCGGCACGAGCGCCCAGCCGTGCAGCGACGTGATGCTGTAGTACGGCCGCAACACGCCGGCGACCCGGATCTCCGTGGCCGCCGCCGACGCGACCCGCATCGTGAGGACGCACGGACGCTCGGACCACTCATGGAGCTGCCGCAAGAAGACGCCCACCCGCAAGGAACTCTCCTTTTCGCTTGGCTGAACTGATCGGGGCCTGTACGCCGATCGGTGCCCCGGTCTCCTCGCGACCATGCCGAGTCTTGGCCATCCGCGAACGCGTCCGCTCGTCCGGGCGAGTGCGAACGTTTCGTGCACTGCCGTACCACATCGCGCTTCACGATCTCGAATGCGGCGGGAGCATCCAAGCGGGCTACTTGCTATCCCGGGTGGCATGAATTTGCGCCGCCGTTTGCGAAGTGCTCAAAGGCTCATTTTGGGGTGACGCCCATGTTGCCGTTCAAGGTTTTCATTTCGTACGCTCGCAACGACGACGTACGGCCGCCTGGATCGTCTCTGGGGAAAGGTTTCGTCGGGACGCTCGACGATCATCTGCACTTCCACTTCCGTTCGCTCGGACCGCCGGCGCCGAAACTCTGGCGCGACGTACGCGGGATCGAGCCGAATGAACAGTTCGATCCCATCCTGGAGAACGAAGTCGCGTCCTCCGACGCGCTGCTCGTCGTGCTCTCGAACAACTGGATCCACCGGCCGTACTGCCGCCGCGAGCTCGATCTCTTCAAGCAGCGCTGGCAACACGAAGGCGAACAGGCGCTTAAAGAGCGCATCATCGTCGTCGCCAAACGCTACGTCGACCACGCCGATCGACCACCGCTGCTTCAAGGCCAGGAGGGCTTCACGTTCTACCGGGTCGACGAACAGGACGCCGACGACGTCGCCGGGCGAGAACGCGAGTATTTCGGCGCAGCAGCGCTCCCCGACGAGTACCACATGCAGGTCGAGCGCATCGCCCGCGTGTTGTGGCGAAAAGCGCGTGCGCATGAAGTCTCGGGGAACGGGGGACGTGGACCCGAGCCGCTCTCGCTTGCGGAAACGGGGCCACCGAACAACGAGACGCCGGCCAGCGGCCGCGTGGTCTATCTAGCGCAACCGGCGCCCGACATGCGCCCCGCGTATGCACGGCTGCGCGCCGAGCTCGAAGGACGCGGCTATACTGTCGTCCCCGATGCTGATGCGAAGATTCCGCCCGAGAGCGCGGCCGCGGCCGAGGCGTTCGTCGACGAGTCGCTCCGTATCGCCGAAGCATCGATCCACTTGATCGGGAACATGCGCGGATATCAACCCGACGGCGGCGTTCCGATCGTGCAGCTGCAACTGTGCCGCGCGGCCAAGCGACAAGGGGAAAAAATCGCAGGGGTTCCCTCATTCCGGCGCATCGTGTGGGCGCCGCGCGTGTTCGTCGAAGACGCGAGCGCGACCGTGGGCGATTCGGCGGAGCGCGATCCGCTGGCGGTGATGACGAAGCTCGACGACGTGCGCGACGACGACAAGATCGACGGCAGCGAACTGAGCAAATTCGTCGAGTTCGTAACGCAACACCTCAAGCGACAGGAACCGGTCGGCTCCACGCCGCTTCGCGCGCTCGAGTCAGATTCGCGTGTCTTCGTCTATCATGCGGAAGAGGACACCGATTACGCGATCGAGCTGGCGCAGGCGCTCGAAGAGCAGCGCGTCGAGCCGGTTCTACCGATCTTCGAGGGCGATCCGGTCGAGATCGAAGCATGGCGCCGCGACCGGCTACGCGAGTGCGACGCGATCGTCATCTGCTGGGCGCGCACGACCGAGATCTGGGCGCGCAGCCACACGCCGGAGTTCCGGGACTGGTCGAAGCTCGGACGCGAGCAGCAGTTCCGCTGTCGGACGCTGGTGCTCGGACCACCGCCCGGTGGCCGCAAAGGCGTGCTGCTGAGGCTCCAACCGCGTCGCGACGTCGACGTCGTGCTCGATCTGACCGGCTGTGAGCACCTTACGTCCGACGCGATCCATCCCATCCTCGAGTCGGCCGCTGCGGGGGGCGTGTGATGATCTCGATGCCGCGCGGTGCGGGGCCGCAGCTCTCCGCCGAGCATCCCTTCCCGGGACTGCGACCGTTCAGGTTCAACGACCGCGAGTTTTTCTTCGGGCGCGAGGACCAGATTTACGCGCTGTACCGCCTCCTCGAGCTGAGCCGGTTCGTTGCCGTAATCGGAAGTTCGGGGAGCGGCAAATCGTCGCTGGTGCGTGCCGGGCTGTTGCCGCTCTTGCAGGAAGAGAGCGAGAGCGCGGGCGAGCGCGCGTGGCGTTCGGTCGTGTTGAGTCCCGGTGATGCGCCCCTGAGCAGCCTCGCCGATGCGCTGATGTCCCTCGCTCCGGCCGGTGAGTCGGCCGAAAGTCTTACCGACCACGAGATTCGCCGCGACCGCATCCGGCTTGCGCTGCGCCGCTCCAGCTTTGGTTTGGCCGAAGCGCTCGACGAGATCCCCGGTGCGCGCGACACCTCGCTGCTTATCGTCGTCGACCAGTTCGAAGAGCTGTTCCGCTTCGCGAGCCCGGCCGGGACGGGCGCCGCCGAGCGCATCGCCGAAGCACTTTGGCGTGACGAGGCGGTGAGCTTCGTGCAGCAGCTGCTCCAAATCACCAGCGGCCGCGAACGCTCGGTACACGTGCTCGTGACGATGCGATCGGACTTCATCGGCGACTGCGCGCGATTCCATGGGTTGCCCGAAGCCGTCAGCGCGGCGCAATTCCTCACTCCATCGCTCAGCCGCGATCAATGGGAAGACGTCATCCGGCGTCCGATCGAGAAAGCCGGCGCCTCGATCGAGTCGGCACTCGTCGAACGCCTCCTCATCGACATCGCCACCGAGCCCGACCCGCTCCCGGTGCTGCAGCATTGTTTGGCCCGTCTCTGGGAGAAGGCCGGTGAAGGCGAACGCGCGCCACACCAGCGCCGGTTCGAGCTCGGTGCCTATATCGAGATCGGCGGCGTCGCGAACGCGCTCTCGAAACATGCCGACGAGGTGATGTCGCGAGACCTGCCCGGACCGGAGCTCGAGCTCGCGGTCCAACAGGTCTTCCGCGCCCTTAGCGAAGTCGACAAAGAGGGACGCGCGAAGCGCCGGGCACTACCGTATGCGCAGCTGCGCGACGAAGCCGGCGTCCCGGAAGCGGATTTGCGGAACGTGCTCGACCGGTTCCGCGCCGAGGACGTCCTCTTCATCGTTCCGCCCCTCTCCGAAATGCGGATGTTGCAGGACCAGACGCGGGTCGACGTCGTGCACGAAGCGCTGCTGCGCCGCTGGGACAAGATCAGCCCGGAGACCGGCCACAAGCTCGCGGACGACGCGCTCGACTCGGGGTGGCTTGCCGCGGAAGACGCGGACGGACGGCTGTACCGCGCGCTGCTCGCGCTTCTCGACGGCGGATCCGAGTCCGGCCCGGTCACGCTCCCCGGAGAACAGGTCGGCTCGCGCTGGAGATGGTGGACCTCGCGCCCGCGGACCGAGGCCTGGGCGAAACGCTACGGCGGGCGGCTGGCCGAGGTGAACAAACTGTTCGCCGACAGCCGCGCGGAGGTCGAAGCGGCGCGCCAGCGCGACGAGGCCGCACTCGCCGCGCGAAGCGAGGCGCGCCGCAACCGCGCAATCGTCCTGTGGGCGCTTCCGGCGCTGCTGATCGCGGTCGGGTTCGCGATCTTCGCGTTCTTCCAAATGAACAGCGCGCGCGCAAACGAACAGCTGGCGCGCAAGAACGAACGGCTGGCGATCGAGGCAAACGCCAACATGCGGGCGGCGCTCAAGGCGAAAGACGCTGCCCAAAAGAACGCGGTCGTTGAGGCACGACGTGCCGTATACCAGGCGGAAGCCGCTTCGGCCGCGCGAAGCAAGGCCGAGGCGCAAGAGAAGATCGCGCAGATCGCGATGACCAGGGCACGACGAGAAAGCGCTGCTGCGAACGCAGCGACCGAACGCGCGATGCGTGCGGCGGATCGTGCGAACAAAGACGAAGCGCGCGTCAAGGCGCTCTCAAGCGCCGCCGTGCGCGCGGCTCGGTTGCAAGCGAAGGCGGAGCTCCGTCTTCGTGCCGCCCAAGTCGCAGCACAGCGTACGAGAGCGTTGGTGGCTTCGTTGCAAGTGGCGGCGTACGCGACCGGCGTCGTCTACGAAGCGCGCGACCAGTATACCGACGCCATTACCGAGTTCGACCAAGCGATCAGGCTGAAGCCGCAGGACTATACGGCGTGGTCCGCGCGCGGATGGTCTTACCGCGCCCTTCGAAAGAACGATCTCGCAATCACCGATCTGAAGACCGCGCTGCGCCTCAACCCCAAGGATCGGCTCTCATTGTCCCGCCTCGCACAGATCTATGTCGATCAGCGGAACTACGACGAGGCGATCCGA
>DATHLN010000222.1:0-1964 GCA_035488115.1 Candidatus Limnocylindrales bacterium | reverse complement strand
CACGCGCGAGTGCACGAATGGGCGGCACCGCCCGCGCACCTCCCACAGACCGCGGTCCGGCTGCTCCCAGCGCTCCTCGACCGCCTCGACGACCGCTTTCGTGAGATCCCACTCGTCCGTGTCGGGCGGCAGCCCGGCGCGATGCGCTTGGTACATCACGTCCGCGACCTCGCCGTAGACGTCGAGCTGCAGCTGCTCGGCGGCCGCGTTGCCGATCCGCACCGGTCGCGAGCCGGCGTATCCCGGGAGCCAGGGCGCCTCGAACTCCGGGAGCCGCCGTTCGCCGCGCAGCCCGTAGAGGATCTGCAGCTCGCGCGGATTCCCGGCGACTGCGCGCAGCAGCCACGCGCGCCATGCGAACGCCTCTTCCTCGTAACCGGCGTTGAGCAGCGCGACCAGCACGAACGTCGCGTCGCGCAGCCAGCAATACCGGTAGTCCCAGTTGCGAACGCCGCCGATCTGCTCGGGCAGCGAGGTCGTCGGCGCGGCGAGGACCGCGCCGGTCTTCCGATCGGTCAGCGCTTTGAGCGTGAGCAGCGAGCGCATCACCATCTCGCGCCATGGGCCGTCGTACTTGCACGTCGCCGCCCACTCGCGCCAGAAGGCGTCGACGCGGCGCAGCGCGGAGAGCACGTCGCTCGGCCCGGGCTGCTGCTCGTACGAAGGGAAGTACACGAGCTCGAAGCTCGCCCGGCTCCCTTCGCCGATCGTGAACTCCGTCTGCGTCGTCTCGTCGCCGCACTGCAGCTCGACGTCGCCGTACAGCGCGACCGCGTCGGGGCCCGCGCAGGTCACCAGCGTGCCGGACGAGCGCCGGATCCACGGGACGACCCGGCCGTAGTCGAAGCGGATCGAGATGCAGGTCTGCATCTCGACGCGGCCGCGCTCGCCGACGACGTGCCGCACGACGCGCGGGGCGTCGCTGGACGCCAGCATCCCGTCGACGACGCGCACGCGCCCCCCGGCGTCGGTCTCCCAGATCGTCTCGAGGATCAGGCTGTCCTCGCGGTAGCGGCGGTCGACGACGCGCGCTTCGCCTTTCGGGTGGAGCGTCCAGGAGCCGTTGTCGTCGCCGCCGACCAGCCGCGCGAAGCACGCCCCGGAGTCGAACCGCGGGAGGCAGAGCCAGTCGATGGAGCCGTCGCGGCAGACCAAAGCGGCGGTTCGGGTGTCGCCGATGAGCGCGTAGTCTTCGATCGGTCGGGACATCGGCGGGTTCGTTCCCCGAAAGCCGCGATTCATTCGGTCGCTCGGAGGAACGGCGACCGCCGCGCGTAACGTCCGAGCAACTTCTCGCAACCTTCCCGCCCACGAGGTTGGTCCGATGCGTCTTTCCCGTTCGCTTCCGGCGGCGCTCGCGCTCTCGCTGCTGTGCTCGTCGTTCACCGCGCCGCCCGCCCGCGCGGCCGACACCGGCCCGATCAAGATCGCCGTCATCACCGACATGTCGGGCGTGTACGCGGCGCTCGCCGGCGCGGGGGCGGTCGAGGCAACCAAGATGGCCGTCGAGGACTTCGGGGGCAAGGTCCTCGGCCGGCCGATCCAGGTCGAGGCGATCGACCATCGCAACAACGGTCCGGAGGCCGCCATCAAAGCGCGCGAGGCGTACGACGGCGGCGCCGAGCTCGCGCTCGACATGACGAACTCCGCCGTGGCGCTCGCAGTCGCCGGTGTCGCGAAGGAGAAGCACAAGCTCGCCATCGTGACGGGCGGCGCGTCGTCCGCGCTGACCGGCGCGAGCTGCAACCGCTACACGTATCACTACGCCTACGACACGTACGCGTTGGCCAACTCGACCGGCACGAACATCGCGGCGGGATCCGGCGGCAAGACGTGGTACGGGCTCGTCCCGAACTACGCGTTCGGAACGCAGATGCTCGCGGACTTCACCGCCGCGGTCGAGCGCAAGGGCGGCAAGATGCAGGCATCCGACCTGTACCCGTTCCCGGCGACGACCGACTTCT
>DATHLN010000221.1:0-12926 GCA_035488115.1 Candidatus Limnocylindrales bacterium | reverse complement strand
TGCCCCGCCCCCTGCGACGAAGCGGTGTGGAAGGGCAATGATCGACGCCGACGACCGACGTCTGCTGGAGCGGATCGCCCGACGCGACCGGGTCGCGTTCGAGACGTTCTTCCGCGCGCACGGCGGGGCCGTCCAACGGTTCGTCCGCGATCTCGTGCGCGACGACGGTCTGGCTGAGGAGTTGACGAGCGACGTGATGGTCGAGGTTTGGCGGAGCGCCGGGAAATTCGGCGGCCGCTCGCGCGTGCGAACCTGGGTGTTCGGGATCGCGCATCACAAGGCGATCGACGCGCTGCGCAAGCGGCGCGCGACGCTGGTCCCGCTCGACGAGCTGCTCGGCGCCGCGAGCGACGCCGAAACACCCGAGAGCGCGGCGCTGCGCGCCGACGACCGCCGCCGGCTCGACGACGCGCTCGCCTCGCTGAGCGCCGATCACCGCGCCGTTCTGGAGCTGACCTTCGTCGAAGGCTTCTCGCAGAAAGAGATCGCCGAGATCGTCGCCTGTCCGGTCGCCACCGTGAAGACCCGCGCGTTCTATGCGAAGCAGCGGCTGCGCGACGCGCTCGCGACCGCGGAGCAGCGCCCGTGACCGATCACCAGATCGCCGAGCTGCTGCCGTTCTACGCGAACGGGACGCTGGACGCGGCGGAGCGCACCCGCGTCGAAGCCGAGCTCGCGAGCTGCACGAGCTGCGCCGCCGAGCTGCGCGAGCTGCAGTCGCTCGGCGCGGCACTGCAACTCCGCGCCGGCGACGCGCCGCCGCTCGGACAGCACGTCATCGACGACGCGCTCGCGCGAATCGCCGTACCGCCCGTGACGACCGCCGCGACGCGGCTGCGCACCGCCTGGTGGGGGACGCCGGCGCGCTACGCGACCGCCGCCGCGCTCGTCGTCGGCGTCGGCGCCGCCGCGGCCGCCGCGTACCACGCGCACGAAGCAGACGTCGCGCGCACGGCGCAAGGCGTCGCGGTGACGAACGCCGACCGCACGACGACGATCTTCCGGGTCACGCCGGGGCCGAACGGCGCGCCGGTCGTCGCCTCGAACCACACCCCGGTCGGCGCCGCCGACGCGCCGAAGCAGGTCGCGCAGCAGAACGCGACCGAGTCGGCGCCGACGGTCGCCAAGCAACACCGGCTCGCGAAGAAGGCGCAGCTCGAGCTGCTCGTGCGCGACGTCGAGGGATCGCTGAAGCAGGCGCAGTCGGTCGTGCGCGCCGCGGGCGGCGACGTCGTCGCGCTCGCCGACTCCAGCCCGCGCACCGACGCGGCGACGCACGAGGCGAAGCTCGACGTCGAGGTTCCCGCGAGCGCGCTCGACGCGACGCTCGACCGGCTCGCGGCGATCGGCACGGTGCAGAACCGCGCGATCGACGCCGAGGACATCGACGCGACGATCGTCGACGAGGAAGCGCGCCTGCGCAACCTGCGCCGCGAGGAAGCCGACCTGCGCAAGCTGATGGACAAGGGCGGCAAGGTCGACGAGATCCTCACCGTGCAACAGAACCTCAGCGAGGTCCGCGGTCAGATCGAGCAGCTCCAGGCGCAGCACGCGCACGACGTCCACCGCGTCGCGACGAGCACGATCTCGGTCGCGCTGACCGAAGACCGCCCGAACGCCGTCCCCGCCAAGCCCGGCCCGACCGCGCGCATCGACGGCGCCTGGCACGGTGGCCTGAACGCACTCGCCGACACGGTGGTCACGTTGCTCACCACGATCGTGTGGTGCGTCGCCTACGCGCCGTTCCCGCTCGCGCTCGGCGGTCTCGCCTACCTTGCGACGCGTCTCTTGAACAAGCGCACCGCATCGGCGTAGAGGTCGAACGCCTGCGGGCGCTCAGGCTCCGCCGCGACCCGAACGACCGGCGGGATCGGCATGATCTCCGCGGGATCGACCACGGCGCGCGTCTGGATCCGGCGCCGCGCCATCCGATCGCCGGCGTCGCTCTTCACCAGCGGCCGCAAGCGCTGGAAACCGTCGATCCAGGTCCCTTTCGGAGGCGCGTAGCGCAGCGGGGCATCCGTGACGTCGAGGTGCTGCGGCGTCCAATAGGCAGACACTTCGAGCGGGTTCCCGTGGCTCGGCCGATCCATCGCGACCTCCTGATGCGGCGGACCGCCGCACTCAAAGTATTTCCACGATGGAAACGGCCAAACGAGCGCCGGCGGTTCCGTGCGCGAGCTTACTGCATGTTCGGGTCGAGGGCGTCGCGCAGGCCGTCGCCGAGATAGTTGATCGCGAGCACCGTGACCAAGATGCACAGGCCGGGGAAGATCGCGGCCCACGGCGCGACCGTGATGTTCGACTGCGCGTTGGCGAGCATGTTGCCCCACGACGCCGTCGGGGGCTGAATCCCGAACCCCAGGAACGAGAGCGTCGACTCGAGGATGATGACGTTGGCGATCTCGAGCGTCGCTTGCACGATGATCGGCGCGACCGCGTTGGGCAGCAGATGCCGGAAGATGATCCGCCCGTCGCGGTTCCCGAGCGCCCGCGCCGCCTCCGCGAACTCGCGCTCGCGCAGCGAGAGGAACGAGGCGCGCACGAGACGCGCGACCGCCGGCCAGGTGAGGAAGCCGATGATCAGCACGATCACTCCGAAGCTGAGCGCCGCCTTCTGCGACGTCCCGGCGACGATCGCGGTGATGACGAGCAGCAGCGGGAGCAGCGGGATCGACAGCACGACGTCGGTGATGCGCATGATGATGAAGTCGACCCAGCCGCCATAGTACCCGGCGATCGCGCCGAGCACGGTCCCGATCGTGATCTCCATGAACACGGCGAACAGCGCCACGGTCAGCGAGATTCGCGCGCCGAACATCAGCCGCGCGAGCAGGTCTCTCCCGTTCTCGTCGGTGCCGAGGATGTGGCCGGCGACGCCCGGCGCGAGCGGGTAGCCCTGCCAGTGCACCTGGTCGATGAAGTTGGGGTCGGCGGGCGTGAGCCAGGGCGAGAGGATCGCGATCAGGCCCATGCAGATCAGGACGGCGCCGCCGACCAGCGCGATCTTGTGCCGGCGGAACCGGCGCCAGACGGTGTTCTTGGACGGCGCGGTCTCTTCGGCCGGGGCGAGGACGCCGGGTGTGACGGGAAGCGATGCGGCCATGTTACGTGTACTTCACCCGCGGATCGAGCCATGCGTAGCAGACGTCCGCGACCAGATTGAAGAAGATCACCAGGAACGAGACCATCATCATGTAGCCCATCAGCAGCGCGAAGTCGAACTGCTGCAGCGCGTTGATGAAGAGCCGCCCCATCCCGGGCCACGCGAAGATCGTCTCGGTGACGACCGCGCCCGCGACTAGGCCGGGGAGCGAGAGGGCGATCACGGTCACCAGCGGGATCAGCGCGTTCTTCAGACCGTGCTTCAGGATCACCGCGGTGCGCGAGACGCCCTTCGCGGCCGCGGTCCGCATGTAGTCGGTGCGGATCACCTCGAGCATCGAGCTGCGCATGAAGCGGCTGAACGTCGCGATGTAGAGCAGCGAGAGCACCAGGGTCGGTAAGATGAGGTGCTGGATCCGGTCACCGAGATCGAAGTTGTCGGAGGTCGAGATGCCGGCGGACGGGAGCGAGAAGTGGTAGCCGAACGCGGTGACGCCGACGACCGAGAACGCCAGCTGCACCATCAGCGCGAACCAGAACACGGGCATCGACTGGCCGAAGAACGCGAACGTCGTGACGGCGTAATCGATCCACGAGTACTGCTTCACCGCGCTGATGAGCCCCGCGACGACGCCGATCGAGATCGAGAAGAAGAACGCGCAGCCCATCAGCTCCAGCGTCGCTGGCATGCGTTCGAGGATCGCCTGGGTGACCGGCTCCGAGTTCGACATCGACCACCCGAAGTCGCCGCGCACCACCTGCCACAGCCACTTGAAGTACTGGACGTAGCCCGGCTGGTCGAGCCCGAGGTTGTGCTTGAGCCGCGCGATGTCGGCCTCGGTGATGTGCGGGTTCTGCAGGTACGGCGTCAGCGGGCCGCCCGGCGCCTTCTGCAGGATCGTGAAGAGCACGACCGAGACCAGCAACAGGAGCGGGATGTTCTGGATGGTCCGGCGGACGACGTAGGTGAACAGCGGAGCAACCTCCCGGGATCGAGCCGACGCGAATTCCGGCCCGGTCTCCGCGTTTCCTCGGAAGAGCGCTGCCGCGGAGATGCCGTGCGGACCGCAGCGCAGCGAGGACCGCGAAGGCTTCGCCTAGGGCGAAGCCACCATCGTTGTGCCGAGGCGGAGCATGCGGCGGGCTTCGTCCGGGGTCGCCACCGGGCGGCCCAGCTCGCCGGCGATCCGCACGACGCGGGCGACCAGCTCCTCGTTCCGCGCCAGGCGGCCCTTCGAATAGTAGAGGTTGTCCTCGAGGCCGACCCGCACGTGCCCGCCCATCGCGACCGCGACCGCGGCCAGGGTGAGCTGCATCCGGCCGATCCCGGCGACCGACCAGGTGCAGCCGGCGGGGAGCGCGCGGACGCAGTCGACCAGATGCTCGACCGAGGCTTCGAGCGCGCCGGGGACGCCGAGCACGAAGTCGACGTGGGCCGGGAGCCGGATCGCGCCTTCGGCGGCGAGCCGCTTGGCGTTCGAGAGATGGCCGAGGTCGAAGATCTCGAGCTCCGGCGTGACGCCGTACTCGTCGAGCTTGGCCGCGATCCCGCGCATGATCGGGAAGCTGTTCTCGAAGACGTCGTCGCCGAAGTTCACCGTCCCGCAGGTCAGCGTGGCCATCTCGGGCCGGAGCGCGAGCGGCGCCGCGCGTTCCTCGGGCGTCATCCCGATCGCGCCGCCGGTCGAGAACTGCACGATCAGATCGCTCGCGCCGCGGATCGCCTCGTACGCCTGCCGGAAGCGCTCGACGTCGTGCGTGTTCGATCCGTCGTCGTTCCGGCAGTGCACGTGCACGATGCTCGCGCCCGCCGCGCGGATCGCGCGCGCCGTCTCACCGAGCTGCGCCGGCGTGACCGGCAGGTACGGCGTCTGCTCCGGCATGACTTCGGCCCCGACCGGTGCGACGGTGATGATCAGCGGTTCCACGGCGACCGCTTCGTGATCATATTGCTTACTCCCGGCACGACAAAGCGCGGGTCTTGATTCCCTTCCCTTCCGCGTGAAGGATTCGAGTAGCCCAGACTGTGGATAGTGCGTTGCTTACGTTGCTCCTCAATAACGATTGCGGTTATTTCACACCCGGCAGCGTTCACTAGCCGAACGTGACAGGATCAGCGACACAAAGTGCCGGCGACTCGCGCTGTTGCCAATTGGACGCACAACTCGCGGAGAGGGTTACTTACCGCCGCCCTGAGACGCCTTGGTCGCGAACCGTCTCGTCGAGGTGCGCGGCGCGCGGGCCAGTTGCGACATAGTTCAGAAACTCGTCCGGATCAACATGCAGTGCGAGTTGCGCCCTTGGCGGCAAGCTAGAGCGCTCGTAAGCGTCCTTCCCGCGCAGCGTGCTCATCTTCACGATCGCTTCGATTGAGCGCGCGTTGTAGTTGAACCGCTGGACGCGCAAGAACGCATCAGCAACACCTTGATCGACGTTGATGCGCCGGCGAAGGTGGTCGTCGCCACGCGCGTCCTTCGGGTCTCGCACATACTGGAGCAAAGGCTCACCGACTTCTTGGCGAAGGAACGACCGCAGGAGCCCGGCGCGGCGCAGCGCGACCGATGAGTCGACGTGCCCGCGAACCGAGTGGTCCAGCGTCGGTACATCTACGAAACCAACCAAACGGCTCATAAAGTCCGGCG
Organism: Candidatus Limnocylindrales bacterium; assembly: GCA_035488115.1. Classification (GTDB taxonomy): domain Bacteria; phylum Vulcanimicrobiota; class Vulcanimicrobiia; order Vulcanimicrobiales; family Vulcanimicrobiaceae; genus Vulcanimicrobium. The sequence goes on along the minus strand of DATHLN010000221.1, from coordinate 7,179 downwards.
ATTTGGCGTGAGGTTGATCATCCGCGGTCGCGCGGTGCCTGCCATGGCGCGAACGATCTTCGTCATGACTAATTTGGCGTAGCTCGTCGTTGACGAAATTTGCGAAAATCCGCTGGGTCGGGAACATACTTCCGGCGAACACAAAGATTGCGCGACCGACATGGTAGGTCATCGATCCGTCCTGGAAGCGTCCATCCTGCATGGGCCCGAGAAAATAGCGCAGCCAACCCAGCTCGATCTCGAAATGTGTATCGAACTCGTCCCAAAAGACCAGCGCTGTCTTGCCTGCGAGGCTGGCGTCGCGCACTTGCTGCAACGCGCTCGAGACTGATTTCGGGCTCGTGAATTGGGATAGGTTGAACGTCAGCGACTCGACCAGTGGCTGGCCAGGCCAGTTGGTGCCGCCCAGGCCACGTGCGAGTTCCGTAATTGCGAAGGACTTCCCCGAGCCGGCGGGACCGAACACGGCGATCGAAAGCGGCTTGGACACGAATGGCGCACCAACGTAATCCTTCATGAGCGACTGAACCGTGCGCAGCCCTTCCATCTCCATGCGGTCGATCACCACCAAGTTTCCGACGCGCAACAACGGAAAGCGCACGATGTCGTCGTTGTAGCGTCTTCCCCACTCGATGATACCGCGCGCGTGCGAGAGCACGTTCGCTCCATGCAGCTCGCTCGCCAAAATGCTCCAGCTTCCGCTACGGTTGGGCGGCTCGAAGTCCACGGGTTTATCGAACAGCCGGCGCGCTTGGTCGAGTTCGGCCGACGAGATGTTCCAGCCGTACGCGGCGCTGGGAGGGAAGTCCTCATGTGCGCGCACCGAACCGGCTGACGGGCGGTCAGACGGTTTCGGAAGGAAGAGGCAATCGTGGATCACCTTTGCAACGTCATCGACCGGAAATAAGAGACGCTTTGGCAGCATCGCATCTTGCCGGCGCGGGTCTTCTTCGAACTGCTCGGCCTGGAATCCGCGGGCCAGCAGGCAGCGAGATGCGACGAGACCTGCAACCACGCCGTCGGTCAGCCGATCGATCGAGACCGTTAAATTGGGATCTTCGTCGGCGGCAGAGAGATCGGCAGTCCGTCGTTCGTCGCTGCAGCTTCGCGGGGGTCGAATGATCGCCGCAGCTACGGCAGCCGTTAGACACCGGTTGTAGCCCATCATCTCGCCGCCGTAAGCCTCGCTCCAGCTGGCATCGAGATTCTCTCGGTCGTAAATCAGCTTTCCGTGCAAGGTGGTTCCTGTCCGCTCGAAGATCACGGCTCCAGTTGGAAGAAGTGACACGATGAGGTAGCGGCATCCCTCGAAAATCTCGGCCCACTTAGCGCCGATCTCGTGGAAGAGGTCTTCGACGGTCCGCTCCCAGGACAAGTTCCGCGTGACGCGAGCACCTATGTAGCGCAAGTGGTCGGCTGTGATCACCGCAACGATCCGACCACCGAATCTGTCATGAACGTGGCGCCAAAGCTTCTTCTCGTTCGGCGCGCCGGGGCGGCTCCACCGGGTCAGTAACCAGGCGTCCCGTTTCGGCTCGCGCAAAGAAGGCGGCCAGAACACGTTCGGCGCGTTTTCAGCCTCGGCGGTGCTCTCTTCGAAGCCGTTGCGGCCCTGTTCGAGCACGACGAGCTGTGCGCTGCCAGGATCTTCGGCCGTTCCGCTGCGATTGACCGGCGTCAGATACGGGACGCCCCCGTATCCAGGTTCGCGCCATTTCGACTCGATCTCCGCCATCTTTGCGCGATCTATCCCAAGCCGCTTGTCGATGCGCCAAACGGCTTTGCCATCGCTCGCCCCGGCCTTGCTCATGCGGTATTGCGAGCAGAGAGCGATGGACACCCAAAAACCATCCGGCCGCAACGGTTGATCGTTGTCGCCGGGCCGCGGCATGAAGATCTCGGGACCGCTTCCGCCGAGGACGCGCTCGATCATCTTGCCGAGAACGATCGCTCCGCTCGGCTCATACGAGAGCTGGAGGTAGCTGCGCGGGTCGACCAGGGGAGCGTCGTCCGGTTGTCGTTTAGCGATCTTGCTCTTCACGAGGCGCCATTCGAAGATCACGTCGCCTGTGACGACGACAACCCCGGGATCGCTTTCGAGTTCGGCCATGACACCCTCTGTAGGAACGGAAACCCTTACTGGTCAGCGGCTCAAGAGTGTTCCTTTGCCGGCTCGGAAGTCGAGGACAATCCGCCCAGGCCTTGACAGCGCGCCGGGGCAAACGTCCACACCGCATTAGCCATCACGACCTACGATGGGCCAATCGAGAGCGCGACGGGACCCCTTCCGATCACGGCGGCGCAGACGGATCGAGCGCGTCCCGCAGGCCGTCGCCGAGGAGATTCACGCCCATCACGCCGATCATGATCGCGAGGCCCGGGAAGAGAGCGGTCCACCAGGCGGTGTCGAGATACTGGCGGCCGTCGGCGAGCATCCCGCCCCACGACGGTGTCGTCGGCGGAACGCCCAGGCCGAGGAACGACAGCGACGACTCGAGCACGATCGCGCGGGCAATCTCGAACGTGCCGAGCACGATCGCGGCAGAGGCGACGTTCGGGAGCAGGTGGCGTCCGAGGATGCGGGTCGAGGCGGCGCCGGCGGCAACGGCGGCCGTGACGAACTCGCGCTCGCGCAGGCTCATCGTCTCGGCGCGCACGACGCGCACGTACTGCACCCACGACGTCAAACCGATCGCTGCGATGACCGTTCCCAAGCCGGGGCCGACGACCGCGACGATCGCTACCGCCAGCAGCACTAACGGGAACGCCAACTGCACGTCGGTGATGCGCGCGATGACGGCGTCGACCCAGCCGCGGCGGTAGCCCGCGAGCAGCCCCGCGGTTACGCCGATCGTGCCGCCGATCGCGACGACCGAGATCCCGACGATCGCCGAGACGCGCGAACCCCAGATGATGCGCGCCAGCAGGTCGCGCCCGAGGTTGTCGGTGCCGAGCAGGTGCGCGTGCGTTCCGCCGGCGATCCACATCGGCGGGACCAGCGTCGAGCTGAGGTCCTGGGCGTTCGGGTCCGTGCGCGCAAGCAGCGGCGCGAAGATCGCGCATAGCGCCACGATGACGACGATGACCGCACCGATCATCGCTGTCGGATCGCGCGCGAGGCGGCGCAGCGCGGCGGTGCGCTGCGACCGCGGGATCGCAACCTCGTCGGCGGTGGGCGGTGCGGCGCCTTTAACGGCGGTCGCCATCAGACTGCGGTCGCCATCAGGCGTAGCGGATGCGCGGGTCGAGCACCGCGTACAGCAGATCGACCACGAGATTCAGCAGCACGAAGATCGTGGCGGCCAGCAGCACGACCGATTCGACGACCGGGAAGTCCCGCTCGAAGACCGCCTGCACCGCGAGCCGTCCGACGCCGGGCCATGCGAACACCGTCTCGGTGATGATCGCACCCGACAGCAGCGTGCCCAGCTCGACGCCGAGCTGCGTGACGATCGGCAGCCACGCGTTGCGCAAGCCGTGGCCGAGCGAGACGCGCGCGAAGCTCAACCCTTTCGCGCGCGCGGTCCGCATGTAGTCCGCCGAAAGCACCTCGAGCATCGCGGAGCGGGTCAGCCGCATCAGCTTCGCGGTCGAGAAGAATCCCAGCGTCGCGGCGGGCAAGATCAGATTGCGCCAGCCGCCGATCCCGCTCGCCGGCGTCCAGCCGAGGCGCACCGCGAACAGCAGGATCAGCATCAGCCCGATCCAGTAGGTCGGCGCGCTCTGCCCGACGAGTGCGATCACGCGCGCGGCGTAGTCGATCCACGTTCGCGGCCGCAGCGCCGAGAGCACGCCGGCCGGGACGCCGACCAGCACGACGATCAGGAACGCGCTGCCGGCGAGCTCGATCGTCGCCGGCAGCCGCTCCAGCGCGAGCGCCATCGCCGGCTCCTGGTGACGGAGCGACAGCCCGAGGTCGCCGCGCGCAGCCGAAGCGACGAACGAGCCGAACTGCTCGATCAGCGGGCGGTCGAAGCCCTGCGCGTGCCGGAACGCCGCGATCTCCGCCGCCGACGCTTCCGGCGGCATCATCACCGCCGCCGGGTCGCCGGTGAGGTGCAGAATGAGGAAGACGAAGGTCGCGACGCCGATCAGCGCCCAGAGCGCGCCCACCGCGCGCCGAGCGAGATACCCGGCCACCTACGTGATCGACATCTCGTAGGCACGGATCGCTTCGTCGCCGCGCGGCTGGAAGTGCAGCCGCTTCGAGGTCGCGTAGAGGTCTTCGTACTCGAAGAGCACGATCCAGGGCGCATCCTCGTGCAGGATCATCGCGATCCGCTTGTAGAGCGCTTTGCGCTTGCCGACGTCGAGCTCCCCGCGTGCCTCGTCCGCGAGCTTGTCGACCTCCGGGTTCGCATAGCACGAGAGCGGCCCGGACGAGGTGAACAGCGCGGTGACGACCCCGTCGGCGTCGGCGGACGGTTGGTTCCAGCCCAGCTCGTACAACGGCGAGAGGGCGCGCTTTCCGACCATGGTGGAATACGACACCCACTCCTGCGGCTTCACGGTCGCGGTGATCCCGGCGGCTTGCAACTGCCCGGCGAGCGCTTCGGCGACCTCGCGGTCGCGGTTGTAGCGCCCGATCGGCGCGTTCACCACCAGCGAGATTCCTTTGCCGTCCGGGTAGCCCGCTTTCGCGAGTAGTGCCTTGGCCTTCGCCGGATCGTGCTTGTAGCCGGGCACGGACGGATCGTACCCGAAGTAGTTCGGCGGGATCGGCGAGGTCAAGTCGTAGCCGTGCCCGCCGAGCACGTTCTTCACGATCGCCGGAACGTCGACCGCGTAGTTGATCGCCTGCCGCACGAGCTTGTTCTGCTGCGGCCCCGGTTGCAGCGTGTTGAACGCGATGAACAGCTGGCGCAAGCTGCGCGTGCTCTCCAGCTTCGTGTTCTGACCGCCGCTGATCTGGGCGTAGTATTGCGGCGGCACGTTGGTGATGAGATCCGTCGCGCCGGTGCGCAGCGCCGCGACGCGCGCCGCGGCCTCGGGGATCGGCTTGAACACGACGTGGTCGATCTTCGGGCGGCCGCCCCACCACTTGGGGTTGACGTCCATCACGAGCTGATCGTCGCGCTTCCACTCGCGCAACACGTACGGACCCGTCCCGACCGGATGCTCCCCGACGTACGCGGCGCCTTTCTCCTGGAAGTACTTCGCGTCCGCGATGAAGATCGGCTGCTGCAGACCCGGCGGGATCGCCGTCGGCACCTTCGAGATGAAGCGCACGGTATACGGATCGGGCGTCTCGACGCGATCGATGTCGCGCACGAACGGCGTCTGCTCCGAGGCGTGGCTGCGGTCCTTGATCCACTCGACACTGAACCGGACGTCGGCGCTCGTGAACGGGTCGCCGTTCGAGAACGTCACTCCGCGCCGCAGCTTGTACTCCTCGGTCGTCGGGTTGATCCGTTTCCACGACACCGCGAGCAACGGGATGTACTCCCCCGACCGGTTGCCGAAATCGGCCAGCCGCTCGTAGAAGTGCTGCACGACGTTGTTCAGCGGCGTGACGGTTTTCGAGAGCGGGTTGAGCGTGTCGGCATCGACCCCTTGCGAGATCGTCACGGTCGTGTCGGCCGCGCCAACGGGGCCGGCGGACGACAACGCCAAGACGGCGCCGAACAGGAGAGCGGTGGCGCGCTGCATCGTTCGCGCATACGGCCGTGGCGCGCGGGGCCCCTTCATCCGGTCGTCGCGACGTCCGCGCGGTCGCCGTGCAGCAGCGACTGCGGCCGCTGGCTGAACCGGTACTTCCCGTCCGGCTGCAGATCCAGGATCCACACCAGGTCGAAGCGGTCGCCGGGCCACTGCTGCGGCGCGCTCGTCGCGTCGCCGAGCAGCGCGTTCGCGATCCGCGGGATGCGTTTGTGCTCCCACGCGATCAGCACGACGCCCGCACGTGTCCGAACGTCCGCGACGAGCTCGTTCTCCTGGTCGAGTACGAAGCTGGTGTCGGCCGGAACGTCGAGCCGCGCGGCGAGCGGCATGACCGTCTCGTACGGCCGGCCGTGGTCGCCGTCATCGCCTTTGCGGGGCGGCGAGTAGATGTGCGCCGGGCTTTGTATCGCCGGGTCCCACGGGACGGTGAAGAACGGCACCAGCGCGCCGGCGCGCTGCCAGCCGCGCACGATCAGCGACTGCGCGTGCTCGGTGCCGTCCTCGTGCACGCCGGCCGGCGGCGGCCCGGTCGGCGGAGGCTTCTCGCCGTGGCGGATCAGCATGATTTTCCGGGGCGGAGGGGTGCCGGGCTCGTCCATCGGGCGGTCTCTCCTTTCGCTGCATGGCTCTTCCCGCACGAAGCGAACGGTTCCGGCGATGCGACGCTCGTTCTTCGCCGCCGTCGTGCTGTGCGCGCTCGCCGTACCGGCGCCGGGCGTCCGCGCGGCGGATTCCGGGACGGTGACGATCACGCAAGGCGTCGACGCCAGCATGCTGGACCCGCTCAAAGCCTCGGTCACGCCCGACACGAACGTGCAGGCGCAGCTGTACGACACGCTCGCGCGCCGCTCGGCCGACGGCGCCTCGCTGATCCCGCAGCTGGCGACGTCGTGGCGGCGCGTCGCGCCGACGGTGTGGGAGTTCAAGCTGCGCCGCGGCGTGACGTTCGCGAACGGCGACCCGTTCACCAGTGCCGACGTCAAGTTCACCGTCGAGAAGATCCTCGATCCGGCGTACAAGTCGCAGCAGGTGCCGCGCGTCGACACGGTCGCGCGCGTCGAGGCGCCCGATCCGTACACGGTGCGCTTCGTCACCAAGCGCCCGACGCCGCTGGCGCCCACGATCACGCGGCCGGTGTTCATCGCCGACGCGAAATTTTGGCAAGAGCACGGCGATGCGTACATGCAGGACCACGCGATGGGGACCGGGCCGTACGTGCTCAAGTCGTGGCGCCGCGACGACACGCTGGAGCTCGACGCGAACCCGCGCTACTGGGGCGGCGCGCCGGCGATCGCGCACGTCGTCTTCAAGCCCATCCCGGAGGCCGCGACGCGCGTCTCGGCGCTGCGGACCGGCGCGACCGATCTGATTACGAACGTTCCGTTCCAGTACGCGACATTGCTGGCCGGCGGCGCGAACACGCGGATGGCGAGCGCGCGCAGCGTGCGCGTGCTCTTCATCGCGTTCAACACGCTGCGGCCCGGTCCGCAACAGAACGTGCTGGTGCGGCAGGCGCTG
>DATHLN010000220.1:0-5631 GCA_035488115.1 Candidatus Limnocylindrales bacterium | reverse complement strand
CCCTACCAGAAGACGTTCTGGGGCGCGAACTTCGGGATGCTGACCGACAAGTACGGGATCGACTGGATGATCAACGTCATGTCGCCGCAGAGCGGCTAGACACCGAACTCGTCCTCCCGGGCGGAGCGCGCGGGGACGGCGTCGTAGAATTTCGCCAATGCGAGGAGCCGCCGTTTGAGGCCGAAGAGCGCGACCGCCGTCTTCCTCAGCCAATGCCGCAGCGGCATCTCCTGGTGCTCGAAACGGATCGGCCCCGGGGTCGTCACCGGGGCCGCCGACGACGATCCGTCGGGGATCGCGACGTACGCGATCGCCGGCGCCTCGCTGGGCTACGGCCTGCTGTGGGTCGCGCTGATCACCGCGCCGATGATGATCGTCGTCCAGGAGATGTGCGCGCGGATCGCGATGGTGAGCGGTCAAGGTCTCGCCTCCGGGATGCGCCGCGTCATGCCCCTCTGGCTGCTGCGCGGGCTCGTGTTCCTGGTCGTCGGCGCGAACACGCTCAACATCGCGGCCGACATCGCCGGGATGTCGTCGGCCGCGGAGCTGGTGACGAAGATTCCGTCGGGCGCGTGGGCGGTCGCTCTCGGCGCGCTGCTCATCGTCGTCGAGGTGTTCGCGTCGTACAAGCTCTTCGCGTCGGTCGTGAAATGGCTGTGCCTCACGCTGTTCGCCTACGTCGCCGCCGCGTTCGTCGTCGGCGTCGACTGGCTCGCGGCGCTGCGGCACACGTTCCTGCCCGAAGTTCGGCTCGATCGCACGTGGCTCGCGACGTTCGTCGGGTTCCTGGGCACGACGATCACGCCGTACCTGTTCTTCTGGCAGGCGGCGCTCGAGGTCGAAGAAGAGCGCGCCGCCGGCCGCACGACGGTCGCGCGGCGGCGCGGCGCCACGGAGGCCGAGATCCGCGCCTCGCGCGCCGACGTGACGAGCGGGATGATCTTCTCGAACGCGGTCTCGTGGTTCATCGTGCTCACGACCGCCTCCACACTGTACGCACACCACGTCAAGATCGCCACGGTGCGCGACGCCGCCGAGGCGTTGCGGCCGCTCGCCGGAAACGGCGCGTACTGGCTCTTCGCGCTCGGCGTGCTGGGCGCGGGACTCCTGGCCGTGCCCGTGCTGGCCGGGTCGTCGGCGTACGCGCTCGCCGAGACGTTCCGCTGGAAGCGCGCCGGGCTCGATGCGAAGCCGTCGTCGGCGCGACCGTTCTACACGGTGATCGTGCTCGGAATCGCGTTCGGCGTGATCGCGGATCTGGTCGGTGTCGACGCGGTCGGGATGCTGTTCTGGTCCGCGGTCGTGAACGGCTTCGTGGCTGTCCCGCTGCTGATCGCGATCGCGCTGGCCGGAAACCACCGTGACATGATGGGCCGCTGGCGCAACGGACGCGCCTCGAACGTGTGGATCGTCATCACGATCGTCCTGATGGGCGCAGCGGCGGTCGGGCTGGTCGTGACCGCGTAAGTCGGCGAGGCGGTCCGCACGGCCGACGAGGGCTGCTCCGGCGGTCCTCGTATATCGGTCGATCGTGCGCATTCAGATCGGTGTGATGGGATCGGCCGGCGGTGACTTGACCGGAGACGAGCTGGAGCTGGCGAAACGCTTGGGCCGCCGCATCGCGGAACGGAACTGCGTCATCGTGACCGGCGCGTGTCCGGGGCTGCCGCACGCCGCGGTGCTCGGCGCGCACGAGGCGGGGGGCGAGAGCCTCGGCGTCTCGCCGGCGCGTTCGCGCGAGGAGCACGTGAAGGTGTTCGAGTCGCCGCTCGACCCGTATTCGGCGATCGTGTTCACGGGCTCGGGGCTGATGGGACGCGAGACGCACAACATCCACAGCTCGGACTTCGTGCTGTTCGCCGGCGGGCGAAGCGGGACGCTCGGCGAGTTCGCGATCGCGTACGACGAAGGGAAGCTGATCGGCGTGCTGCGCAACTCGGGCGGGATCTCGAACGACTTCGAAGGGATCGCGAAGCTCGTCCGCAAGGATACGGGCGCGGTATTGATCCAGGACGACGATCCCGAACGGCTCGTCGACACCTGCCTCGACCGCTGGATCGAGACCGACCGTCCGACGAGCGTCGCGCTCGCGGCGCAGGCGGGCGCGGCCCGGGGTAACGGCGCCCGTGGCTGAGCTCACCTTCGTCGGGGCCGCCGGGACGGTGACCGGCAGCAAGCATCTGCTCACGACGGACGACGGCAAGCACGTCTACATCGACTGCGGGATGTTCCAAGGGAGCCGCGACACCGTCGCGCTGAACGACGCGCCGCTCCCCGTTCCGGCGTCGCAGACCGACGCGATCGTCATCACGCACGGGCACATCGACCACGTCGGCTATCTGCCGAAGATCGTGCACGATGGATTCCACGGGCCGATACACTGCACGCCGGCGACGGCGGGGCTGATGGAGATCGTCCTCGAGGACGCGGCGCACTTGCAGGCGAGCATGGCAAAGCGCGGGCTCGAGCACGAGCGCGCGCGGCACATCCCCGCCTTCTACGGCGACGAGGACGTGCAGGCGACGCTGAAGCTGGTGCAGCCGGTCGAGCTCGAGACCGACTTCGAGGTGTGCGGGATACCGATGCGCTATCACAACGCGGGGCATATCCTCGGCTCGGCGTTCGTCGACGCGCGGATCGGCGGCAAGCGCGTGATCTTCTCCGGCGATCTCGGGCGCTACGGGCGTCCGCTGCTGTACGATCCGGCCGATTTGGACACCGCCGACGTCGTCGTCTGCGAATCGACGTACGGCGACCGGAACCATCCGCCGGACGCGCTCGGCGAGTTCGAGAAGATCCTGCTCGACGGGATCGCGCGTGGCGGAACGATCGTGATCCCCGCGTTCGCGGTCGAGCGGACGCAGGACATCTTGTACTCGATCGGCGTGCTGCAAGGCCGCGACGCGCAGCTGGCGCGGATTCCGGTGCACGTGGACAGCCCGATGGCGATCAAGGTCGACGCGCTGTTCGCGCGCTATCCCGACGCGCACAAGCCGTTCACCGACACGCCGCAGAAGCCGTTCGGCTGCAACAACGTCACCGTGCACGTCACGACCGACGAGTCGAAGCAGCTGAACCATCTCGAGGGTCCGGCGATCGTGATCGCATCGAGCGGGATGGCGACCGGCGGGCGCATCCTGCACCACCTGCACAACCAGATCCCGAACCCCCGCTCGACGATCGTCTTCGCGGGATTCCAAGGCCCCGGCACGCTCGGCAACCAGCTCGTCCACGGTGCGAAGACCGCGAAGATCTACGGCGACGTGATCCAGGTGGAGGCCGCGATCGTCAACCCGAGCGGCTACAGCGCCCACGCGGATCAGACGGAGCTGCTGCGCTGGCTCGGCACGCTGAAATCGAAGCCGCACCTGTATGCGGTTCACGGCGAGCCGGCATCGGCCGCCGCATTAGCGGCCGTGGCGCAGACGAAGCTCGGCTTCACCGCCGCCGTCGCCGCCCGCGGAGAAACGGTCGCGCTGTAACCCCAATGTCATGCTGAGCCTGTCGAAGCATGAGCCGCAAGGCACGACGCTGCCGTTGGCTCACCCTTCGACGAGCTCAGGGTGACATTGGGGAAGTCAGCCGCTGAGCCAGATGTAGCGCGCGATCAGCAGCGCGGCGACGACGTACAACAGCGGGGCCACTTCGCGGCCGCGGCCGCTCAGCAGCTTGATCGCCGCGTACGAGATCACGCCGAAGCTGACGCCGTTCGCGATCGAGAACGTCAGCGGCATCGCGATCATGGTGAGGAACACCGGTATCGACACCGCGTAGTCGCTCCAGTCGACGTTGCGCAAGCCGTCGAGCATCAGCGCACCGACGACGATCAGCGCGGGCGCCGTCGCCGCGGCGGGGATGATGCTCGCGAGCGGCCACAGCAGGGTCGCCAGCACGAACAGGACCGCGACGGCGAGCGCGGTGAGCCCCGTGCGGCCGCCTTCGGCGATCCCGGCGGCGCTCTCGATGTACGCGGTCGTCGTGCTCGTGCCGAGCAGCGCGCCGGCTATCGCGGCGAGCCCGTCGGAGGCGAAGGTGCGGCGCGCGCGCGGCATGTCGCCGTTCTCGTCGACGTACCCGGCGCGGGTCGCGAGGCCGACCAGCGTCCCGGTCGCGTCGAAAAAGTCCACGAAGAAAAACGTGAACACGATCGCCGCCGCGCCGAGCGAGAGCGCGGCCCGAACGTCGAGCGCACCGATGAGCCCGCTCGGCCACACCGGCAGCGCGACGACGCCGTACGGGAAGCCGCCGAACGGCACGAGCGTGTCGTGCGCGCCCGGGTAGACCGGCGCGCGGGTGGCGATCGCGAGCAGCGTCGCCGCGACGATCCCGAACACGATCGCGCCGCGCACCCGCCGCACCAGCAGCGCCGAGGTGACGACGAGCCCGAAGAGCGCGATCAGCACCGGCGGCGCGAGCAGCGAGCCGAGCGACACGAAGGTCGCGGGATTGGCGACGATCGCGCCGGCGTTCTTCAGCCCGATGAACGCCAGAAACATCCCGATCCCGGCGGTGACCGCGAACTTGAGCGCGTTCGGGATCGCACGCACGACCGCTTGCCGCACGCCGAGCACCGAGAGCACGACGAACAGCAGTCCGGAGATGAACACGGCGCCGAGCGCGGTCTGCCAGGGGATCTTCTGCCCGAGGACGACGGTGTACGCGAAATACGCGTTCAGCCCCATCCCGGGCGCCTGCGCGAACGGATACCGCGCCACCAGCGCCATCAGCAGGCTGCCGATCGCGGCGGCGAGCGCGGTGACGACGAGGAGCTTCTCGAACGCGCCGTCGATCCCGGTGACCGCGCCGCCGAGCACCTGAGGGTTGACGAACAGCACGTACGACATCGTGAGGAACGTCGTGAGCCCGGCTCGCAGCTCGCGCGACACGGTCGAACCGGCCGCGGTGATCCCGAAGTAGCGGTCGAGCGCGTTCCCCGTGCTAGCCTTCGAGACGGTCGTCTCCATCGCGCCGCGCTTCGTTCGGGGCGGACGATGCTCCCGGTGTCTCGAGCGCGCCGCCCGCCCCGAAGCGCCGCCGGTGCTCGTACGCGATCGTCGCGCGCAGCGACGTGCGCGGCGGAAAGAGGAGCTGCCGTGCGCCGGCGGACTCCAGCTCGTCGAGCATCCGGCTGTAGTGAGCGACGTCTTCGGCGCGCTCTTCGGCGTGCCGGACCGACGCGACGCCGATGTCGACGAGCGACTCCGCTTCGGCACGGCGCGCGGCCGCCTCGGACGCCGCCGCGTGCAGCGCGCGATCGAACGTTTCGACGCGGCGCATGAGCCCGGAGCGGGAGCCCGGGAACCGTGCATACAGCTCGGTTCGGACCGCCGAGAGCCGCAGCGCCCGGGTCCGCAGACGCCGCTCGTGCAGCGAGGGCATGATCCGTTCCGCGATCATCCACGCCACCGAGGTCGCATCGCGGTCGCGGTAATGTGAGTCGATCAGCACGAGCAGCGCGTCGCGCTCGCACCGGACGCGCGCCAGCGCCTCGTCGTCGTCGGAAGCCGCGCAGGCGTCGAGGAGCGCACGGGCGGATTCGATGTCGCCGCGCGCGCACGAGAGCTCGTCCTCCGCGAGCTCGCGCTGGTATTCGAGCAGCTGCCCCACGGCATCGACGCTCTTCATCTTCGA
>DATHLN010000219.1:0-21312 GCA_035488115.1 Candidatus Limnocylindrales bacterium | reverse complement strand
CAAACTCAGGCATTCTGCAGTCTCATCCGATCATGGAGGGTGTCGGAGGAGGCTACGAAATCGAGTCGTGCGGTCACCTCGACCGCCTATCGTTCGGCCCGGTCGTTTACGACAGCCCACCGGCATGCGAGTCGAAGTCGTTTGGTACCTTCGGCGACCGCTACGTACTGCTCGGATTCGACTTCATCAAGAACTTCAACTACATCTTTGACTTTCCGCACTCCATGATCGTGATGATCCCGCACAAGCAGTGAGATGAACAAAAGCGCCGGTTGAAAACAACCGGCGCTTCTTCTTTTCACAAATCCGCGGTCGGAGGGACTCGAACCCCCAACCTACAAGTTCGTAGCCTGTTGCTCTATCCAATTGAGCTACGACCGCGTGCGTCGCGCGCTTCGTGCGGCGGCGACCTCCTGGGATACGGCGCGCCGCGCGCGATCCCTGCCGGGTGGCGGAGAGGGAGGGATTCGAACCCTCGATACGATGTTACTCGTATAACGGTTTAGCAAACCGCCGCCTTCAGCCGCTCGGCCACCTCTCCACGAAGGCGTTCGACCCAGCTCCGCTCGTTCGGCGCGCGACGCGGCGATCCCCGTAAGCAGCTTGCCACCCGCTCCGGCGCAGGCCGTGGTCTTCCACGGCCTGCGCCGTTCGAGCGTCTACTTCACGACGAGCCGAACCGCCGCCGCGCCGGAGCGCTCGCCGTTCGGCTGCTCCTGGAGCACGACGAGATCGTGGGTGCCCTTCGGTGTGCCGCGCGCGACGACGCCGCCGACGACGAGCGGAACGAGCCCGCCGCGGCCGGCGAAGATCGGCACGCGCGCGACCGCGCGCACGCCGAGCCACGCGACCGGCATCCCCGCATGCGTCCCGAGCGTGAAGCGCCACGCCGCGGGATCGTACGTCACGGTCTTCCCGCCGAGCGCGACCTTCGTCTTCGGCCGCAGCACGCGAATCGCCGGTTCCGCGAGCTCCACCACCTCTTCCACCGCCTCTTCGACGGCCTCGAAGGCACCTTCGAGCACGCTGAACCGCGCTTCGTCGTGGAACACCAACTGCGAAGGCGGCACGACCGTAAACGATCCGTCGTGGACGAAGCGGCGCAGATTCGCGTTCGCGCGCGTGTCCGCGAGGTGAACGAACGCCCGCATTCCGTCGGGAAGATCCGACGTGTCGAGCGTCGCGATCACGAAGTCTGACGGGTTGTGCAGGTTCCCCAGCACAATCGCCGACATGATCGTCTGCTCCGCGTCACCTCCCGAGTCGGCGTAGTTGATCGTGATGTTTTTCTGCGCCAAGTTCGGGCTGTCCCAGACGTGAACGCCGGCGAGGCTCGGACCGGGATGCGGCGAGACCTCGGCGAGCAGACAGGGATGCCACGTCACCGTCGACATCCCTACCATCGCCGTTTGCGGCGGGATGAGCGCGGACGGCCACGGCGCGTGCAGCACGACGCTCGTGCCCGCTGCAATCGGATTGTACGGGATCTCGGCGATCAGGTAGGTTCCGGGCGTCATCGGTACCGGAACGGGCTGCCCCGGATGGTTCGTCGGGATGAAGTCGTTCGGATAGACGAACTCCGTCCCGGCAAAGTGGCTCACATAGATCCGGACATACCCTTGTTCCGAGGTCGCGCCGCCGATGTTCTTCAGGCGGACGTACACGTAGTTGGTGCTCGAGTGCTGCACCTCTTGCGTCGGACCGGCGTCACCGTAGGTCGCCGGAATCGCTCCAGGATCGCTCGCCGGATCGGTGTTGCGAACCCAGATATCCGGGCTGTCCCAGAACTGGCCCGTGCTGGGGACCGCACCGGTGTCGCTGAGCTCATCGCGCACGAGTACCGTCTGCGCGGTGAAGGTCAACGCGTGCTGAACTGCGGCGGCGGCGTTGATCCGTCCGAACCCGTACCAGCGGCTGTAGACCGGCCCGCTGTACATCGGATCGGTCGAGATGCGCCCCATGGCGTCGGTCCAACGTCCGATCGGATCGGTATTCGCCGGATCGATCTTGACCGCGGTGCTGCGGATCGCGGTGCGCACGTCGATCCACGTCATCGACGGATTCGCCGAGAGGATCAGCGCCGCGATCCCGGCGACCAGCGGGGTCGCCGACGACGTTCCGCCGTGGTTCTTCGCGAAGTCGTTCGGCCCGCCGATCACGGGCGTTCCGGACATATACGGGTGCAGCAGCGCCGTCACCGCGAGGTGCGTGCCGTCGGTGATCCCGGTCACCTGCACCGACTCCGAGCCGATCAGCGCCGGCGTGCCGACGAGGATCCAAGTTCCCGCCGTGAACCCTGCGGTGCTCGCGACGCTGAGCGCGGTATCGCCGGCGCCGGCGCCGGCGGTGAGCGTGGTCGTCGTGAGCGGCGGCGCAGGCAGGTTCCCGGTCCCCGCGACGTCGGCCGTCACGGTCGCATAATGCTGCGGCGGGTTGAAGAACGGCTCGCCGCCGACGTACGAGTCGTGGCTCGGCGCACAGCAGGAGATCGTCGAGGTCGGCCCGCTGTAGTTGCTATAGTCGGCATGGATCTCGGTGACGCCGTCGGGTCCGAGCGACGACGCCGCGCAGGCGTTGTTCTTCACATAAGCGGCCCACGGCCGCAGGAGCGTGAAGTCGACCGGCGGGGTGACGTTCGCGATCGAGAAGCAGAACACGCAGCCGCGTCCGCCCCGCCCGTAGCCGGTGCAGAAGTCGAACGTGTCCCGCATCAGCCCGGAGATCGGCATCCCGGGGAACACTCCAATGCTATTGGTAAGGACGTCGACGCCGCGCGCGAGCGGCGCCGGGAAACCAGCCGTCGCGGAGTGCGGGTCGAACCCCGCGGCCCAAATGTACATGTCCGAGAACTGCAGCTCGGCTCCGCTCCAGGGAACGCGCACGCCGAGGATGCGGCAGTTGCCCGCGGCGCCGGCGACGCCTTCGGTGACGCCCGCGACCGACGACGGGTCGTCGGTACTCGCCGCGGCGATCCCGGCGCAGCGCGTGCCGTGGTTCACGGCGGCGTTCCCGGTCACGAAGTCGTTGTTGGCGACCATGTGGTCGAAGTCGTACGCCGCGAAATACTTCGCCGTCCCGTCGGAGACCGTGGTCGTGAACTCGGGGTTCGTCGGATCCACGCCTTCGTCGAAGACCCCGACGATGATCCCCGGATCGCCGTACTTGCGCGTCGGATCGAGACCGTCGTTCAGCGCTTGCCACGCGTCGTTCAGCTGCGCCGTCGGAAGGTGCCATTGCAGGGGATACAGATAGTCGGTTGGTGTGATCGAGTCGTAGACGACGGTGGAAACCAGGTTCGGCTCGGCGTACTCGAGCAGGCCGGTCTCGAGCAGCTTGTCGGCGTGGCTGAAGACCCTCGCGGTGGCCGGGCCGCGCGCGCGCAACAGCACGGCGTTCCCGATGTTCGGGATCCACCGCACGATCTCCAAGCCGAGCCCGCGCGCCAGCTCCGCGATCTGCTCGCGCGTCACCTCGGGCTTGAACTTCGCGATCAGCTCGTTGCTGGCGAAGATCATCGACTCGTCGTCGATCCGCACGACCTCGCCGACGTGCACCTCGCCGAGCTGCTCGGCGACGCGCGCGCGGAAGTTCACGTGCGCGTCGTCCGCAAACGCCGCGGGAAGCGCGAACAGCGCGGCGTTGCGCCCAGCCAGCCCCGGCGGGAGCTCGCGCGGCTCGAGGCGGTACTCCGCGGCGAGCGCGCCGACCGTCTCGCCGAAGCGCTTCGGGTCGAGCCCCGCCGGCGCGGTGATCGCGAGCAGGTTCGGCGGCTCGTATGGAACTTTCGCCACGCCGCGGTACAAGTACGGCGCGTTCGGCGGTCCGATGACGAAGATCTCTTGCGCGCCCGTCTCGTGGACGTCGACACTGCGCTGCTGGGCCTCGAAGCCTTTCGCGCTCACCGAAACGGTGTAGCGGCCCGGCGCGGCGACCGCCGTTTCGTAACCGCCTTGGTCGTCGCGCTCCAAGCGCGTCGAGCTGTGGGTCGCCGCGTGCGTGATCGTCACGTCGGCATCGGGAACCAACGCGCCGCGCGGATCGTAGACGGCGATCCGCACCGCGGGCTGGGGCACTTTCACTTCCATCGCTCCTCCTGCACCGCGTCAGGTGCGAGGACGCGGCTGCGCGGCTTCCGAGGCCCGGGGACGGCGCGGCGCAGTCAGTCCGGACAGGGTCCGGCCCGTTCGACTATAGCGCCTCGCTCGTCAGGCGACTATCCGTACCAGTACGGAGATTCGCGCCCGAACGGCGCGCCAGCGCCTCGATCCGCCCGGCGATCCGCTCCGCCGCGTCCGGATGAGCGAGCGCGGCGGCTCCTTCGCGGACCCGCTCGGCGAGGCGGCCGCCGTTGAGCACCGCTCCGACGACCCCCGGAAGATCGTCCCGTGCACCGGCGCGAAGTGCCGCCCCGCGCGAGACGAGATAGCGCGCGTTGCGCTCCTCCTGGCCCGGGAGCGGGCGCAGCAGCACCATCGGAACGCGTGCGGCGAGCGCCTCGGAGGTCGTGAGGCCGCCGGGCTTCGTCACGAGCACGTCGGCGGCGTGCATCCAGTCGAAGACGTTTTCGACGAACCCCAGGACGCGGATGGGCGCGCCGTCCCGCCGCGCCTCTTCCGCCACCCGGCGCTGCAGCCGCTTGTTCTTCCCCACGATCACGACCGGCGTCACCGCGACGCTCGCCGCCGCGAGCGCGCGCACCGTCGCGGCGACCGGACCGAGGCCGAGACCGCCGCCCATCACCAGCGCGACCGCGGCGTCGCGCGGCAGCCCGAGCGCGTCGCGCAGCGCGCCGCGGTCGGCCGGTCGCGCGCCGAAGCGCGGATCGACCGGGATCCCGTCGACGGCGATCCGTTCGGGATCGATCCCGCGGCCTACCATCGCCGCGCGGATCTCCGGCGTCGCGACCGCGTACGCGTCGACGTTCTTGTAGATCCAGAACGGGTGCACGACGAAGTCGGTGACGATTCCCATCACCGGCAGCGTCGGGTCGAACTCGCGCTTGTACGCCGCCATCACGCCGCACGGGAACGCGTGCGTGCAGACGACCGCGCTCGGCCGCATCCGCTCGATCACGCGGCGGATGTTGCGCGCGGTGAACTCGCTCGCCCAGACGCGAAAGCCGCCGGCCGCGGTCGCGCGCTCGGCGCGGTCGTAGATGAAGCCGTAGAGCTGCGGGATCGTGCGGACCATCCCGATGTAGCCGTCGCTGACGACCTTCGAGAAGAGCGAGGCCGCATAGCGATAGCTGTCGACCACCTCGCCGCGGATGCCGCGCGCCGCCAAGCGGCCGCGCACCGCGTCGGCCGCCGCGCGGTGACCTTCACCGACCCGCGCGGAGAGGAAGAGAACGGGTCCCTTCGACAAGCTCGGGGCGGGCTCTACGCCTGTTCCTCCGGCGGCGTCGACTCTTCGGCGAGGACGAAGAAGTCGTCGAGGATCTCCTGCGCGAGGTCTTCGTCCTCGAGCAGGTCGCCGACGTCGTCGGTCACGACGAACTCGTCGTTCTGCTCGTTGTAGCAGACCGCGTACGAGTGCCCTTCGTCGTCCTCGACTAGGCCGACGACCTCGAAGCGCAGCTCGGTGCCGTCCTCCATGTGCAGCTCGAGGACGTCTTTGAGATCGAGCGGCTGCCGCTGTCCGTCGCCGGCGGTCCCGCTGCTCGTGCCGTTGTTCCCGGCGGTGCCGTTGCTGTCGATGGCGGTCTCCTTATCTCAGATACCGCGCGACGTTCGCGTTGTGCTCTTGCAGCGTCTTCGCGAACGCCGAGTGGCCGTCGGGCTTGGCGACGTAGTAGAGGTACTCGCTCTTGGCCGGTTCGAACGCGGCGTCGAGCGAGGCTTTCCCGGGGTTCGCGATCGGCGTCGGCGGCAGCCCGGTGTGGCGGTAGGTGTTGTACGGCGAGTCGATCTCCAGATCGCGCTTCGTGATCACGTCGTGATGTTCCGGGAACGTGTACTCGATCGACGCGTCGACCTCCAGCGGCATCCCGAGCCGCAGGCGGTTGTAGATCACCGAGGCGATCAGCGGCCGGTCTTCGTCCACCTTTCCCTCGCGCTCGACCAGCGACGCGATCGTGACGACCTCCGGGACCGTGCGGCCGAGCGCCTTGGCGCGCCGCTCCGCGTCGGCCGGAAGCTCGCGGCGGAACTGGCCGGTCAGAATCTTCGCCACGCCGCCCGGCGAGTCGTCGATCGGGATCAGGTAGGTGCTCGGGAAGAGATACCCCTCGAGGTTCGCCGTCCGCGTGCCGCCCAGCGCGATCCCGCCTTCGTGCAGGAAGACGCGGTCGTACGCACCCGCATCGCCGAGCGAGCGGTCGGCCAGCGTGCGCGCGATCTCGTGCGCCGTGTAGCCTTCCGGGATCGTCACCCAGACCGCGAACTGCTCGCCGCGGACGAGCCGCCGCAGCACCTCGTCGCTCGTCTGATGGGCGGGGAAGCGGTACTCGCCGGCCTTGACGTCGGCGTCGGCGTGGCGCAGGCGCGCGAGGATGCGGAACGCGAGCGGCTGCGCGAGGACGCCGCGGTCCTGCAGCGCCGCGGTGACCTGCGCGAAGGTCGAGCCGCGCTGGATGATCACGTCGGTCTGCCGCGCCGGCATCGTGCGGTCTTCGTAGACCGCGTGGCGGAACCACATCGAGGCCGCGGCGACGATCACGCCCGTGCCGACGATCACCGCGACGGCGACGCCGATCAGCGCGCGCGCGGTCCGGCTCACCGAGCCCTGCGGGCCAGCCACGTCTCGAGGATCCCGACGGCGGCGAGCTGGTCGACGACCTGCTTGCGCTTCGCGCGCGAGACGTCGGCGCCGATCAGCGCCTTCTGCGCGGCGGCGGTCGTCAGCCGCTCGTCGACGCGCTCGATCGCGCCGTCGAACGCGCGCGCGAGGTGCGCGACGAACGCGTCGATCTTTTCGCTCGCCAGCGCGCGCTCGCCGCTCATCGTGAGCGGGTCGCCGACGACGATCGTGCCCGCGCCGCGCTCGCGCGCGATCGCGATGATTGCGGCGACGTCGTCACGGACGTTCGTCCGCTCGAGCGTCGAGTGCGGGAACGCGAAGCTCCCCTCGCCGACCGCCACGCCGATGCGTTTCGTGCCGACGTCCAGCGCGATCACCGCCGTCACGACAGCTCGTAGACCAGCGCGCGCGCCTTCGGGCGCTTGCCGAGGTGCCAGGTGACGATGTCGTCGACCGCGCGCGCGACCTGGGCCGTCGCGAGCAGCGCCGCGCCGCCGCCGCGCCGCGCGCCGAGCGCGCGGAAGTTCGCGACGTCGCCCGCGTCGAGCGCGTGCTCGTCGCCGCGCGCGCCGTAGCAGCGCTCGCAGCCGAGCCCGCCTGCGTCGAGATCGAGCCAGGCGCCATGCTGAGTGAAGCCGCCGCCGCAGCGGACGCACGCGTCGTCCGCGGGCGCGAGGCCGAGCTCGTGCAGCAGCCGCAGCTGAAAGCGCGGGACCAGCGTCGCCGGCGCGTCGCTCGCCGCGACTGCCGCGACCGCGCCGGCCAGCAGCGCGTAGATCTCCGGCAGCGCGAGGTCGTGCTCGATGAACAAGTCGACGGTCTCCGCGAACAGCGAGGCGGTCGCGAGCGCGTCCGGCCGCGCCAGCCCGGTCCAGTACGAACGCACGGTGCGCGCTTCGGTGATCACGTCGAGCGAACGCCCTTTGTGCAGCGCGACGCGCACCTCGGCGAGCGGCTCCAGGCGCCCGGCCATCGAGCTGCGCGGGCGGCGCACGCCCTTCGCGACGGCGTCGACCTTGCCGCGCAGCCGCGTGAGCAAGGTGTAGACGCGGTCGGCTTCGCCGAGCGGGCGCGCGCGCAGCACGATCGCGTCGGTCGTCGCGCTGCGCTCACTCACGGACGGAGGCGGTCTCCTCTTCGGGGTTTCGCGGCGGCACGTGCGCGTGCGTGAGCACGCGAACCGCGAGGATGCGGCGGCCGCGGGTGCGCTCGACGCGCAGGCGCACGCCCTCGTTCGCCTCGATCTCCTCGCCCTCGCGAGGCAGGCGCCCGAACAAGCCGACGACGTAGCCGCCGATCGTCTCGAACTCTTCGTGCGGGAGCGCGATCCCGAGCGCGTTGTTCACGTCCTCGATGTTCGTCCCCGCCTCGACGACCGCTTCGTCCTCGCTGATGCGGCGGATCGGCTCTTCCTCGCCCTCGTCGTGCTCGTCGCGGATCTCGCCGACGATCTCCTCGAGCAGATCTTCCATCGTAACGAGCCCGGCCGTCCCGCCGTACTCGTCGAGGACGATCGCCAGCGAGTACTTCTCGCGCTGCATCTCGCGCAGCAGCTCGGAGATGCGCTTGTTCTCGGGGACGAGCTTCACCGGGCGCATCAGCGAGCGCAGGCTGGTCTGCGCGATCGTTCCGTTCGAGAGCGCGATCAGCAGCTCGCGGTCGTGCACGACGCCGATGATCTCGTCGATGTTCTCTTCGTAGACCGGCAGCTTCGAATAGCCTTCGGCGATCACGAGGTCGAGCGCGCGGCGCGCCGGCCAGGTCACGCCGACGGTGACCATCTTGGTGCGCGGCGTCATCACCTCGCGCACGATCGTGTCGCCGAACTCGATGATCGAGTGGATCAGCTGGCGCTCCTGCTCCTCGAGCACGTTCTGCTCGACGCCGACGTTGACGAGCGTCTTGATGTCCTCTTCGGTCACGTACGGGCCGGCGTGCGGCTTGCCGCCGAACAGCCGGACGAGCCCGTCGGTGATCCACAGGAACGCCGCGGTGACTGGCGAGAGGAGGCGCGTGACCAGCTCGAGGAACGGCGCGAGCCGCAGCGCCGTCCGCTCGCCCGAACCGACCGCGATCGTCTTCGGCAAGATCTCGCCGAACAGCAGCAGCACGACCGTCATGACGAGCGTCGACCAGATCGCGGCGTTCGGCAGGTTCCAGTGGATGAACAGCTCGGTCGCGACCGAGTCCGCGGCGAGCAGAACGATCGTCGAGCCGATCAGCACCGAGGTGAGCGTCCGGTTGCGGTTCTCGAGCAGCCGCATCAGCCGCCCGGAGCCGCGGATGCTCCTCTCCACCAGGGCTCGGGCGCGGAGCCGGTTGACCGAGACGATCGCCGCTTCGGAGGCAGCGAAGAACGCCGCGGCGCCCACCAGCAGGACGACGGCGACGATCTCGGGCCAGTGCGCCTCCGCCGTCATCGGGGCGGAGTCGGGCGGCGTCTGCCCGAGGGCGGGGGGTCGGTACTCAAGCGGGGGTCATTATAGCACACGCGCGGCGAGCGCCCCGGCGAGCACGCAGACCGCCACGGCCAGCGCCGCGAGCGAGGCGACCAGCACCGCCGCGGCGGCGACGTCCTTGGCCGCTTTGGCGAGCGGGTGATCCTGCGGCGAGATCAGATCGACGCACGCTTCCACGGCCGTGTTCACGAGCTCGGCGGTCAGGACGAGCCCGATCGCCAGCGCGACGACGGCCCATGCGAGCGGCGAGAGACGCAGCAGCGCGCCCGCCACGATGACGCCGGCCGCCGCCGCGGCGTGGATGCGCACGTTGCGCTGCGTGCGCCACGCCGTGCGGAGCCCGGCGAGGGCGTAGCCGAACGCGGCCGGCAGCGAGTGCCGCCGCGGCGGCGGGTCAGCCGAGGGCGGCGAGGGTGAGATCTTTCGTGCCCTTCCAGTGGGCTCGGTAGGCGGCGCGCGGGGCGGCGTCGTCCTTCCCCTGCGCCTTGAGCGCTTCCGCCAGTCCGAACTCGAGGTGCGGATCGTTCGGGAACCGCTTCAGCTCGGCGGCGAAGACCTTCTCGGCCTCGGCCGGCTTTCCGGCGGCGAGCAGCGCCGCGCCGTAGCCTTCGCCGATCGGGGTCTGCCAGGAGTTCTTGGGGTCGCCGGGGTTGTTGTTCTTGGTCGCCTCGTACGCTCGGCCGTACGCCGCCGCGCGACCGGCGGCGTCGCCCTCGGCCTGCGCCGCGAACGCGTCGGCGAGCGAGGAGGTTCGGCGATCGGCGGCGAGCTGCGCGCGCGCAGCCTTCGCGCCGGCCGCATCACCCTCGCGCGCGAGCGCGACGAACCGCGCCCATTCCCCGAATCCGCCGCCGGAGGTCTCCAGCTGGCGCACCCACGCGCCGTCGTGGATGCGCAGCGCGGCCTTGAGCTGCATCACCGTGTCCTCGTGCTTCGCGAACGCGCGCGCGTCCTCGTTCCGGCCGACCGTCGTCAACCCGTAGAGCACGAAGTCGACGTCGTGGTCGTGGTAGTTGCGCATGTACTGCTGGCCCGGGCCGTCGCCGAGCGCGAACCACGCCTGGTCGTTCGCACACGCGCGCTCGTTGTCGTCGATCATCTTCGCGTACTCGCCGACGCGCGCCCAGATGTGGCCCGTCATATGCGGGAGGTGCGACGTCCCCGGCGGGTATCCGTACGAGCCGAGCGCCTCGGCGTCGGGGACCGCGTCGTGCGCGCGGTGCAGCTCTTCGAGCAGGTGGATGCGCAGGTGGTGCGCGCCGAGGTTCGTCGGCTCGAGCTTCAGCGCGTCGTCGAGATCGGCGAGCATCTCCTTCGCCTTCGGCGTCGGGTTGTCGTGACCGTCGAAGAGCGCGTCCTCCGCGTTCCAGATCGCGAACGCCGCGACGACGAGCGTGTTCGGCTCGTCGCGGTGCGTCGTCGTCCACGCGCTCAGCGCGTCGGCGTAGCCCGCGAAGCGCGTCTTCTTGTCACCCTTGCCGTAGCGCTTCGCGATCGCGTCGACCAGCATGCGCTCGAGCTCGCTCGCGTGCGCGAGGTGCCGGCGGCCCTCGGCGACGGCCGCGGCGCCGCGCTGGTCGCCGGCGGCAGTATACGGCTCGTTGATGTCGATCGTATCCGCCTCGGCCTGGCCCCAGTACGCGAGCGCGACGTCGGGGTTCTTCTTCAGCGCCTGGCCGAACGCGACGCGCGCCTCGCCGACGTCGAAGGCGTAGAGCATCATCAGGCCGCGGTCGATCAGCCGCTGCGTCTCCTCGTCGGCGCCCTGCACCGCCCAGTGCGCGCGCGCGTCCTGGACCGTGCGCGGCTGCGGCGGCGCGGTGGGCGGCGGCGATGCGCCGAGGAGCGCCGCGGCGAGCGCGAGGGCGAGCGCCGAACGAACCTTCACCGCGCGCTCGATTCGAGATAGGGCCACGGCATCCCGATCGAATCCGCCAAGCGGCGCTCCTCCGCCTCCATCACCGCGCGCTCGCCCGGCTCGACGTGATCGTGTCCGGCAAGGTGCAGGACCGCGTGGATCAGCAGCCGCTGGACCTCGCGCTCGAGCGGCGCGTCGTAGTCGGCGGCCTGCCGGCGCGCGGTGTCGACGCTGACGACGATGTCACCGAGCATTCGTTCCGCGTCGGCGGCGCGCGTGCCGCGTGCGCGGGGGCGCGTCGGCCCGCTGCGGTCGAACTCGTCCGGCGCGTGCAGCGGGAAGCTGAGCACGTCGGTCGGCGCGTCCTTTCCGCGGTGCTCGCGGTTCAGCTCGCGCATCGCGGCGTCGCGCACGAACGTCAGCGAGACGCTCGTGCCGTCTTCGCCGATCTCGGCGAGCAGCCGCTGCAAGACGCGAACCGTCGCGCGCGTGTCGAGCCCCGACCCGCGCGTCCGGTTGTCGAGGTAGACCAACGCCGGCTCAGGCTTCGCGTTCGCGGGCGAGCCGCTCGTAGGCGGCGACGAGCCGGCCGACCAGCGGGTGGCGCACGACGTCGTCCGCGTCGAGGCGCACCATCCCGACGTCGTCGATCTCGGCGAAGAGCCGCTCGACGTCGCGGATCCCGCTGCGCATCCCGCGCGGCAGGTCGATCTGGGTGTCGTCGCCGGTGACGACCATCTTCGCGTTCTGCCCGAGCCGCGTGAGGAACATCTTGAGCTGCTCGTGCGTCGCGTTCTGCGCCTCGTCGAGGATCACGAACGCATCGTTGAGCGTGCGCCCGCGCATGTATGCGAGCGGCGCGACCTCGATCGTCCCGCGCTCGAGATACTTCTCGGTCGTCCCCGCTTCGAGCAGCTCTTGGAGCGCATCGTAGAGCGGGCGCAGGTAGGGGTCGACCTTCTCCTTGAGATCGCCCGGCAGGAAGCCGAGCTTCTCGCCCGCCTCGACCGCGGGGCGCGAGAGCACGATCCGCGAGACGTCGCGGTTCTTCAGCGCGCGCACCGCCATCACGATCGCGAGGAACGTCTTGCCCGTCCCGGCGGGACCGATCGCGAAGGTCAGCGTGTTCGCATCGATCGCGGCGACCAGCGCGCGCTGACCGTCGGTCTTCGGGCGCACCTCGCGCCCGCGCGCCGTCGTCGCGAGCGTCGGCGGGATCCCGCGCTCCGCGGTCGAGCGCGCCGCGAGCGCGACGTCGTCCGGCGTGAGCTGCGTGCCCGCGCGGGCGGCGGTCAGCATCGAAGCGAGCACGTCCTCGGCGCGGCGGACGGCGCGCTGGTCGCCGCTCAGGTACACGCGGTCGCCGTCGAGCCGTAACACGACCGGGATCAGGGCTTCGAGTGCGTTGAGGTTCTGGTCGCGGTATCCGCAGAGGCGGATGGGATCGGTGAGACCGCTGAGGTCGAAGATGGCCTCGCTGGTGATCGACGGCATTCCCTATGTAGAACGCACGCCGAGGTCGCGGAGTTGTCTCACCGCAGCCCGACCGGCGTTCCGAGGACCTCCGCGAGGATCACCGAGCTGCGAGCGTGGGCCGGGTCGCCGAACGCCGTGGCGAGCATCCGCCTCGTCGACGAGCGAGCCCCCGTCGCGGTTCCGGTGAGCAACGCGCCGGACGGCTGGGCGCTGCCGAGCGTCGTCGGGAGCGTCGCGAACGAACGGTCCACCATCGCCGCCGCGGCGTCGGAGGCCGATCTGCCGATCACCATCGGATCTCGGTACACCGCGCGCTGCTGCTGCGGCGCAGCGGGCCGGCGATACACCGGCTGCTGACTCGGCGCGGCGGACTGCTGCGGCACCGAAGCAGGTTGCTGCACGCTCGCCGATTGCGCCGGTGCGCGTTGCGCCGCGGCGGCGTTCCGCGCCGCCACCGTTTCGATCTGCGAGACCAGCAGCGCGCGCGCTTGCGCGGCGGTCTGCGGCGTCGCGACCGGCTGGCCCGGCCGCGGGTACACCGCCGGCTGCGCGCTCGCCGCGTCGCGTTCAGCGCGCTGCCGCACGACGGTTTTGTCGTACGCCTTCTTCGCCCCGCGCAGCTGGTTGACGATCGACGTGACGATGATGATCCCGACGATGACGAGTCCCGGCAGGTTGTCGGCGCTGATCGCCAGCAGCGGGACGAGGCTCACGAGGTCGGGCCGCCTCCGGCCGGCGGCGTCTGGCCGTCGTCGTTCACGCTCGTCCCGATCGCGCCGCGCATCTCGGTGTCGGCCTTCACGTTGTTGAGCCGGTAGTAGTCCATCACGCCGAGGTGCCCGGCCCGGAACGCTTCCGCGATCGCTTCGGGGATCTGCGCCTCAGCCTCCACGACCTTCGCGCGCATCTGCTGGGTCTGCGCCTTCATCTCTTGCTCGGCGGCGAGCGCGGCGTACTGCCGCTCCGCGGCTTTCGCCTGCGCGATCTTACGGTCGGCCTCGGCCTGCGAGGTCTGCAGGTCGGCGCCGATGTTCTTGCCGACGTCGACGTCGGCGATGTCGATCGAGACGATCTCGAACGCGGTTCCGGCGTCGAGTCCTTTCGCGAGCACCGCCTTCGAGATGCGGTCGGGGTACTCGAGGACTTCCTTGTGGTCGACCGCCGCGCCGACCGCGCTGACGACGCCTTCGCCGACGCGGGCGACGATCGTCGGCTCGCCGGCGCCGCCGACGTAGCGGTCGAGGTTCGAGCGCACCGTGATGCGCGCTTTGACGTTGAGCTGGATGCCGTTTTGCGCGACGCCTTGGAAGATCGGCGTCTCGATCACCTTCGGGTTGACCGAGGTCTGCAGTGCGTCGAGCACGTCGCGCCCGGCGAGGTCGATCGCCGCGGCGCGCTGCCACTCGAGCGGGATCTGCGCGCGCTGCGCGGCGATCATCGCGAGCGTCACCTTGTCGATGTTTCCGCCGGCGAGGATGTGCGACTGCAACTGGTCGACCGTCAGCGGCAGACCGGCTTTGCGCGCGCGCACGAGGTTCGCGACCAGCAGCCCGGCGGGGACGCCGATGATCCGCATGCGGATCAGCGAGAGGATCGAGAGCGGGACGCCCGCGGCGACCGTCCGGATCCACAACCCGATCGGGAAGTAGTACAGGAACAGCACGATGCCGATCAGCAGCGCGATGACGATGACGGCCAGGACCAAAGTTCCCATGAACTGCTCCTACGCGGGCGTTTCGGGACGCACGAAGATCCGCGCGCCTTCGACGCGAGTGACACGGACGGGTGTTCCGGCGGGGACGAACTCCCCTTCCGTGAGGACGTCGACCCGGACGTCGCCGAAGACCGCGACGCCGGCCGGCCGCAGGAACGAGACCGCGGTTCCGCCCTGTCCGAGCAGCGCGCGGTGGTCCGCGCTCGCGACGTAGTCGGGCCCCTGAGTCCCCGCGAACATCAGCCGCTTCATAAAAGCGTTCTCCGGCAGCACCCGCTGGAGCAGCACGAAGACCGCGATGGAGAGGACGATCGCGAGCGCGAGCGCCTGCAGCGCGCTGATGAAGAACGGCACGCCGAACGCGAGCACGACGGCCGCGAGGAGCATCACCGAACCGACGCTCCCCGCGATCCCGTGGCCGGGGAGGACGTGGAGCTCGAAGAGGATCAGCAGCAGCCCGACGATCGCGAGCGCGACGATCAGCCCGTTCGAGAACCCGGCGTAGATGTGCGTTCCGAAGAAGAGCGCGAGCGAGGCGGCGCCGATCGCGCCGGCGATTCCGTGGAGCGTCTGCAGCTCGACGAGCAGCCCGAGGAATCCGAGTGAGAGCAGCAGCCCGCTGATCGTGGGGTTCGTCGCGAAGCGCGCGACCTGCTCGGCCCAGCTGTACTCCGCGGTGGTGCGCGGGACCCCGGCGAGCCCGAAGTGCTGCATCGCCGCGTCGAACGTGTCGACCGTCGCCTCCGAGAACCCGGTGTCGCGCGCCTGGTCGGCGGTCAGCGTGAGGATCCCCTTCGGCGGCTTGTACTGCGGCGCGTCGACGCTCGGGTCGACCATCGCGGCCGCGAGGTGCGGATTGCGGTGGTAGAGCCGGGCCAGCGACTCGAACTCGGCGCGGAAGGCCGAGATGAACTTCGGATCGTGCGGGATCGGCTCGGCGGCCCCGATCGAGCCGCCCTGCTGCATCACGATGCGCGGGGCGGAGAGCGAGATCAGCGCGCCGGCGGAGAGGCCGCGGCGGACGTACGCGTCGACGGGGATCCCGCCGCTGTCGCGGAGCGCGTCGCTGATCTCCTTGCCGGCGTCGACCAGCCCGCCGGGCGTGTTGATCTCCAGGACGATCGCGCGGGCATGGCGGTCCTTCGCGTCGGCGACGGCACGCGCGACGAGATGGGCCATCCCCTCGTCGACGATCTCGTGGATGGGGATGACGACGACCTCGCCGGTTGCCGGCGCGGCGGCGGCGCCCTGGGCCCACGCGGAGAGCGTCCCGGCGAGCAGGCAGATGGCGGCGACGAGGCGGCGAGCGATCACACGGGTGGGTACCGGCTCGCCGCAGGTAGGTTACGCCTTGGCGAGCTCCTCGCCGACGATCTGCCGGACGGCGTTGCCGTCGGCGAGTCCCTTGAGCTGCGGGAGGACGGCCTTCATCAGCGCGCCCTGGTTGCGGCCCTCGGGCGGGAGCGCGGCGATCGCGTCGCGGACGACGGCCCGGATCTCCTCGGGGGTCTTCTGCGCGGGCAGATACTGCTGGAGGATCTCGCGCTCGCGGGTCTCTTTGTCGGCGAGCTCGGTGCGGCCGGCCTTGCGGAACTGCTCGATCGAGTCGGCACGCTGCTTGACGAGCCGCTGGACGATCGCGAGCTGGTCGGCCTCGGTGAGGTCCTCGGTCGAGTCCTTGCGCTTGTACGTGAACGCCGAGATGGCGCTGCGCAGGGTGTCGAGGCGCACCTGGTCGCGCGCCTTCATCGCCTCTTTGAGGTCGGCGGTGATCCGGTCTTTGATGCTCACCGCCTCTGCGTTAGCGGCCGGTATGGAAGCGCACCTGCGCCCGGATGATCCGCGGCGAAGCCGGGATGCGGCTCGGCACGAACGAGGTCTGGATCTCGTTCCCTGCCCCGTCGACCGAGCCGGCGACGATCGGCGTGCCGGCCCCCGGCGTCGGCAGATACGTGCCGAAGTTGTTCGTGTTGAGAAGGTTCTGGATCCCGACCTGCACTTCGACCGATTTGGTGACGGGACGCCGCAGCGTGAGGTCGACCTGGGTGAAGGGCGGCTGGAAATACGCGTTGTTCTTCCCTTCGTAGTCGACGCCGAGCGCCGCGAAGGTCCCGTCGCGCCAGGTGTAGGTCAGCCGGCCGTAGCCTTTGAGGTACGGCAGGCAGGTCGGGATGCCGGGCGCCGCGACACCGTTGCCGCAGATCTGCACGTTGTTCACCGGGAACCCGGCGGTACCGGCGGTATAGAGGCTCGGCGGCAGGCCTTGCACGATCGAGCGCTCCGCCGCCGCGGTGAGATCGAACCCGAGCCCGGTGCGCGGCGCGTAGCGGTATTTCACCGTCGCGAGCTGCGTGTTGAGCTTCGCGGCGTTGATCGGCGAGAAGATTCCCTCGAGCCCACCGTTCGCCGGCACCGACGTGGTCAGCTCCTCGAAGACGTCGTGGATCACCGACTGCTGCAAGTCCAGGCTAAGGACCGAGCCGTTGCGGAACCGCTTGTCGACGCCCAGATCGTAGGCGATCGCGACCTCCGGCTTGAGGTTGGCGTTCTTCTCGGTCAGCGATCCGCCGAGCGCGTAGACGCCGAGCGACTGCGCGGGCTGCTCGTAGGTCGCCAGACCGCTGAGCTGTCCGACGTACGGAAAGGTCGTCGAGGTGCCCCACGACGCGCGGTACGAGACGTCGCTCGAGGGCCGCAGCGTCAGCGCCAGGTGCGGGTCGAAGCGCGAGATCGTGCGCGAGAACCCGACCAGCGTCGCGTCGGTCAGCGAGGCCGGCTTCACGCCCACAACGGTGTAGCGCGTGTCGTACAGCCCCACGTCGATGCCGAGATTGCGAACGAGGTGCAGGTCGCCGGTGAGCGAGAGCGTCGAGTAGCGGTCGGTCGAGAACGGCACCGAGACCCCTTGCGGGTTGTTGATGTACGCGAACGTGCTCTGTCCGTGAAAGTCGTAGGTCAGATCCAGCAAGCTCGCGCCGATCGGGTGCAGCCATGACACCGTCGTTCCGTACAGCTTGTCCAGCTCGAAGGTCGAGTACGCGCTGTCGTAGCAGGCCGTCTGACCGTTGACGACCGTCGTTCCGCCGCTCGGATTCGTCGTGCTGCCGAAGGCGTTGGCGCACGCGGTTTGGAAACCGGGATCGTTCGGCTGGTTCACCGGCGAATAGCCGGCGGGATAGAAGATCTCACCCGTGCCGATGATGATCTCGGGCTCGATGTTTCCGACGTACGGCCGCACCAGCAGCGTGTCGTTCTTCCCGATCGACGTGCGGAACTGCGCGTCGAACAGCGTCTGATTGTTGTAGATGTACGAGCCCGGATACCAGCCCAGCGAGTTGAGGTGTCGCCCGATCAGGTACGCGTCGTTCGGGTTCGTGCACAGCCCGGAGCACGGCACGATCGTGAGCGGCCCGAGTGAGGTCCCCCATGCGGTGCCTTGCGGGCTGTAGCCGCCCCAGGCGCCGACGAAACCGGCCTCGAGCGAGCTCGCGCGCGAGAGGTCGTAGCGGAGCTTGACGAGCTCGCCCTTGCTGAAGAACGAGCCGCTCGCGTCGCCGCAGAACTGGATCGTTCCGGTGTTCGGCGACGCACCCGGCGTCACGTCGCACTGCTTGGTCTGATAGTACGGGCCGTTGTAGCCGTCCGTGCCGGCGCCGAGGACGTATTGCAGCTTGCCCGCCGAGCCGGTCGCGATGAAGTGCGTGAACTGCGTCGCGTAGTTGTCGACCCCGGTCGTGATCTCGTAGGTCGGTTGGCGCGTGAACGCCGGCGTGAGCAGGTTGACCGTGCCGCCTACCGCGATGTTAGCGAACGGCGTCGTGTTGCCGGGGCCCGACTGCGTCTCGACGCCGCCGATCAGGTAGGACGGAAAGTACTGGCTCACCCAGACGCCGTACTGGCCCAGCGCGAGCGGGTGTCCGTCGATGAGCACCTGCGTCTCGTACGGCTGCACCCCGCCGACGATGATCGAGGTGTCCTGCTGGCTTCCCATGTGCTGGATCGTCACGTCCGGCAGGTGCTGCAGCACGTCGTTGATCTGCGGGTTGCCGAGATCGGAGAACGCCTTGCTGGTGAGGTAGCTCGACGTCGCGGTGCCCGTGTTGATCGCGCTCCCGGAGCCGCGGCTCACCGTCGACACGCGTCCGATCGTCTGCAGCGAGCTCAGATCGGCTTGGTTCATCGTCACGCTCACCGGGGTCGTCGTCCCCGCGACCACCGCAAAGTCGGAGAGCACGGCCGTGACATAACCGCCGCGAGTCACCTCGATCCGGTAGATACCGGGCGGCACGGTGAGGGTGAACGCGCCGTTCGCGTCGCTCGTCGTGGTGGCGGCGGCAGGTCCGCTCACGGTGACGGTCGCGCCGGCTACCGGCGCACCCGAGGCCGTCTTGACGGTACCTTGAATGACCGGCCGCGCCGGCGCAGCTTGGGCGAGATCGGTCGCCGTCACGGCTGGTGTCGAATCGCTCGGCACCACGGGGGTCGGTCCGGCAGGCTCGTCGCGCGGCGTGTCCGGCGCGGGCTCCGCGGGCTCGGCCGGTGGAGCGGGATCGATCGACGCGGCCGGCGCGGGATCGCTCGGCGCTACCGGCGTGGGATCGCTCGGCGCTACCGGCGTGGGATCGCTCGCCGTGACCGCCTCCATCGTCCCGCTCGGCGCGGGCTGCTCCTCGGGGAACGCCGGCTGGAGGGCCAGCATCAAAACGGATGCCGCCATCGTCGAGACGCCGGCACGACGAAGGAATGAGCGCATGCGAGTACCTCGATCAGCGTAGCCGGGACGTGACCCGAACTATCGCTCCCTTGTTATGCCTCGCCGCGACTTCCCTTCGTAGTCGATGAGCGCGTGGAAATGACGACGGCGCCCGTAATGAGTACGGACGCCGTTCGGTTCGCGGACGAGGAGCGCTCAGCTGCGCCGCTTGCGGGCGGCGGCGCTCTTCTTCTTGCGGCGGACGCTGGGTTTCTCGTAGTGCTCGTGCTTCCGCGCCTCGGCGAGGACCCCGGCTTTCTGGGTCGCCTTCTTGAAGCGACGCAGCGCGCTCTCGATCGTCTCGCCCGGTGCGACTCTGATCTCCATCTACTCGAACACCTCCCTCCGCCACGGCCGAAACCGCTTCGTGACCCTTAGGCCCGACGAGAGAGAATACCACGCCATCGCCCCGGGGTCAAATTCAGCCCGGAGGCCACGTCATGTGGCGGCCGGCGAGGATGTGGGCGTGGAGGTGGTGCACGGTTTGGCCGCCGTCGGGGCCTTCGTTCATGACGACGCGGTAACCGTCGCGGCCGTAGCGGCGGCCGAGCTCCGAGGCGGCGGCGAGCAATCGCGCCGCTCGTTCGCCGTTCGCGGTCGCGGTGAAGTCGCGGAGGTGCGCGGCGTGCTCGGTCGGGATCACCAGGATGTGCGTCGGCGCTTGCGGGTTGAGGTCGCGGAACGCGACCACGTGCTCGTCGCGCAGCACCTCGTCGGCCGGAATCTCCTTGCGCACGATCTTGCAGAAGATGCAGCTCGCGTTCGCGCCGTCGTTCGCCATCGTCACGTCCCTGGTTTGATCAGCATGAAGTGGTACGTCGTGTTCGGGCTCGGGACGAATCCCTTCAGCGAGGACTTCAGCACGAACGGGACCGTCGTGTGGACCAGCGAGACCGCCGGAACCTGGTCGTGCACCATGGCGTTGGCCTGCTGGTAGATCGTCCGGCGCTTCGCGTCGTCGACCGCCGCCTGCCCCGCCAGCATCAGCTGGTGGAATTTCGGGTCGCGCCAGAACGAGTAGTTCTGCGCGGTGCCGTCGGTGTGCGCCGAGTCCTGGTCGAGCAGCGGGTAGAAGAAATTGTCGGGATCGCCGTTGTCGCCGGTCCAGCCGATGAGACACATCTCGTGCCGGCCGTGCTTGATGTAATCCAAAAACACGCCCCATTCGTACGGCTGCAGCGTCACCTGGATCCCCGCCTGCGCGAGGTTCGCCTGGATCGTCTCCGCGACGCGCTGCGGCTCGGGGAGATACGGCCGCGGCGCGGTCGAGTACGCGAGCGTCGTCGAGAAGCCGTGCGGGAAGCCGGCCTCCGCGAGCAGCGCGCGCGCTTTCGCGACCCCGTGCGGATAGACGCGGAGCGACGGGGACTCGCCGAGCATCCCGGGCGGGGTCCAGTTGTTCGCGACCGTCGCGCCGGTCGAGTAGAGGCTCTTCGCCATCGTCGCGACGTCGATCGCGTAGGCGACCGCGCGGCGCACGCGCAGGTCGCCGAACGGCTTCTTCTCCACGTCCATCGCGACGTAGCTCACGTTGTTGGACGGCTGCTCGACGACACTGATCCCGCGCTGCTTCGCGAGCCCCTGCGCGTCGTCGGGGCGCGGATCGGTCAGCATGTCGATGTCGCCCTTCTGAATCGACAGCACGCTCGTCGCCTGATCCGGGATGTCGCGGATCACCACTGTGCCGTAGGCCGGCTTCGCCCCGCGCCACTTCGGATTGGCGATCAGCGTGATGTGGTCGTCGCGAACCCACTCGGCGACCTGGTACGGGCCGCTGCCGACCGGCGTGATCTCGAACGCCTTCGGATCGCGACGGATCGCCGCCGGCGAGCCGATCCCGAACGACTGCTCGGCGATGTCGCGCAAGAACGGGCCGAGCGGGCGCGCGAGCTTGACGACGAGGCGGGTCGCGCTCGGCGCCTGCACGTCCGCGATCGCGCCCGGAAAGCCGCCGAAGTCGTCGGCGTAGTACGAGTAGGTGAAGTTCCCGTGCGCGGGGTTCGAGGTGAGGCGCCAGCGGTCGAAGTTGAACTTCACCGCGGCGGCGTCGAGCGGCGTGCCGTCGGCGAAGACGAGCCCCGGGTTCAGCT
This sequence comes from Candidatus Limnocylindrales bacterium, assembly GCA_035488115.1. GTDB lineage: Bacteria > Vulcanimicrobiota > Vulcanimicrobiia > Vulcanimicrobiales > Vulcanimicrobiaceae > Vulcanimicrobium. The sequence continues at coordinate 224 of DATHLN010000219.1, read as the reverse complement.
CGAACGTCCACGTCTTCCCGTCGGCGCTGCGCGTCCACGACTTCGCGGCGTCGCCGACGACCTCGAACGTCCCGGGCTTGAACTGCACGAGGTTCTGCATCACCTCGCTCGCCGTGTTCAGCGAGAGCCCGTCGGTCGCGTGCGACGGATCGAGCACGACCGCGTCCTTCACCCGCGCCATGATGAGCGTCGAGCCGCCGCCGGAGCTCGCGGACGCGCCGCCT